>JADFWT010000012.1 GCA_015233785.1 Magnetococcales bacterium
TTGGGGCCAACGCCCACCGGAGCCACCACGGGAATAATGTCGGACTTTTTAAACAGCTCCAGCAAGCCGGTTTCGATATGTTGCACATCGCCCACCCAGCCCAGATCGATAATCTCTGGTACTTCGACATCGGGACCACGGCGCACATGGGTTAACTTACGTGCTTGAATGGTATGGCCATCCTTACCGGAGACCCCGGCGGCCCGTCCCCCATTCAGATTGATGAGATTGACGATATCTTTGTTGACCTTACCGGCCAGCACCATCTCCACCACGTTAACGGTCTCTTCATCGGTAATGCGCATGCCGTCAACAAATCGGGGTTCTAGCCCCATCTGTTTCATGGTGATACCAATTTGAGGGCCACCCCCATGCACCACCACCGGATTAATCCCCACCTGACGCAGCAGAATGATATTTTGGGCGAAGCAATTTTTAAGCTCTTCATCCACCATGGCGTGGCCGCCATATTTGATGATGAACGTCTTTCCTTCAAAGCGGCGCATATAGGGTAGCGCTTCGATGAGGGTTTGGGCTTTGCGGATCATCTGGATTGGAATCATGGGGTGCCTGTCATGAATTAAGGGGGAGAATCAACCGTTTTTTTGCCATAATGCGTCGGACTTGACCCTTTGTTGGGCCGTGGTGCTAAGTGTAACACCCTACTATACCTCTATTTGGCGTCGGATCCCAGGCTGAGTGCCTGGGTGGTGGATACGCTTCGTTTGATGGGCGTTGGAAAAACGATGAATCGAATCTTGAGAATCTGTTGCATGGTGTTGCTCGGCCTGATGGTGCTGATGGCGATGCCTCGTGGCCCTCTATGGGCTGCGCCTGGCGTACGCTATGTGATCGACCAATTCAAGATCACCTTGCGGCGTGGTGATGGCCCCAGTTTTAAAATCGTCAAGCAGCTTCTCTCCGGCACCCGTCTGGTGGTGATTCGCAACAATGGGGCTGGCTGGGTGCGTGTGCGCACAGAAGAGGGAGATACGGGGTGGGTGTTGCAGCGCTATTTGGTGGAAGAGGTGCCGGCGCGGGTCCGATTGGAGGGGGCGTTGGAGGCTCGGGAGAGGGCGGAGACGCGTCTGGCGAAGCTCAAAAAGGAGCATGCCGTCATAAACGGGCGTCTGGTATCGCAGAAAAAGCTGGAGAAGGAGTTGGCCCACGTGCGGCACATCTCCAAAAATGCCCTCAATCTGAAGCGGGAGAATGATCGCTTTAAGAGGCGCCTTCAGGAGCTGTCCGGTCAGTTGTACGAAATCCGCAAAGAGAAAACGCGTTTGGAGAAAAATGTCGAGCAGCGTTTTTTTCTGATTGGAGCCGGGGTTCTGTTTTTCGGTGGGATTCTGGGGGTTCTATTTGCTGGGCGTCGTCGTCGCAGCAGCTATCTGTAACGGTTTCATTAAAACGATAGAAGGGCGCTGTGTCGGACAACGAAGCGCTATCATACGATGTGGTGGTGGTAGGGGGCGGCCCGGCTGGGCTGTCGGCGGCCTGTCGTCTGGCCATGTCGGCCCGTAATGCCGGGCGTTCGCTCTCCATCTGTGTGTTGGAGAAGGGGGCGCGCATTGGTGGCCATCAGCTCTCTGGGGCGCTGCTCCACCCCCGAACCCTGGAGCCGCTTTTTCCAGACCATGTTGGTTCCGAGGCGTCGCTGTTCGGTGGTGTCTCCGTGGATGATGAATCCCTGCTCTATCTCACTTCCCTTCGTGCCATCTCTTTGCCTATGGTCTCCGATTGGCAGCATCGGGGACATGCGGTGCTCTCTCTGGGGCGTCTATGTCGCTGGTTGGGGGTGCAGGCTGAGGCGCTCGGTGTGGATCTGTTTCCCGGTTTTGCGGCCATGGAGCCTCTCTGGGATGGGGCGCGGTTGGCGGGGGTGGTGACTGGTGCCATGGGGCTGGATAGCCATGGCGCTCCCCAGGGAGATTATCAGCCTGGTGTGGTGATCCATGCCCGAGCGGTGGTGCTGGCCGAGGGGTGTCGCGGCTCTCTGACTCGAAAGGTCGTGGCGCGTCTTGATCTGGATCGAGGTCGTGGGCCGCGCCTGCATGCTTTGGGGCTTAAGGAGCTATGGGAGGTTCCTGGAGGTCATCCTGGTCGGGTACTGCATACGTTGGGCTGGCCTCTGGATGGTTCGGTGCATGGCGGTGGTTTTCTCTACCACTTTGCCGATGGCCGTGTGGGGTTGGGGTTGGTGGCGGCGTTGGACTATCGGGATCCCGGCTTCCATCCGTTTCGCGCTTTTCAGCGCTGGAAACAGCACCCGGCCATTGCCGAGGTTTTGGAGGGAGGGCGTCCGGTGGCCTATGGGGCTAGGGCGCTGGTGGAGGGCGCTTGGCAGCAGTGGCCGCGATTGGTGTTCGATGGCGGTGTGCTGGTCGGTGATGCGGCGGGGTTTTTGCATCCGGCCCGGTTGCAGGGGATTGATGGGGCGATTCACTCCGGGGTCATGGCGGCGGATGCTGTTTTTTCGGGCCTTGATGCGGGTGTGTGTTCGGCTTCGGCGCTTGCGGGGTATCCGCGGGCGTTGGCGGCTTCCGAGATGGGGCGTGACCTTAAGGCGGTTCGCAACGTTCGGCCCGGCTTTCGTTTGGGGTGCTGGCTTGGTTTGGCCAACGCCGCCTGGGAGGGGGTGAGCGGCGGGCGCTCGCCCTGGACATGGCGGATGCGGCAGAGGGATTGTCAGAGGTTGCGGCCAGACTCGGCGGGGAGGGGTGTTGCGGATGGATCTTTGGATGCGCCGTCGGGGCTTCAGGGCGGCGGGGAGCGGCAGGCTGGCCAGATGCGGCGCATGGATGCTCTGGCGCTGAGTGCCATTCAGCACCGTCCCGATCAGCCCCCCCATGTGGCCTATGAGAACCCTGATCTCCCGTTGACAGAGGCTGGGCGGCGTTATGGTCATCCAGAGACCCGTTACTGCCCGGCTCAGGTGTTTGAGTGCAAGGTGAGTTCATCTGCTGTGACGGCCATGCGCCTCCATCCTGAAAACTGCCTGCACTGTAAAAGTTGTGAGATCAAGGATCCGTTGGAGAATATCCGCTGGCAGCCGCCGGAGGGGGGAAGTGGGCCCGACTACTGGGATATGTGACGATAGCTCTAGGAGTTCTCTGCAGGCTTTTTGTCGAGGTGGTGAATCAATTCGGCCAGTAGTTTGCGCTTGCGAATCGGCTTGGTGAGGTGTGCGTCACACCCGGCGGCAAGGCTCTTCTCCTGGTCATCAGAGAGGGCGTGGGCGGTGAGGGCGATGATGGTGATGGGGGTGCGTCCCAACTTCGACTCCAGGGCGCGGATGCGGCGGGTGGCCTGGTAACCGTCCAGTTCCGGCATCTGTACATCCATCAGTACCAAATCGAACGGCTGCTTTTCAAAGGACTCAATGGCCTTCGTGCCGTCGACCACCCATGTCAATACAGCGCGGCTCTCCTTGAGGAACTGTTTGATCAGCAGGGCGTTGTCTGGGGAGTCCTCCGCCAGTAGGATGCGCGCTCCGGTCAGTGAAGTGGTTGGGGGCGCATGGTCGGTTTTCGGAGGGGTGCTGGATGTTGCTGGAGGGAGGTCGGTAATGGCGGGAGAGAAAATTCGGGTGATGAGGGCTAGAAGCTCCGTTTTTCGTACCGGGCGCAACATGTAGTGGGTGCCGGATTGACGCGCCTTATCCAGCGTGCTGATGCGTTGGTCGGCACTGAGTACGCAGATGGGCAGCTTGGCAAACGCTTCCGATTGCTGAAGCAGTCGAGCCAGACTCAGGCCGTTGTGCGCCTGGCTGTGAATGTCGAGGAGTAGGAGGTCGCAGCGCTGTTGGTTGAGGGCGCGTCTGACCGAATCTTCGGCGGCTTCCGGGTCAAATATCACGTTGGCGACGTGACAACCGACGCTCTCCAGCATCTCCTTGAGAATCAGTCGATTGTCGTCATGATCATCCACCAGTAGGATGTGCAATCCTTCGAAGATAGCACTCTGATTGATGGAGGCTGATACTTTGGCGTTCACCACTTTGAAGAGCGGGTTGACGTGAAACGTACTGCCGATATCGAGTTGGCTTTCAGCCCAGATGCGGCCCTGCATCATCTCCACCAGTCGCTTGCTGATGCTGAGTCCAAGTCCGGTTCCTTGATAGCGGCGGGTGATGGAGGTGTCGGATTGGGTGAAGGGCAGAAATATGTCATCCAGTTTGTCCTTGGGGATGCCGATGCCGGTATCGTGGATGCTGAAGCGGATACGGCCACTCTCCGGTGTATCGGGGTCGGGGCCGATCTCCAACAGAATATCGCCCCCCGGTTCGGTGAATTTAATGGCGTTGCCCACCAGGTTGACCAACACCTGACGTAAGCGCCGGTAGTCGCCGAGCAGTTCCTGAGGGGTGTCGGGGTGGATGCGGAGACTCAGTTCCAACCCTTTGTCTCGTGCGCGGATGGCCAAAATGGCCATGGCGTTGCCCACCACTTCCTCCAGATGGAAAGGCTCCGGGAACAGTCCCAGCTCCCCCGCTTCCGCCTTGGATAGGTCGAGAATGTCGTTGATGAGATCCACCAGCGACTCTCCGGCATTTTGCAATATGGTAACGAACTGTCTCTGGTCGTGGTCCAGCTTGGTCTCCAGCAGCAGCTCTCCCATGCCGATGATGGCGTTCATGGGGGTGCGAATTTCGTGGCTCATGGTGGCCAGAAACAGGCTTTTAGCGCGATTGGCGGCCTCGGCGCGCTCCTTGGCGATCATGGCTCCTTCCATGCGTTTTCGTTTGGCGATCTGCTCTTCCAGTAGGTGATTGGCCGCCTCCAGTTCGTCGGTACGCGCCCGTACTCTCTGTTCCAGGTGCTTGTTGAGGTTGCGGATTTTTTGGTCGGCCTGCACCTGCTTGGTGATATCGCTGAATATCCAGACGCGACCATGGGGTTGATCGTCCCGAAGTAGAGGTGCTGATTGGCGATCAAGCGTTCTGCCATCTTTGAAGGGCAGCGTGTCCTGGCTTCTGTCGTTGCTTTCGTAGAGTTTTTCAACCCCTTTTAAAAAATTTTCAGGTTCCGCGAGTTGGTGTAGGACGTGACTCAACAGGGCCTGGTCGTTCCGAGGGGCAAGGAGTGGTTCAGGAATATTCCAGAGTTGAATAAAGCGTTGGTTGAAGTGGGTCACCTTGCTGTTGCGATCCACCACCAGGATGCCGCTGGGGGAGGCGTCGATGATGCTGTTCAGCAGTTGCTCTTTTTCGGCCAGTTTGTCGGCGGCTCGGCGTAGTGCCTGTTCTACCCGTTGTCTCTCTTGAATCTCGGTTTGAAGTTGGTCAATGAGATGTTTCTGCTGTTTGTGTTCATCGATGAGGTTGGGAAGCCAGCGGCGCAGCAGAATGGCCAGCACCAGGACGGCGGCGATGACGTTGACCAGTTTGGGGATGAAGACATTTTGCGGCTGAACCAGAAGCTCGAACCAGCTATGGGGCAGCAGTCCCACCCGAGCCGTGTACCAGATGCCGAAGTAGATACTCTCGAACAGGGTGCGAAAGGCGTCGATGGCCAGCACGGCCAGCAGAAACCGCATGGCCTGACCATCCAGTCGATCCGAGCGTTCCTGCACCACATAGAGTCCCAGGATGACCATCCAAAGAATGATCAGGATCCAGTAGGTGATAGGGGTCAGCCATTTAAAAAGCTCCATATTCACTTCCTGAATGGTCACTATGGTGGATAGCGCGTCTGTCGATCATGCAGTGTCTTGACCATCACTATCAATGATAGCCAATTTTGTGTTGTGTCCCAGGCAAAAATTGTCAGGGGGTGTCGGGATGGCGGTTGCGGCCGGCTTAGACGTGTCAAAAATTTACCATAAGTCGAAAATTGCCTCTTTTTTGACATGCATTGGGTAGGTGGTGGAATTTTACATAATTTACAACTTGTTGATTTATTGTTAAAAATAGAACTAATTTAACATAATTAAAAAACTGGCATCCCTGTTGCATTATATTTTTGCAGCAAGCGAAACAATAATAATTAGGAGGAGATGTCATGAGTCAGAACCGGAAATATTCAGAGAATCGCATCTGGGCCAACGTCATGCAGACCGCCGTAGAAGATTGCGTCACTATGAACAAGTGTTTGGAGACCACCCCGGAACTGCGCAGTGATCCCGATTTTCGCCAAAGCTTTGTCGAGGTGCGTAACTGGTTTTGCTCCTCATCGGACGATATGGGTTCATTCATCTGGATCTGCCGTCTTTTTGGCTGGAGTCCGGACAAAGAGTTGGGTTTCCTCAAGGAGTATCTGAACAATGCGCTGGTTTCGAGTGGGACGCACTCCCAGCGCGAATTCCAGGCAGCCTGATTGGGCTGTTTATGGATAGGCCGGTTAAGGGCCTGATTTGATGGGGGAGCATGATGAAAGTCAGCGTTATAGAGCGGGATGGGGCGCGGCAGCGTTTTTTGCGCAAGATGCGGTTATGGATAGCCGTGATGTGTGCGCTGCTAACTTTTCAGGCCACGGCGGCCTTCTCCAAAACCTTGCAGGATGCCGTGAGTGAGGCGATTCAGTCCAACCCAAGCATTCTGACCGTACAGGAGAACTGGCCCCGCATTGAGCGTCAGGTGGCTCGCGCTTTCGACATGTATCTGCCCGAGGTGAGCATGTCTCATGTCACCCTTCGTCAGGGGGATCGGGTCAACTGGTTTTGGGTCGATGGCCTCATGGAAGAGATGTATGACATTGTGATTCTGGCGGGAGAGAACCGTAATATGGCGCTGGGGTTTAAGTGTGCTCAGATACGCGAAATTCTCGCCGCCAAGCAAGATGACTCAGAGAGTAGGGTGCGTTAAAAGGGAAGAGAGAGCACTTATGGAAGAGTGTTTGGAGATCACATCGGCTTTCCAAGGAGTCGATGTGTAGGGTGGGTGCAAAAAGCCGCCGGTTCTATCGAATCGGCGGCTTTGCTTTTGTGCGTGCGCGGACTGTCTCAGGTTCCTGAGAGCAGCTCCGCCTGATAGTGCGCTGCCAGGGAGGATACGATCTCCTCCATCTGTCCCTCCATCACCTGATCGAGCTTGTGCAGCGACAGGTTGATGCGGTGGTCGGTGATGCGGCTCTGGGGAAAGTTGTAAGTGCGGATGCGTTCTGACCGGTCCCCGGATCCCACCTGACTGCGCCGCTCCTGGGAGCGCTCTTTGTCGGCAGCCTGCTGCTCCAGGTCGTAGAGTCGGGCCTTGAGTACCTTCATGGCCTTGGCCTTGTTTTTGTGTTGGGATTTCTCATCCTGGCAGGTCACTACCAGTCCGGTGGGGATGTGGGTGATACGCACCGCCGAGTCGGTGGTGTTGACGCTCTGCCCGCCGGGGCCGGAGGAGCGGTAGACATCGATACGCAGATCTTTCTCCTGAATTACCACATCCACTTCGTCCGCCTCGGCCAGAATCGCCACAGTGCAGGCGGAGGTGTGAATACGCCCGCCGGTCTCCGTGGTGGGGATACGTTGTACCCGGTGAACCCCTGATTCAAACTTGAGGGCGCTGTAGGCATCCTTGCCGGAGATGGTGGCGATGACCTCCTTGAAGCCGCCCAGGTCGGTGGGGCTGGAGGAGAGAATTTCCACCTTCCACCGTTTTAGTTCGGCGAAGCGGGTGTACATGCGCCACAGGTCGGAGGAGAAGAGTGCCGCCTCATCACCGCCGGTTCCGGCGCGAATCTCCAGAATGACGTTTTTGCCGTCATTGGGATCTTTGGGTAGCAGCATCAGCTTGAGGTCGTGTTCGGCCGTTTGGATCTGCGTCTTGATCTGCTCCATCTCCTCCTTGGCCATCTGTCGCAGTTCCGGGTCGTCATCATGGCTCATGGCCTCGGCCTCTTCCGCCTGCTCTGTCAGTTCTCGAAAAGCGTGACAGGCGGCGATGATGGGGTCCAGATCGGAGAACTCCTTACTCAGTTTGGCATAGCGCTCCTGGTCGGCGTGAACGTCGGGTGCGCTGAGCTGAGTGCCGAGTTCGCTGTGGCGTTGAACCATGGTTTCGAGTTTGTCGAGCAGGGACATGGAATCCTTCCTGAGCCGTTTTTTTGATTAAAGTTGAAACAGTTTGCGGGCGGCGTCCAGATAGAGGTCGCCATTCTCTTCGGCAGAGAGTTTTTTCAGTCCCTTGGTGGGGACATGCAGCAGCTTGTTGACCAGCCGCCTCCCCATCTCCTCCAGCCGTTTGCGATCCTCATCGCTGAGGTCCGACCAGCCGCTGACCGCCTTGGCGATCTCCTGGTCGCGAATCTCTTCGAAGCGGTTTCGCAGTGAGACGATGGTGGGGGTGACGCTCAAAGTATCCAGCCAGCGCTGAAATGCCATCACCTCCTGTTGAACAATTTTTTCGGCCTGCTGGGCAATCTGAGTTCGCCCTTGAATATTCTTCTCCACAATCTGGTGCAGGTCGTCGATGTCGTAGAGGAAGGCGCTGTCCACCTGATCAATGGCCGGGTCCAGATCTCTGGGGACGGCGATATCGATCAAAAACATGGGCTGATAGCGGCGCTGTTTCAGGGCGTTTCGTACCATGGCGGCGTTAATGATCGGCTTTGCGGCTCCAGTGGAGGAGAGTACGATATCGGCCCGGTGGAGTTGCTGGGCCACCTCTTCCAGGGGGAACGCTTCACCATCAAACTGCTTGGCCAGTGTTTCGGCCCGAGAGAAGGTGCGGTTGGTGACCAATACCTGATCAATGCCGTTGGTCACCAGGTGCTGGGCGGCCAGTTCGCACATCTCGCCGGCTCCGATGAGCAGGCAGCTCTGCCCCTGAAGCCGCCCAAAGATTTTTTTTGCCAGAGAGACCGCCGCCGAGGCCACTGAAACGGCATTTTCGGCGATGGTGGTTTCGCTGCGGACCCGTTTAGCGGTACGAAAAGCGTGATGAAAAAGCCGGTTGAGGATCGCCCCTGTGGATTGGGCTTGTGCAGCTAGATGGTAGGCCTCCTTTACCTGACCGAGGATTTGCGGTTCTCCCACCACCAGGGAGTCGAGGCTGGCGGTGACGCGAAAGCTGTGCTGAACCGCCTGCTGGTCAGACTTGATGTAGAGATGCGACTCCAACTGGGCAGCGGGAACCTCATGCACATCGGCCAACCATAGTGCGGTCTCAGCGATGGCGATGTCGTCTTGCTGGGTGGCCAGATAGATCTCCACTCGGTTGCAGGTGGAGAGGATCACCGCTTCGGCGATGCACTCCTTGGCCAGCAGTTCCGGCAGGCGTTGGGTCAGCTCGGCAGCCGAGAAGGAGAATCTCTCCCGCAGAGCGACTGGGGCTGTTTTGTGGCTAAGGCCGAGGGCAACGATTTTCATAGCAGCGTATTCTGGAAACGTCTGGCCTCGGAGGCGGTGTCGGGCTAAAGTCCGGCGTACCCATGGTCTGGGTATGCGTCGAAAGGCTTCGGTGAAAACGCCCTATCATAGACCGGATCACCTTGTCGGACAAAGGCGAATCCATCGGCGTGATGGGAGGTGAAACGATTGGGGCATTTAATTGAATATAGGGGGGTGGATAGGGCCATGTCATTTTTTTCGTGATGGAGTGCTTGTTTTTCACTCCCTTTACGCAGTATATTCCAACGGCTCCGATACACATTTCGGAGTCGTGAGTGAGACGGGGCGTAGCGCAGCCTGGTAGCGCATCGGTTTTGGGAACCGAGGGTCGGAGGTTCGAATCCTCTCGCCCCGACCATTCATGAAGCTGGATTCCAATGCAGCGGGACGCCGTGGTAATGCATGCGGCGAGGTGAGCGCCCGTAGCTCAACTGGATAGAGCAACGGCCTTCTAAGCCGTAGGTTGCAGGTTCGAGCCCTGCCGGGCGCACCAAGAGCCGGAATCCATTTTTTTGCTTGCCGGAGCGGCAAATCCTCATACATTATGGGGCGATGCCCTCCCGGATGGTGGGTGGCGTCTTGCGCGGCGCGGTCATTTGTTTTGGCCCACCTTGTTTCAAGATCCTGCCCATCCTGTTTGGCCCATCTTCAGCAGGGATATGGCGAAGATGGGGTAGCGTATGGCGGTCGTAGCTCAGTCGGTAGAGCCCTGGATTGTGATTCCAGTTGTCGCGAGTTCAAATCTCGTCGATCGCCCCATTTTTTCTCTTCGCCCAAGTTACAGACGGGACATGACGACCCTGCCGGCACGGCTTGCGGATTGGGCGCGGCGGACAGAATCCAGGGATTGGATACTGGCCGTATCGCTTGTGAGCTCAGGTTTCTTCTGTGGGGCGCGGTGGGTGCCTGCGAAAGTGGCGGAACTGGTAGACGCCCTGGATTTAGGATCCAGTGCCGCAAGGCGTGGGGGTTCGACTCCCCCCTTTCGCACCATTTTTATCAGGCCCGATATCGGGTTTTTGCAGTTGGTCTCCAGTGATGAGCACCGTTCACGTTTCCTTAATTTTATGTTGCCCTTCCTCATATTTAGATAGAGCAGGTTTTCCATGGATGTCACCGTAGAAGAAAAAGGCCAGTTTGATCGCAGCGTTACCGTACGGATTCCGGCGGAGCGCGTGGCGCAGATGATGGATGTGGAGGTGCAGCGCCTGGCGCAGTCGGTGCGTCTGCCTGGATTCCGGCCCGGTAAGGCACCCAAGAAGATGCTGGAGTCCCGCTATCAGGGGCAGATTGTGGCCGAAGTAGGAGAGCGACTGGTGGAGAGTACCTACTCCCAGGCTCTGCGGGATAACGACCTGCGTCCTGTGGGGCCGCCGGAGTTGGAGGTGGGGAAACTCTCCCGAGAGGATGGTTTCTCCTATACGGCCGTGGTTCAGGTGATGCCTACCATGACCCCCGAAGGGTATAAGGATCTGAAGCTGACGCGTCTGGCGGCGACCATTGAAGAGGCCGATGTGGATCGGGTCATTGAGGAGATGCGCCGCAGCAACGCCGAGTTTGAAATGGCGGAAGGGCGTGCGGCAGAGAAGGGCGATCAGGTGGTGTTGGATTTCGAGGGGTTTGTCGATGACGAGCCGTTTGAGGGCGGGGCCTCCGAGAAGTACGTGTTGACTCTGGGTGAAAATCGTTTCATCCCCGGTTTTGAGGAGCAGTTGGAAGGCGCTAAGGCCGACCAGGATGTGGATGTGAAGGTCACTTTCCCGGAGAAGTACCACAGCAGCAATCTGGCCGGTAAAGAGGCGATTTTCAAGTGCAAGGTTCACGAAGTGCGCACCCCGGAGTTGCCGGAGGTGGATGACGATTTTGCCAAGGCGTCCGGCGGTGTCGAAGAGGGCGGCGTTGAGGCGCTTCGTCAGAAGGTTCAGGAGCGGCTGGTCAAAGAGGCGGAGAAAAAATCCCGCCAACTGCTACGCAGCGAAATCATGGACCAACTACTGGAGGCCAACCGCACCGAGTTGCCCGACCAGTTGGTGGATCAGGAAGCCAAGGCGCTTATCGATCGGATCAAGGGGGAGTATAAAAACCAGGGTGTGGACCCCGAAGCCATGAAGTCCGAGCAGGAGTGGATGGACGAGTACCGCGATTCAGCGATGGATCGGGTGATTCTCGGCATGACTGTAGGTGCTATCTCCCGTGAGGAGTCCATCGGGGCCGACGAAGAGGAGCTCTCCGCTCATCTGGATAAGATGATTGAGGAGACCGTCGGTGAGATGCCCGGCGTGGATCCCGAGCGCATGAAGGCTTGGTTCCGTGAGGACAAGGAGCGCATGGGTGAGGTGGAGAGCCGACTTGTGGAGGAGAAGATCATCGAATGGATCGTCGATCACGGCGAGATGAGCGATGAAAACATCTCCCTGGAAGAGCTGCTCAATAAGGGTACAGAGGGCTGACATATCCCCTCATCGGCGTCGATTTCTCGGCGCAATTCAGGTTAAACAGACCCCGGCATGACAGCGCTTTATGTGCATAAATGCCGGTTGAAGGGGTGAGCCGTGCGGTTTTTGCCGTACCGTTTCGCCCTGTGTGGTGTATGATCACTGTTCAATAGTCTGGTCGTGTTGTGGCATCGGGCTTGCATTCTACAGAGCCGACGGCCTGTGTGTTGCAGTGTGTCCGCATCGCACCAAAATGGAACTGAAAAGGGAAGGGAAGGCTCTATGAATCTGGTGCCAATGGTGGTGGAAACCACCAATCGCGGTGAGCGGGCCTACGATATCTACTCGCGGCTGCTCAAGGAGCGGGTGGTGTTTATGGTGGGGGCCGTCAATGACGAGATGGCCAACTTGGTGATTGCACAGCTGCTTTTTCTGGAGTCGGAAAATCCCGAAAAAGATATCCACCTCTACATCAACAGTCCTGGCGGTTTGGTGACGGCGGGTCTGGGCATCTATGACACCATGCAGTTTATTCGTCCCGATGTCAGTACTCTATGTCTGGGGCAGGCGGCCAGTATGGGTGCCGTGCTTTTGGCGGCGGGCACCAAGGGTAAGCGGCTTGTGTTGCCGAATGCTCGGGTGATGATCCATCAGCCTCTGGGCGGATTTCAGGGACAGGCGTCCGATATTGAGATCCATGCTCGGGAGATGCTGCGAGTTCGTCAGACACTGAATGAGATTTTGGTAGACCACACCGGAAAAAGCATGGATTGCATCTCCGAGGATACCGAGCGGGACAACTTTATGTCCGGTGCCGAGGCGTGTGAATACGGGCTGGCCGATAAAGTGGTCGAGAAGCGCGACCTTCCCGATGATCATGAGAGCAAGGACGAGCGCTCGGACAACGACGCCTGATCGGCCCGCCTGGGTTGGCGGAGACCGGAAGCTAAATGAGAGTGATTGAGGCGCCCAAATGGGAAAAACGACAACCGACTCCGGGAGTGTTCTGCACTGCTCCTTTTGCGGCAAGAGTCAACACGAATCGCGCAAGCTGATTGCCGGCCCGGCGGTCTATATATGCGATGAGTGTGTGGACCTGTGCAACGATATCATCAAGAAGGATAAGGGTGATGCGGCGCTGCCTAAGAATCAGCAGCGTGAAGGATTGATGCCGCCCAAGGAGATCAAGCAGACGCTGGACCAGTACATCATCGGCCAGGACTTCGCCAAGAAGGTGGTCTCGGTGGCGGTCTACAACCACTACAAGCGTCTGGAGAATGATCTCAGCGACGATGGGGTGGAGGTGGCCAAGAGCAACGTGCTGATGATCGGTCCTACCGGCTCCGGCAAGACGCTCATCGCCCAGACTCTGGCGAGAATTCTTGATGTTCCTTTTACCATCGCCGACGCCACCAGCCTCACCGAGGCGGGGTATGTGGGCGAAGATGTGGAGAACATCATTCTGCGTCTGTTGCAGGCATCGGACAACGATGTGGATCGTGCTCAGCGGGGCATCGTCTTTATCGATGAGATCGATAAAATCTCCCGCAAATCGGACAACCCCTCCATTACGCGGGATGTCTCCGGCGAAGGGGTGCAGCAGGCGCTGCTCAAGATTATTGAGGGCACCGTGGCCAGCGTACCGCCCCAGGGTGGACGCAAGCATCCCCAGCAGGAGTATCTCCAGGTGGATACCACCAACATTCTGGTGATCTGCGGCGGGGCTTTTAACGGTCTGGAGAAGGTGATTGAGCGGCGTTCCACCAAGCATCATGGTATCGGCTTCGGTTCGGAAGTGAGTACGGGAACCGCCGAAGAGCGCATGAATGAGCTGCTGGAGGATTTGGAGCCTGAGGATCTACTGCAATTTGGTCTGATTCCCGAGTTTGTCGGGCGTCTGCCGGTGGTGGCGACCCTCACTGAGCTGGATCTGGACGATCTGGTAGAGATCCTGACCCGGCCCAAAAACGCTCTGATTAAGCAGTATAAGAAACTGTTTAAGTTGGATAATGTGACCCTTACCTTTACCGATGATGCCCTGCGTGCCGTGGCGGAGAAGAGCCACAAGCGTAAGACCGGGGCACGTGGCCTGCGGGCTATTCTGGAGGAGGTGTTGCTGGATGTGATGTTCGACATCCCCTCCGCCTCTGATGTGGATGAGGTGGTGATCAATCGTGATGTGGTGGAGAAGGTGGCGGAGCCGCTGCTGATCTACGCTAAAAACCCCATGGAAGCCAAGGCCTGAGGCCCTCTTTTATGAATAGTTTTCGTGATCAGGACGCCACGGGCGTCATGCGCATGCCAGCTCTCCCTCTGCGGGATATTGTGGTATTTCCCCATATGATTGTGCCTTTGTTTGTGGGGCGAGATCGATCCATACGGGCGCTGGAGGCGGTGACCGAGATGGCGGAGAAGGATCGCAAGGTGATCCTGGTCTCTCAGCGCGACGCATCCACCGATAACCCCGAGGGGAGCGAGGTGTATGACGTCGGTGTCGTCGGCTCGCTGCTACAGCTTCTGAAGCTGCCTGACGGCACGGTGAAGGTGCTGGCCGAAGGTGGACGCCGGGTGAAGATTCTCGGTTACGATCAGGAGGATCCCTATTTTCTGGTTCGCTATGAGTATCTGGAATCAGAGCCCTACAGCTCCACGGAAGCTCAGGCGCTGATGCGCTCGGTGGTGGGTCAGTTTGAGACCTACACCAAGTTCAACAAGAAGGTGCCGCCGGAAGTGTTGATGACCTTCCAGTCCATTGAGGATCCAGGGCGTTTGGCCGATATTGCCGCCTCGCACCTGACGCTGAATGTGACCGAAAAGCAGTCGTTGCTTGAGGTGACATCGGTGATTGAGCGTCTGGAGCGTCTGTTTCTGGCGCTGGAGCAGGAGATTGAAGTGCTTCAGGTGGAGAAGCGCATCCGTGGCCGTGTTAAGCGGCAGATGGAGAAGAGCCACCGGGACTATTATCTCAATGAGCAGATGAAGGCGATCCAGAAGGAGCTGGGGGATCGTGACGATGACAAGGATGAGTTGAATGAGTTGGCGGAGCAGATCAAAGCTGCCAATCTGCCGGAAGAGGCGCTGAAGAAGGCCGAGTCGGAGCTGCGCAAGCTGCGCCAGATGGCCCCCATGTCGGCAGAAGCGACGGTGGTGCGCAACTATTTGGATTGGATCGTCAATCTTCCCTGGGGCAAAGAGACAGAGCTGGAGCACGACCTGCATAAGGCCGAGGAGATCCTGGATGAGGATCACTACGGGCTGAACAAGGTTAAAGAGCGCATTGTCGAGCATCTGGCGGTGCAGCAGAAGGTCAAAAAGATGAAGGGTCCGATTCTTTGTCTTGTGGGGCCTCCTGGTGTGGGCAAGACCTCTCTGGCCAAATCCATTGCTCGGGCGGCTGGACGTGAGTATGTGCGTGTCTCGCTGGGCGGTGTGCGTGATGAAGCGGAGATTCGAGGCCATCGGCGTACCTATATCGGCTCCCTGCCTGGCAAGGTGATTCAGTCCATGAAGAAGGCGGGTAGCTCCAATCCGCTCTTTTTGCTCGATGAGATCGACAAGGTGGGTGCCGACTATCGGGGAGATCCCTCTTCGGCACTTTTGGAGGTGCTGGACCCTGAGCAGAACAACACCTTTGCCGATCACTATCTAGAGGTGGATTACGATCTCTCATCGGTGATGTTTATCACCACCGCCAACAGCATGACGATCTCCAGGCCGCTTCTGGACCGTATGGAGGTGATTCGTCTGGCCGGGTATACCGAGCGTGAGAAGATGCAGATCGCCTCCCGCTACCTGATTCCTCGGCAGATGGAGTCCCATGGTCTGGAGGATCGAGAATTCAGTGTCTCCCGCTCGGCTTTGCTGGAGCTGATCCGGCGCTACACTCGCGAGGCAGGGGTGCGTAATCTGGAGCGTGAGATTGCGGCGCTCTGTCGTAAGGCCGCCAAGCGTATTCTTTCGGAAGAGAAGTGTGAAACCGTCTCGGTGGGCACCAACACCCTGGCAAAATATCTGGGGGTTGCCCGCCATCAGTACGGCCAGATTGAGGAGAAGGATCTGGTGGGGGTAACCACCGGTCTGGCTTGGACCGAAGTGGGAGGTGAGCTGCTCTCCATTGAGGCGATCCATGTCAACGGCAAGGGGAAGCTGACCATCACCGGTAAACTGGGCGATGTGATGCAGGAGTCGGCCCAGGCGGCGGTCACCTATGCCAGGTCTCGGGCCGAAATGTGGGGCATTTTGCCGGATAAGGCGTTTTTCCAAGAGCGTGATTTCCATATCCACGTTCCAGAAGGAGCCACGCCAAAGGATGGTCCATCGGCGGGTATTGCCCTCTGTACCACCATCGTCAGCGCCATGACCGGCATCCCGGTGCATCGTGATATTGCCATGACTGGTGAGATCTCGCTGCGGGGGCGGGTGTTGATGATCGGCGGGCTAAAAGAGAAATTGATGGCGGCTCATCGTGCGCGGATTTTGAAAGTGATCATCCCTAACGAGAACGTCAAGGACTTGAAAGATTTGCCGGCGGTGGTTCTAAAAGACATTGAAATTCATCCGGTTAAGCATATGGATGAGGTTTTGGAAATTGCTCTGGTGGAGAATTTGGCCAAAAAAAATCTGCCTCCGATCCCGAAGCGGGGGAAAGGTGGTAAAGCCTCAACTTCACAGAAGGAAACGGCACCTGTTGACCCCCAGGTTGTGACCCATTAAAAAGGAGTGAGTCGCCTCTGACGCCAACCTGCCGGTGTGCAGTATCGGGAAGCATTCAAGCTGTTTGTGGCCCGGTTCTTCATGGGGTTCCTTAAAGGTAGCCAGCGTCGGAACATCGTAAGCGTTAAACGCTGTTTAGAGTATTCTGAACACCATCTGGAGGGAGGGCTTTCCATTGAACAAAACCGAGCTCGTCGAGGAAGTCGCCAAGAGCACCGGCTTGACCAAAGTGCAGTCCACTGAAGCCGTTGAGGCGGTTATCGGTGCTATTCAGGGGCAACTTGCCCAGGGCGGACAGGTTAGCCTTATCGGCTTCGGCACCTTTTCGGTAGCCGAGCGTGCGGCCCGCACCGGACGTAATCCGCAAACCGGCAAAAAAATTAAGATTGCCGCCACCCGTCTGCCGAAGTTTAAACCCGGCAAGGGGCTGAAAGACGCTGTAGCAAAAAAATAGCAATGGATGTGATTCGCTCTTAAATGGGCCGATAACGCCCTTTTTTGATCGCACACCAGCAAATCCCGCCTGTTTTCCTAATGGGCGGGATTTGTGCTTTTAGGAACAATTCAGGATAGATTTTCGGCCGTGTGCGCTTTTTTCGTGCATCGCCGGTCGAGTTATGCCATAGTCTTTTCCGCCGTCGATACGGCAGATCCCGTTCGGGCGGGTAGCTCAGTTGGGAGAGCATCGGCCTTACAAGCCGAGGGTCACAGGTTCAAGCCCTGTTCCGCCCACCACTCATTTTACAGTGTTGTTCAAATTCGTCTGTTTTGAGTGCATATTTTCGGTTGACAGGGGGCGGTTAAAGCCGTAATTTTGCCGCTCCATGAAGGGCCGACCAAAGGTCTTAAATGGGGAGATTCGACGGATCCTGCTTTATTCGCGGGCATAATTTACGGGGGCGTAGTTCAGTTGGTTA
The DNA here is from genome assembly GCA_015233785.1 of Magnetococcales bacterium. GTDB lineage: Bacteria > Pseudomonadota > Magnetococcia > Magnetococcales > JADFWT01 > JADFWT01. The sequence goes on from JADFWT010000012.1 coordinate 17,384, forward strand.
GAATGCCGGCCTGTCACGCCGGAGGTCGCGGGTTCGAGTCCCGTCGCTCCCGCCAAAACTCGCTAAATAGGAGCAAGTCGAATCTACTTCGACTTGCTCTTTTTGTTTTTGATGTCCCCATTAAATTAAAAGTCTTACATCGGACGTGGGGGCCGAAGCGAATCGACGCACCTTGAGATGACCCTTGAATAAGGAGTGTGTAAATGCAGATCACAGGCATGCGGTGGGGAGCGAAACTTCTGAAATATGTCGATTTCCCGACCACGGAAGTGCTGGGGCCGGAAGCGACCCCGGATGAAATTCAGGATCTGATCAGTCGTCACGGCGGCGTTCTGGTGAAGCCGATTTTTAAAGGCGGCATTGGTAAAAAGGGTAAAGCTGGTCTCATCGGTAAAGCCACCGATCTGGTAACGGCTCTCAAAGAGAAGGAGCGTCTCTACTTCTGCGAGCATACCCATGGCAACGCCACCGCTAAATCCGAAGGCGTCACCTATGAGGCGTTTGTTCCCGCCGAGTACGAGGTATATGTCTCTCTCACCGACAACACGCGATTCCGCGCCCCCACCATTACCATCACCCATCATGGCGGCATGGATATCGAGGAGTTGCCGGAAGACAAGATCAAGGTGATTCCCTTTGATCCGCTTACCGGCTTCAAAGGTTTTATCGTCTCCAACGCACTGAATGAGATGAATGCCCCCAGCGAAATCATCAGCCCGCTGGTGCAGAACCTGCCCAAGCTGTGGGATCTCTACCACAACTACGGCATGACCACCCTGGAGTTGAACCCGATTCGTATGGGTCGCAACGCCAAGGGGCGTCTGGTTCCCATCGCCTGTGACTTCAAGTGCGCCTTTGATGGCGACGACCCCAGCGTAAAGCGTCTTGGGTTGCCTGCCAATCTCGACAGCACCGGTTTCTCCAAGTACGAGCTGGAAGTGAACCAGTTGCGGACCTATCAGGGGCAGTCGGATGTGTTTGTCATCAACGATGCCGGTACCATCACTGCCATGACCTTTGGCGGCGGTGCCAACGCCCTGGTTACCGAGTTGCTCGGCGACCGCGCCACCATCTCTTCGGACTTCGGTGGCAACCCGCCCTACGCCAAGATGATGGATATCAGCCGCATCACCTATAAATACTGGCTGAAACAGACCAACGTTCTGTTCTTGATCGGCGGTAAGGCAAACAACACCGACATTTACGAAACCTTCCGCGCCATGGCCGATGGTCTGCGCGACTACTTCAGCACCCACGGCCCAACCCCGCTCTATGTGGTGGTGGGACGCGGCGGACCCAATCTGGTCCGTGGTCTTGGCTATCTTCAGGATACGCTGGACTCTCTGGGGCTTCCCTACTCCATGTTTGGTTACGACTCCGCCATGAGCGAAGTGGTGAACTACGCCGAGGCCGCCGATGACTGGATGGCCAATGGCGGTCGCGACATTGTCGCTGCCAAATTGGGGATCAAATAGTCCAGGAGCTGTCGGCCAGACCGACACACGATCCGAACCGTGTTGAAGAACAAGTGATCGAGGTTTGATATGAACGACGAAAATAAGGGCTACAGCTTTAACGCCTTGCAGGCCAAAGGCGAAGCTGCATTTCCGAACTACTATGTGGGTATCCACTCGCTGCGCGATATCGCCACCCGCGAAGATCGCGTCTGTGTCATCAATATTCTCGGTGGCGAGAGCCGTACCGTGACCCCCACCAGCCACGCTTTCTCCGGTGGCAACATTGTCTGCGGCACCATGCCTGGACGCTCTGGTGAGGTGATGAAGACCAAGGCGGGCAATATTCCCGTCTATCACAACATCAAAGAGGCGATGGCCGCTGGTCACAAGTTTAATGTGGCGGTGGTCTATGTGCCCCCTTCGGGCGTGAAGGATTCGGTGATTGAGGCTGTGCGCGTCAATCCCGACATCACCAAGGTGGTGATTCTCACCGAGAAGGTGCCGGTACGGGACTCCCGTATTATTCGTCAATACTGCCAGTTGCGCGGTGTGGACGTGTTTGGCGGCAACTGTCTGGGCGTGGGCGACTCCCATCACAAGGTCCGCATCGGCGGCGCTTTAGGTGGCAACTCCCCGGAAGAGTCCATGGTTCCGGGCTCTATCGGTGTCTTCTCCAACTCCGGCAATTTTACCACCACCATAGCCACCTACCTGCTCACTGGCGGCTGGGGAACGACGGTCTCCATCTCTTCCGGTAAGGATGTTTACATCCACTACTCAGCACCGGAATACACCTACGCCATGCACAATGACGACCGTACAGCGGCGTCGGTGATGTACATTGAGCCGGGTGGTTACTACGAGTACGACCTGGAGTTTAAAAAGCCTGTGGTGGCCTGCATCGTTGGTCGTTGGAAGGCCAAACTGACCCGCTCCTGCGGCCATGCTGGTGCCATTGCCGGTGCTGGCGATAATGCCCAGGAAAAAGAGAAGTGGTTCATGAACAAGTTCGACGTGAATGAGATTTTCACGCCGGACAATCCGGTCTGCTCCGCCAAGGGCGCAGTGGTGATCAACATTTCGCACATTCCTGCGGCCATGACCGCTGTGATGAAGCTGAATGGCAAAGAGCCCGATTTTGAGCCTCGGGGCGACCTCTCTCTGAAGTGTTGGTTCTCCAACAGTCAGGGTATTGATCTGCCTAAGGAGTTGCAGGTTCCGGTTGTGGAGGCCATTGAGCCTTACAATGAGCAGATTGCCGGTCTCTCCAAACAGGTGGGCACCATCTTCCCGCGTCAGAACATGAAGGACTGCTCCGGCGCCTCGCGGATGGATCCCAAGACCCAGGTGACCCAGATTCACGGCACCAGTGTTCTGGATGCTTCCACCAAGTCCTATGAAGAGAATCTGGTTCAGTCGTTGATCCGGGAGTACCCGGATGCTAACGGCGCTGCCATGACCAACGTGGTGCTTAATGCCCTGGTCAACCAGTCCGGCTCCATCGGTCTGGCGGCGGCGGATACGGCACGTCAGGCTGGCAACAGCCCCAACACCTGTCTTTCGTCGTCCGTGGCCATGATGGGCCCCAATATGGTGGCCAAGGCACGCAAGGCGTCTGAATTAATGGCCAATCTGTTCTTCGAGGCCGGTCTCAAGGATGCTTCCGACGCCTCGTTTGACGTAGGTGCGTTGGTAGATAAGGTCGTTTCTGGTGATAATCTGGATGCGCTCACCTCTGAGAAGGGCTGCAAGCGTGGCAAGAAGATGCTGGCGGGTATGGAAGCGCGTGGCGTCAAGTCAGTGTTTGTGGACTTTCTGAATGCGCTGGCCAAGAAAAGCGGTCGTGAGTTGAATGCCCAGTTGGTGTTGGCGGCGACCTCCTGTCACCTCTGCTGGTCGGGCCTGATGCGTAAGCGTGTGGCCATGAACACCGTGGTGAATATGGCTTGGCATTTGCGTATCTATGCCACGCTGGTGGGTTCTGCTGTACCTGCCGATCAGCAGCCGGACAAGAAAACCTTCTGCGGTGTGGCCGTCAAGGATCTGGTGGAGAGTTGGAGCTTTACCGAGACCGCCTTCCTGGCGCTGTTCGGCAAGCGTCCCAACGACGAAGAGCGCTTTGGGTTCTCCGTATTGCTGGGTCTTATCGTCACCAACGGTCCGGGGACCATTTCGGCTCAGGGTGCCAAGGGTGCCGTGGCGGCGGACGGTTCCGAGGTTCCTGGACGCGTTCAGGTCAACAAAGGCTACATCGGCTTCCTGACCCATACCGGTTATGCCCATGGCGGCAACGGCTTTGAGGCTATCGCCTTCTTGCTGGATCGCTTTCGTGACAGTGGGTTGAAGGATCCGGGTGCAAGGGATCATGGAATGGATCTTACCGCCATGGCTATGGCGTACGGCAAAGAGTATCTGGCTTATAAGATTCAGGCCAAGGCAGCTGGTAATCTTAACTACGCCAAGATTCCATGCATCAACCACCCGGTCTTCAAGGGCGAGGATGTCAACTACGATCCTCGTGAAACCTTTGTGGGTGATTTGTTTAAAAGTCGTGGAGATTACAATATCTTCCAGGATTTTTATCATGAGTTGGTCAACGCCCTCTACAAGACCGGCGTCAGTCGCAACGTCTACTGCGTCAATGTGGATGCGGTGATTGCGGTGATTCTGCTTAAGATGCTCTGGACCCCATTCAGCGAAGGGAAGATCAGCGAATCCGTCATGGAGAGCGCAGCCTTCACCACCTTCCTGTTTGGTCGCATGATCGGCAGCGCAGCGGAGATCGACGACCACACCAACCGTGGCCGTAACATGGATACCCGTACCGCCGCCAGTAAATGCTCCTATGCCGGATAGTTTTATCGTCCCGTAGAAGCGTCTGTAGAATGAATGAGGGCCTGCCCGGTTAGGATGAACGGGGAGGCCCTTTTTTTATGGCAAGAGGGGAGAGGTGGGCGGTGCGCTGAGATTAGAGATATTCCCTAGGCGTAAGAAATTCAAACAGGTGTGGAATCAATATTAGAATTACGCAATATTATGATGGATAAATATTGAGTAAAATGCACTTTTTTGTAGTTGGACGCCTTGACTGTAGAGCGTTGTAGATGTATTTTTTTTGTTGGTGCATGACATGTGTACCGAGTCTTCTTGATCGTATCAGGTTTGAGGTTTTCAGGGATGTTAGAGAACTATTTTCCCATCCTGGTGTTCCTGTTCATCGCCATTGGGTTTGCGGTGTTCTTGATGGCGGGGAACTACATTGTTGGGTTTAAGCGCCCTTACGATGTTAAAACGAGCCAGTATGAGTGCGGGTTTGACCCCATACACCGGGTTCGAATGCCCTTTGATGTTCGTTACTACCTGATTGCCATACTCTTTATAATTTTCGATATTGAAGCGGCATTTTTGTTCCCCTGGGCCGTCGCCTTTAAGCAGATCGGCATTATCGGCTTTGTGGAGATGATTCTGTTTCTGTTGGTACTGCTGGTCGGCTACGCCTACGCCTGGAAGAAAGGGGCTCTGGAATGGGAATGATCGAAGAGGTCCGGGACGAGGCGCAGAATCGTGGTTTTCTGCTGACGTCAGCCGATAAGATTGTAAACTGGGCGCGCACCTCCTCAATGTGGCCCATGACCTTCGGTCTGGCCTGCTGTGCGGTGGAGATGATGCACGCCGGCGGTAGTCGTTATGATCTTGATAGGTTTGGGATTATCTTTCGTGGCTCCCCACGTCAGTCTGACGTGATGGTGGTGGCGGGAACCCTCACCAACAAGATGGCCCCGGCGCTTCGCAAGCTTTATGATCAAATGCCGGAACCCCGCTGGGTAATTGCCATGGGGGCCTGCGCCAGTGGTGGCGGGTACTATCATCACACCTATTCGGTAGTGCGTGGATGTGGGCGTGTAGTTCCTGTGGATATCTACATTCCCGGTTGCCCTCCCACGGCTGAAGCGCTGCTCTACGGCATCATTCAGTTGCAGAAAAAGATTCATAAGACCCATACGCTATATTCCGGATGGGAGCTTTCCAAATGATTCGTGAGGATTTGGAACAGTTGGAGGCGCGCCTGCTGAAGGTGTTTTCTGAAGCCAAGTTGGAGCGGACCCTGGATCACATGGTGATGTGGGTAGAGCCGGACCGGTTGGTGGAAACCATGACGCGGCTGCGGGATGATGATGCGCTTAATTTTAAGCAGATGATGGATCTGACGGCGGTCCACTACCCGAAGCGGGAAGCACCTCTTGAGATTGTTTACCAGTTGCTGTCGGTTTACAGAAACCAGCGTTTGCGAGTGAAGATGGCGGTGCCGGATGGTGCGATGATTCCCACGGTGACCGGTATTTGGAGTTGCGCTAACTGGTACGAGCGTGAGACCTATGAGATGTTCGGGGTTCTTTTTAAGGGACATCCCGATCTGCGGCGTCTTTTGACTGAGTACGATTCAGAAGACTATCCGCTGCGTAAGGAGTTTCCGTTGTGTGGGCATTACGATGTCTTCTACGACGAAAAGCAGCGCCGTGTGGTTCGAAAGCCGGTGGAGTTGCCGCGTGAAAGTCGGGAGCCTTATTCCCGTAAACGCGCTTGAGCGACTGGTTGGCGCAGACCTGCGGATTCTGAGTGAGAACACCTGCGAGTGAGAAGCTGATGGTGGAGCAGCAAGACAACAACTATATGATCAACTTCGGCCCGCAGCATCCAGCGGCCCACGGCGTGCTGCGTCTGATGCTGGAGCTGGATGGCGAAGTTGTTCAACGGGCCGATCCCCATATCGGATTTTTGCATCGGGGCACCGAAAAGCTTCTGGAGCATAAGACCTATCTCCAGGGTCTGCCCTACTTTGACCGCATGGACTATATGTCCATGATGTCCGAGGAGCACTCCTGGGTGCTGGCGGTAGAGAAGCTGATGGGTATTGAGGCCCCGGAGCGTGCACAGTATATCCGGGTGATCTTTGCCGAGCTGACCCGGCTGCTGAATCATCTGCTGTTTTTGGCCGCCCACGGCTTGGATGTCGGGGCGATGACCATGTTTATTTACTGCTTTCGTGAGCGTGAAGAGATCTTCGACATGTACGAAGCAGTCTCTGGAGCCCGGATGCATGCGGCCTATTTCCGCCCTGGTGGCGTGGCCAAGGATCTGCCTGAAGGGGTAGCGGAGAAGATTCGCAACTTTACCGAGCACTTCCCGTCGAAGATTGACGACTACGAGACGCTGCTCACCGAGAATCGAATCTGGAAGCAGCGGTTGGTGGATATCGGCGTTGTCAGTGCCGAAGATGCCCTGGATATGGGGTTTGCGGGACCGATGTTGCGTGGTTCCGGGGTGGCCTGGGATTTGCGCAAGTCGGAGCCTTATGATGTCTACGACAAGCTGGATTTTGATATTCCAGTGGGCAGCAGCGGGGACTGCTATGATCGATATCTGGTGCGGGTTGAGGAGATGCGGCAGAGCAATCGCATCATCCGTCAGTGTCTGGACCAGATGAAAGAGGGGCCTATCAAACACGAGAACTTTAAGATCTCGACCCCTTATCGCAAGGATATGCATGTCAGCATGGAATCGCTGATTCACCACTTCAAGCTCGTTACCGAGGGGTTTGAAGCGCCGGTAGGTGAGGTGTATGCGGCCAGCGAGTCTCCCAAAGGGGAGCTTGGGGTCTATCTGGTGTCGGATGGTTCCAATAAACCCTATCGGGCTCGGGTTCGTGCGGCTGGATACAATCATCTCCAGGCCGCGGATCAGATGACCCGGGGGCATATGATTGCCGATGTAACCACTATTATCGGCAGTGTGGATATCGTTTTCGGCGAGATTGATCGCTGAGTGTTCGGAAAGCCGAGTAACAGCAGGTTGGCGGCGGTTACATGAGACAGATACAGAAAGATCCCAACGCCGGTACGTTTCAGTTTTCAGAGACGGCTCTGGGGGAGATTGAAAAGATCTACGCCCGCTATCCGGCGGCCCAGCGTCGATCGGCGTTGATGCCGATTCTTCATCTGGCCCAGCGGGAGTTTGGCGGCTGGCTCAGTCAGGAGGCGTTGGATTTTGTGGCCGAGTTTACCGGAATCGCACAGATTCGGGTCTATGAGGTGGCCACCTTCTACACCATGTACAACCTGGAGCCGGTTGGTAAATACCATGTCCAGGTATGTACCAACATCTCTTGCTGGCTCTGTGATTCTGATGGTGTGATGGCCTCCCTTAACGGGAAGCTGAAGCAGGAGTTTGGCACCACCAGCGACGATGGTCGCTTTACCCTGGTGGAGGTGGAGTGTCTCGGGGCTTGCGTCAATGCTCCGATGATGCAGATTAACGATGATTATTACGAGAATCTGACGCCTGAAAAGGTGTCCGATATCATCGACCGGCTCCCCTGATGATGGGGTGCGTTCACCCAGGGCGGGTGGAGCTTGACAGGTGACGGAATGAGTTATAAGTCCGATACGAAGATTCTCTTCAAGAATATTGACCGAGATGACAGCCATAAGTTGGCGGTTTATCAAGGCAATGGCGGCTATCAGGCGGTTCTTAAGGCCTATGGTATGCAGCCGGTTGAAGTGATCGATGAGGTGAAACGCGGCGGTGTTCGTGGTCGTGGTGGAGCCGGGTTTCCAGCGGGCCTCAAGTGGTCCTTTATTCCCAAGGATGATCCGCGTCCCAAGTATCTGGTCTGCAACGCCGATGAGGGTGAGCCGGGTACCTGCAAGGACCGTGATATCATCCGATACGATCCTCACTTGCTCATCGAAGGGATGGCCATTGCCGCCTATTCGGTGAATGCTACGCGTGGCTACATCTATATTCGTGGTGAGTTTTATCGCGAGGCCGAGGTGCTGCAAGGGGCTATTGATGAGGCGTATGCCGCCGGGATTCTTGGCGACAACTGCCACGGCAAGGGGATTCGCTTCGATTTGGCGGTACATCGTGGAGCTGGGGCATACGTATGCGGCGAGGAGACCGGCCTGATTGAGTCTCTGGAAGGCAAAAAGGGGCAGCCCCGCTTGAAGCCGCCGTTTCCGGCCAATATTGGGCTGTATGGTTGTCCCACGGTGATCAACAACGTGGAGACCCTGGCTTCAGTTCCGGATATCATCGCCAACGGCGGTGACTGGTACGCTGGGCTTGGTGTGGAAAACTCTTCGGGAACCAAGCTCTTCTCGGTCTCTGGGCACGTCAATAAGCCCGGCAACTATGAGGTGGAGTTGGGCATCCCCATGAAGATGCTGCTGGAAGAGTATGCCGGCGGCGTGCGTGGTGGGTGGGATAATCTTAAAGGGGTGATTCCCGGCGGCTGTTCCATGCCGGTTCTCACCGCTGACATATGCGAAACCGTGACCATGGACTACGATGCGTTGGCCAAATCGGGATCATATCTCGGCTCCGGCGCGGTGATTGTCATGGATAAGTCGGTCTGTATCGTTAAGGCGATTAGGCGGCTTTCGCAGTTTTATCGGCATGAGTCGTGCGGGCAGTGCTCGCCTTGCCGAGAGGGAACCGGTTGGATCTCCAAAATTATGGATCGCCTGGAGTCCGGCAAAGGAACCCCTGATGATATCGATCTGCTGTTGAATGTGTGTGATAACATTCAGGGCAAGACCATTTGTGCTCTCGGCGATGCCGCTGCCATGCCCGTTCGTGGTGCGATTCAGGCGTTTCGAGAGGAGTTTGAGTACCACGTGGAGCACGGCCGCTGCATGGTGGGCTGAGGAGCGAGCGACAAACAATGCCTACTCTGGTCATCGACGACAAGGAGATCAGCGTCAAGCCCGGCGCCACCATTATGGAGGCGGCTAAGCAGCTTGGCGTCTTTATTCCGCACTTTTGCTACCATCCCAAGTTGCCGGTAGATGGCAACTGTCGGATGTGTCTGGTGGAAGTGGTGAAGATGCCGAAGCCTGTGGTCTCCTGCGCCATGCCGGTCAACGACGGCATGGTGGTTAAGACCGACAGTGAAATGGTGCGTCAGGCGCGCCAGGGGGTGATGGAGTTTTTGCTCATAAACCACCCCTTGGACTGCCCGGTATGCGACCAGGGCGGCGAGTGCAATTTGCAGGATTTCGCCATGAAGTACGGCCCGGATCGGTCGCGCTTTATTGACGAAAAGCGCAGCGTCCCGGATCGCGATATGGGTCCGCTCATCGAGACGGTGATGAACCGCTGCATACACTGCACCCGCTGCATACGCTTCTCTACCGAGATTGCGGGCGTTGAGGAGATGGGCGGCATTAATCGCGGCGACCATATGCAGATCGGCGCGGGCGTTGAAAAGACTTTGAGCTCGGAGTTGGCCGGAAATATGGCCGAGCTCTGTCCGGTTGGGGCGCTAAACCTGAAGCCGTTCCACTACGAGGCGCGGGGTTGGGAGCTGAAGCAGAGTTCCGGCCTTTGCGGCCAGTGCACCATTGGCTGTCGGGTGCGTCGGGATCATCTGGATGGGGCCATCAAGCGTATCATGGTGGATCCATGTGACGAGATCAACGAAGCGTGGATATGCGATAAAGGTCGTTTCTCTTGCGACGGCCTGACGGTGGATCGGTTGACCGAACCTCAGTTGCGGAAGCCGGATAATGGTGACGCTCTGAACCGCGTCGGGTGGCCTGAGGCGCTGGATTACGCCGCTGAGATTCTCAAGGGTGTGAAGCCTGAAGAAGTTGCTGGTCTGGCTGGATCGACCGGAACGGTGGGTGAGGAACTTTACGCCTTCCAGGATCTGTTGGTGAACGGCATCGGTACGCCCCATGTGGACCATCGACTGCGTCAGCGAGATTTTCGTAGCGATTCCGACTCCCTGACTCGGGCCGATCTTTTGATGAACACCTCATTAGTGGATATGGAACGGGCCGACGCCGTCCTTTTGATCGGTGCTGACCCCCGCTTTGAGGCACCGATTCTAAATCTGCGTATCCGTAAGGCCGTGAAGGCCGGTGCTCAGACGATGTCGGTGCATGCTCGTCGACTGAATGGCAATATGGATGGTCTGCAAGAGGCGCTTTGTGCCCCAGGTAGTGAAGCGGCCTTTTTGGGTGAGGTTCTGCAAGCGGTAAAGAGCGGTGTCTCTATGGATGAGACCCCAGAGAGCCCCACAGCCGACTCCATTGCCTCAACGTTGGTGAAGGCAGAGCGACCGGTCGTGGTGTTGGGAGATTATGCCATACATCACCCTGGAGCCGAGCGCATTCGACGGTTGGCGGTGGCTATTCTTGAAGCCGCAGGCGGATTGACAGAAGCGTGGAACGGTTTCAACCGAGTGACCTCTAGAGCCAGTGTTCCTGTGGCTCAGGATATGGGGGTTGCACCCCATCGTGGACCTGGCTATTCCCGCAAAGAGAAGCGCGGTTATGATGCCCACCGTATACTTAAGGCGGCGGCTTCCGGCGAGATTAAGGTGCTGTTTTTGCTTGGGGTTGACCCAGGCTTGGAGAGTAGTGATTCCACGCTGGCCAGAGAGGCGCTCGCCAAGGCGCGGGTGATCTATCTGGGGGCTTTTGACAGCCCTGTGGTGGAACAGGCGGATGTGGTGCTTCCCGGATTGGTGATCGGTGAGAAAGAGGCCACGCTGACGAACTGTGAAGGGCGCGTTCAGCGCAGCGGTAAAGCGGTGGATGGTCCTGGGGATGCCAAAGAGGATTGGCGCATTCTGCGGGCGTTGAGTGATCGCTTCTCATCGTCGCTGGTGTACAACGATCTCGAAAGTCTACGTTCAGCCATGGCCAAGGCCGATCTGCGTTATAATGTGGAGCGGCTGGATGAGGAGATGCCTCCGGCTTGTGATCACACCCCAGTGACCAGAGGGTTGGCGGTTGATGGTGTGGATGCTCCGACGCAGTCCCAGGGATTGCGTCTGGTGGTGGAGCCCTCCTTCTATGTGGATGATCCGGTGGCACGGCGCTCGCCGCTGATGGCCAAGCTGGATAAAGGGAACCGTCTCAGGGTCAATCCTAAGGATGCAGAGTCGGCAGGTGTAGAGCCTGGACAGAAAGTGCGGGTTATACACGGCGAACGAACAGTGGAGATGGTGGCCGTAAGGGATGACCGTATTCCACAGGGTGTTGTGTTTGCGTATTACGGGTATCCAACGGGATGCGCGCAGGATCTTTGCAGCGGGGAACAACCGTTCCCTGTGGTCAGTCTGGCCGGCATTTAAGGCACGGCCCATCGACTTGATGTCTTGGTGGATGCAAGGCGCGGGTGGGATGGGGTCGGAACCGGGAAATGGACATGTTGGAAGCAGCATTACTACAGATACATGGCTTCGGCAACGAGTGGTTTGGCTTCCTGTGGCCGCTGGTCTGGTCGGTGGTCAAGGTGATGGTCCTGCTCGGACCGGTGTTTATGGGTGTCAGCTATCTGACCCTGGCCGAGCGTAAGATTATCGGTGCCATGCAGGTTCGGGTAGGACCCAACCGTGTTGGGTTCTTTGGGCTTTTGCAGCCCTTTGCCGATGCTGCCAAGTTGTTCACTAAAGAGACGTTGATTCCGTCTACGGCGGACAAGATTCCTTTTTTGATTGCACCGGTTCTGGTGATGGCCCCTGCACTGCTCTCATGGGCGGTGGTGCCGATTTACCCGGAAGTGGTGGTGGCCGAAGTGAACGTCGCCATGCTCTTCCTGCTGGCGGTGGCTTCACTGGAGGTGTACGGCGTGCTGCTGGCCGGATGGGCCTCCAATACCCGGTACTCGTTTCTTGGTGCGCTGCGTGCGGCTTCCCAGATGATCTCTTATGAGGTCTCCATGGGGTTCGCGCTGGTGCCGGTGGTGATGCTGGCCGGAAGCCTCAATCTGACCGACGTCGTGATGTCCCAGCAGAACATGTGGAACATCGTTCCGCTCTTTCCTGCGGCCATGGTTTACTTTATCTCGGTGGTGGCGGAGACCAACCGCGCCCCGTTCGATCTTCCGGAAGCGGAAGCGGAGTTGGTGGCAGGATTTTTCACCGAATACTCCGGTATGGGCTTCGGCATGTTCTTTCTTGGCGAGTACGCCAACATGATTTTGGTCTCGGCATTGGGCGCGTTGATGTTCCTGGGTGGATGGCTGCCGCCATTGGAGATCCTGTCGTTTATTCCGGGCGTTCTCTGGTTTGGTATGAAGGTGAGCTTCCTTTTGTTTGTGTTTCTGTGGATTCGGGCCACCTTCCCGCGCTATCGCTACGATCAGTTGATGCGCATCGGTTGGAAGGTGTTTCTGCCTATCTCACTGGTGTGGATCTTCGTAACGGGAGCCGCCATGCATTTGTTCGGTCTGGCTTAGGAGTGGTGGAATGAGTCTGAGACAAACCCTGCGAGGTATGGCGCTTAAGGAGCTGTTTACCGGTATGACGGTGACGCTTCGGCATATGTTTAAGCCGAACATTACCATTCAGTACCCGGAACAGCGTACGCACATCTCACCCCGTTTTCGCGGTGAGCATGCCCTGATGAAATATAAGAGCGGGCGTGAGCGGTGTGTAGCATGCAAACTGTGTGAGGCGGTCTGTCCAGCCCAGGCGATCTATATCGAGATCGATGCGGAGAGTCAGGGACAGCGTCGCTGCACCTCGGTGTATGACATCGACAACGGCAAGTGCATCTTCTGCGGATATTGTCAGGAAGCCTGTCCTGTGGATGCCATTGTGCTGGGCCCCAATTTTGAAATGGTGGCCGAAACCCGTGAAGGGCTGCTCTCTGACAAAGAGAAGTTGCTCGGCAACGGTGTTAAGTGGAACGACCAGATTAACGCCAATCTGAAGGCGGACGCCAAATACCGGTAGCTGGAGTGCAGGAAATGATGGTGGCGGATTTCATATTTTTCATGTTTGCCGCAGTGGTGGTGGTCTCCGCCTTGATGGTAATTACGGTGCGTAACGCCGTACATTCGGTGCTGTTTCTGGCGCTGACCTTCTTCTCTACGGCGGGACTTTTCGTTCTGCTGCAAGCGGAGTTTTTGGCGGCCATTCTGGTGATGGTCTACATGGGTGCGGTGGCGATTTTGTTCCTGTTTGTGGTGATGATGCTGGATATTGACTTCACCACACTGCGCAAAGGTGCGCGTGAGCATCTACCGCTTGGCCTTACTGTGGGGTTGGTGATTCTCCTGGAGGTCGTCGCCATTGGTATGGGCTTTCATCAAAGCCCGGAGTCCGCTGCCGCAGCGGCCGCTCTGGAGCCGATGAACAACACCATGGAGTTGGGAAAGCTGCTCTACACCAAGTATCTGTTTCCCTTCGAGGTGATCTCGCTGATTCTGCTGGTGGCGCTGATTGGTGCCGTAGCGCTGACCCTGCGTCAACGTAAGGATGCCAAACGGCAGGATATACATCAGCAGTTGGCCCGCAAACGTGAGGATGCTGTCCAGTTGAAGAAGGTCTCCTCCGGAGAGGGAGCATAAACCATGAGTCTGAACAGCTATCTGATCCTGAGCGCTATTCTGTTCACCATCGGTGTGTTCGGCATTTTCCTGAATCGTAAGAATGTCATCATCATCATGATGGGCATTGAGTTGATTCTGCTGTCGGTGAATATCAATTTTGTCGCCTTTTCACACTACGGCGGAGATCTTACCGGGCAGGTATTTACCTTTTTTGTGATTTCGGTGGCGGCGGCCGAAGCAGCCATCGGCCTGGCGATTTTGGTGACCTTCTTCCGCAATATGGCCACCATTGACGTAGAGAAGATCGACAACTTGAAGGGCTAGCTGAGCATGAGCAGCAACTTTCTCATCCTATTATTGCCGCTGTTAGGGGCGCTGATTGCTGGCCTGTTTGGTCGCATCATCGGCCTGCGGCTGAGCCAGTTGGCCACCATCATTGGTGTTGGCGGGTCCCTGGCGCTCTCTATTATGGCCTTTATGAGTGTAGCCGTTGGGGATGCGCCCACCATCCATGAGCCGATATTCTCTTGGATTGTGTCTGGATCCTTCAAGGTGTCGTTTGCGATTTTGATTGATCGCCTGACGGCGGTAATGCTGATCGTGGTAAACGGGGTGGCATTCCTGGTCCACGTATATTCAGTGGGCTACATGGAGGATGATCCCCATCAGCCTCGTTTCTTCAGTTATCTGTCGCTCTTCACCTTCGCCATGCTGATGCTGGTCACCGGTGATAATTTTCTGCAACTGTTCTTCGGTTGGGAAGGTGTGGGGCTTTGCTCCTACCTGCTGATCGGCTTCTGGTTTAAAAAGGAGTCGGCTTGCAACGCGGCCATGAAGGCGTTTCTGGTTAACCGTGTTGGTGACTTCGGTTTTGCCCTGGGAATCTTCGCCATCTACATGATTTTTGGCACGCTGGACTATGCCGAGGTGTTTGAGTTGGCCCATCAGACCGGCACCTATCCGGCCCAGACCGCTTTCCCGCTGTTTGGTCAGGTGGACACCATCACCTTGATATGTATGCTGCTCTTTATGGGGGCCATGGGTAAATCGGCCCAGCTCGGGTTGCACACCTGGTTGCCTGACGCCATGGAGGGACCAACGCCAGTGTCGGCCCTGATTCATGCCGCCACCATGGTAACTGCTGGTGTCTTTTTGGTCTGTCGCGCCTCTCCGCTGTTTGAACTTTCAGAGTTTGCTCTGGCTGTGGTGACGCTGGTGGGCGCTTTTACGGCCTTTTTCGCAGCCACCGTGGGCATGGTGCAGAACGATATCAAGCGGGTGATTGCCTACTCCACCTGTTCGCAACTTGGCTACATGTTTTTTGGCGCAGGGGTTTCGGCCTATGCCGCCTCTATGTTCCACCTGATGACCCATGCTTTTTTCAAGGCGCTGCTGTTCTTGGGAGCCGGCGCTGTGATCTACGCCATGCATCACGAGCAGGATATGCGCAAGATGGGTGGGCTGGTGAGGAAAATCCCCATCACCTATGCGCTGATGATGATCGGCACCTTGGCGCTGACTGGTTTTCCCTATCTGGCGGGCTACTACTCCAAGGATGCCATTCTTGAGTCGGCATACGCTGCCCACACCACGGTGGGGATGATCGCGTGGACACTGGGTATCGCCGCTGCATTTATGACGACCTTCTACTCGTTCCGACTGGTCTTTATGACCTTCCATGGCAAGCCAGCCAGCGAGAAAGCCTATGATCACGCCCACGAGGCACCATGGGTGATGCGCTTCCCGCTGGTGGTGCTGGCGGTGGGTGCGGTGATCGCTGGTGCTGTGGGTGCGCCCATGGTTGGGGCGGATTGGTTCCAGTCGGCTATTCAGTTGGTAGAGGGTCATGACGCACTGGAGCATGCGCACCATGTGAGTGGGCTTGCCAAGTGGGCACCGTTCATCATGTTCCTGTTTGGGCTTGGCGCCTCCTATCTGCTCTATGTCTTGAAGCCCGACATGCCGGGACGCATTGCCAAGAGCTGGCCTGGGGTTCATCAGTTTCTGCTCAATGCCTGGTACTTTGATCGTCTCTATGAGCGTCTGTTTATCAACCCGGCCAAGGTGATTGGGCACGGGCTCTGGAAGACCGGCGATGAGACCATCATTGACGGCTACGGCGTCAACGGATTGGCGAACACCATTGGACGCTGGGCCCAGGCCATGCGGCGGCTTCAGACCGGTTATATGTATCACTACGCCTTTGCCATGCTGGTGGGGGTGCTGGTGCTGGTGACGCTCTACGCGGCGTAAGGGGATATTCGTGACATGCTGAGTCTGGTTACATTTCTACCTTTGATCGGCGGGCTGCTGATTTTTCTCGCGGTGCGAGATCAGAGCGACAGCAGCGCCTCGACGGCCAAGTATATCGCCCTGGGCGTCTCGCTTCTGACTTTTCTGCTTAGTCTGCGGCTTTATGTGGGGTTTGATCTTACCACCGCTGAATTCCAGTTTCTGGAAGAGGTGCCGTGGCTGCCTGAACAGGGAATCGTCTACCGGATGGGTATCGACGGCATCAGTCTGCCGTTTGTACTGCTCACAGCTCTGTTGACCCCCATCTGCATACTCGCCTCCTGGGAGTCCATCACCCACCGGGTGAAAGAGTACATGATCGCCTTTTTGGCGTTGGAGAGCTTTGTGATCGGCGTCTTTTGTGCGCTTGATTTCATTCTCTTCTATATTCTCTGGGAAGCGATGTTGATTCCGATGTTTCTGCTCATCGGTGTCTGGGGCGGACCACGCCGGGTTTATGCGGCGATGAAGTTCTTTCTCTACACCTTGGGCGGCTCGGTATTGATGTTGATTGCGGTGTTGGCGCTGGCCCATAAGGGCGGTACCTTCAGTATCCCGGAGTTGATGGCTATACCATTTGACTTCGGCTTCCAGATTTTCATTTTTTTGGGCTTCTTTGTGGCCTTTTCGGTAAAGGTGCCCATGTGGCCGGTTCACACATGGTTGCCGGATGCTCACGTTGAGGCTCCCACGGCGGGGTCCGTTATTCTGGCTGGTGTGCTGTTGAAGATGGGCGCGTACGGTTTTCTGCGCTTCTCACTGCCGATGGTACCGGACGCCTCACGATACTTTATGCCGATGATTTTTGGATTGTCGTTGGTGGCCATTGTCTACACAGCGCTGGTGGCGCTGATGCAGAAAGACCTGAAGAAGCTGATTGCCTATTCATCGGTCTCGCACATGGGCTTTGTTACCATCGGCCTGTTCGCCTTTAATCAGCAGGGCGTCGAGGGGGGCATCTTACAGATGGTCAACCACGGCGTGGTTTCCGGCGCACTCTTCCTGCTCGTGGGCGTGGTTTACGACCGCCTGCATACACGTGAGATTGCCAAATTTGGCGGTCTGGTTCACCGCATGCCTGTTTATGCGGTGATCTTTATGATCTTCACCATGGCCTCGGTGGGTTTGCCCGGCACCAATGGCTTCGTGGGGGAGTTCTTGATCCTGTTAGGGGCGTTCCTAACCAATAAAGCCGTGGCCATGGTGGCTGCAACGGGCTTGGTGCTGGGTGCTGCCTACATGCTCTGGATGTTCAAGAAAGTGGTCTTTGGCGAGATCCAGAACAAGGCAGTGGAGAGCATCACCGATGTTAATGCCAGAGAGGTGGCGATGTTTGTGCCGTTGTTGATTCTGGTATTCTGGATGGGTTTCTACCCCGGTCCATTCCTGGAGATCATGCACGTCTCGGTGGAGAATTTGGTGCAGCAGGCCACCGCCGTCAAAACGGGTGTGGCATCCGTAGCAGCAATGGCCCATTAGTATTGGGGAGTCCAGAGGGCCTCAGGCCTTCTGGCAGGTGCAGGACAGAGTCCTGCCAGGGGTTTGGGGACAGAGTCCCCAATAAAGAGACACCGAAAACGTTTTGGGAGCGCAAGAGCCCATGCCTGTTCAATTGCCGGATATCAATCTGACCCTTCTACTGCCGGAGATATTTATCGCTCTGGCGGGAATGGCTCTGCTGCTCTTGACGGCGTGGCGTGAGGATCAAGAGGGTCGCGAGCTGGTCGCCAACGGCACCATCGGCACCATTGTGGTGGCCATGGGGCTGCTCTGGTTTACCGCCCACACCACCCGCACTACTACCTTTGGAGGCATGTTCACCAGCGATAGCTTTGCGCTGTATATGAAGATGCTGATGTGTACTGCTGCGCTGCTGCCGCTGTTGGTGAGTCGTGACTACCTGAAGCGTAACGAGATCTTCAAGGGTGAGTATCAGGTGTTGTCGCTGTTTGCGCTGCTTGGCGGCCTGATTATGGCCTCCAGCGGTGATTTCCTGACCCTCTACCTGGGTCTGGAGCTGATGAGCCTCTCCATCTATGTGTTGGCAGCTTTTCGTAGGGACGATAAGCGCTCCAGCGAGGCGGGTCTTAAGTACTTTGTGCTGGGCTCCCTGGCCTCTGGCATTCTTCTCTACGGCATCACGCTGATTTACGGCGCTTCAGGCACCACCACCTTTACCGATATTCACGCCTATGTCTCCGGCGATTTGCATCACCATGGCGCCATTGTCAATCTGGGCATGATTCTGATTTTGATCGGCTTCAGCTTTAAGATTGCCGCTGCTCCGTTCCACATGTGGGCCCCGGATGTCTATGAGGGCGCGCCTACCTCGGTGACGGCCTTTATGGCGGTCATGCCCAAGATTGCCGCCTTTGCCGCACTCTATCGCGTATTGCTTGAGGCGTTTGGTCCTCTGCATGCAGAGTGGAGCCCGGTTCTACAGTTCCTGGCGGTGCTCTCTGTGGCTGTAGGTGCCTTGGCGGCCATTGCTCAGACCAATATCAAGCGCATGCTGGCCTACTCCTCCATCGGACATGTGGGCTACGTGCTCATTGGTCTTTCAGTGGGGAGTGATCTCGGATACCAGGCGGTTCTGGTCTATCTGGCGGTCTACATTTTCATGAATGTCGGAGCCTTTACACTGATTTTGCTGCTTAATCGTGATGGCGTGGGTGACGAGATTTCCGATTACCAGGGGTTGGCGCACAAGCGTCCGTTGCTGGCCTTCCTGATGGCGCTTTTCATGTTTAGCATGGCGGGCATTCCGCCGTTGGCTGGATTCATCGGTAAGCTATACGTCTTTATGGCGGCGGTGCAGGCCGGCATGATTAAGCTGGCCATTGTCGGCATTCTCTTCTCGGCGGTGGGTGCCTTCTACTACCTGCGGGTGGTGAAGCGCATGTACTTTGATCAGCCGCAGAGCGACAGGGACTTTGAGATGGAGGTGAGTATCCCCAACCGTCTGGTGATGGGGGTGACCGGTCTGTTTGTGGTGATTGTCGGTATTTTTCCCGAACAGATTTTAACTTGGGCCAAGATCTCCATGAGCTCGTTTCAGTAGATGCAGCGCCCGCGTAGAGTGGGTGTCATGTTGAGTATAGAGAAGGGAGTCGCGTGGCTGCGTGGCTCTCTTCTTGTTTTTGTGGTCCTGGTTGATTGATGGTTTCCAGCAGTGGATCTTCTGGTTTGCGTGCGGTTCTCTCTGCCATGATTCAGGAGGCGGGAGGGCGGCTTCGGTTTCGTGATTGGATGGAGGCCGCGCTCTATCACCCCCAGTGGGGCTATTATATGGCGCAGCGGCCTCGACTGGGCCGTGAGGGGGATTTTGTCACAGCCCCGGAGATGACCTCGCTGTTTGGGGAGTTGCTGGCGCTTCAGTGGATTGAGGTGTGGCAGGCCATGGGTAAACCCAACCCTTTTACGGTGGTTGAAGCGGGGGCGGGAAGCGGTCGTTTGGCGTTAGATGTGTTGACCACCTCGGCCCGTTTTGCCGACTATTATGCCGCACTGCGTTATGTGATTATTGAGCGCAGCCCTGACTTTCAACAGCGCCAGAAGCTGTTGCTGGAAGATGTGGCGGCCTCAGGTCGTCCTGTATTCTGGTGTGAAGCCCTCCAGGAGTTGGATGCGGGGCAGGGCATCGAAGGGGTGATCTTCAGCAATGAGTTTCTTGACGCCTTCCCGGTTCACTGGGTGGAGATGGGCGAAGCGGGGCTTTTGGAGTTGGCGATTGCCGAGCGTCAGGATGGCGGTTGGGAGGTGGTTGCGGTGGAGCCTCAGGCCCCTTTGGAGCCCGACTATCTGAGTGGGCTGGAGACGCCGCTTCCCATCGGTGTTCGAACGGAAGTGGGCTTGGATGGTCAGCACTGGGTTGCAGAGGCTGCCGGTCGGTTGCAGCGCGGCGTGATGGTGACCATCGACTACGGCTATACTGGGCCGGAGTATTACCACGCGTCACGGCTGGAGGGGACGCTCACCGGTTTCTGGCAGCACGCGCAGCTTAATGATCCGCTGGCTCATCCTGGGGAGATGGATCTTACCGCCCATGTGGATTTTTCTGCTGTGGCGCGTGTAGGTGAACGGGCTGGAGTGCGTACCATGGGCTATACCACCCAGGGGTGGTTTCTTATGGGGCTTGGTATTTTGGAGCGTCTTGAGCAATTGCGGGCAAAAATGGCCCCAGGAGAGGCGCTGGAGAGCTTGGAGAAGACGGTTCAGCGGTTGGTGATGCCCCAAGCAATGGGGGACCGTTTTAAGGTGTTGGCCCAGGGGCGGGGGGTTGATCCTTTGAAACTTTCGGGATTCCGGTTGAATGATCAACGTCATCGTCTGTAATGTGTGGGGGATGTGGGCTGCGCGCTGTATGGTGTTGCGGGCTTAGGCTCTATAGGAGCGCAAAAGGTTGTTTGGAGGGTATGTGCGCATGGGCATTCTGACAGGAAAACGTGGTTTGGTGTTTGGGGTCGCCAACGAGCGGAGCATTGCTTGGGGTATCTCTCAGGCGTGTCGTCGGGAGGGGGCGGAGCTTGGTTTTACCTTTCATGGCGAGGCGCTGGAGAAGCGTGTGCGTCCTCTGGCTGAGAAGCTGGATGCTACGATTATTGAACCGTGTGATGTGACCTTGGAAGAGGATCTGTTGCATGTGATGAAGCGTGTTTCCGAGAAATGGGGGAAGCTGGATTTTGTGGTTCATTCGGTAGCCTTTGCTAAAAAAGAGGAGTTGAAGGGACGTTATGTAGATACCTCTCCTGAGGGGTTTCAGGTGGCGATGAATGCGTCGGTTTACTCGCTGACCGCCATCAGTCGCCACACCACGCCGCTGATGACCGATGGCGGCTCCATTCTGACGCTCTCCTATCTTGGGGCAGAGCGGGTGATGCCTCACTATAATGTGATGGGGGTTGCCAAGGCGGCTCTGGAGGCCAGTGTTCGTTATCTGGCCATGGATCTGGGGGTGGATAATATTCGTGTTAACGCTATTTCGGCGGGTCCGATTCGCACGTTGGCGGCGGCAGGAATTGGTGATTTTAAGCATATTCTCAACTGGAACAAAGAGAATGCCCCTATGCGTCGTAACGTCACCAAGGAAGAGGTGGGGGAGGCGGGCCTGTTTCTGCTTTCGGACATGGGGGCAGGCGTCACCGGCGAAGTGATGCATGTAGACGCCGGATACCATGTAGTAGGCATGAAATCCGTAGAAGTATAAACATACTGGGGAGTCCAGAGGGCCTCAGGCCTTCTGGCAGATGCAGGACAGCGTCCTGCCGGGGTCTGGGGTCGTAGAGCCCCGGAAAAAGAGCGAGGAGGCAGGCATGTCAGGCAGTGGTTTCGGCACGCTATTCCGTGTCAGTACCTTTGGCGAGAGCCACGGCCCGGCACTGGGGGCGGTTGTCGAGGGGTGTCCGTCAGGGGTGTCGTTGACCGAGGCGGATCTGCAGAGCGATCTGGATCGTCGTCGTCCCGGTCAGAGTCGTTTTACCACCCAGCGCCGTGAGGCGGATCAGGTGCGGATTCTCTCCGGCGTTTTTGAGGGTGTAACCACTGGAACGCCCATTGGTCTACTGATCGAAAACACCGATCAACGCTCTCGCGACTACTCTAAAATCAAGGATCTGTTCCGTCCGGGGCATGCAGATTACCCTTACTGGAAAAAATATGGCGTGCGGGATTATCGGGGGGGCGGTCGCGCTTCTGCCCGTGAGACGGCTATGCGGGTGGCGGCTGGTGGTGTTGCTCGTAAGCTGCTCTCCCAGAGTGGTGTTATGATTCGCGGTGCGCTGACGGGCATCGGCCCGGAATTTATTGATCGTGATCAGTGGGATTGGGCGCAGGTGGCGGAGAATCCATTTTTCACTCCGGATGCCGGCGCGGTGGCGCGGTTTGCCGCTCTGATGGAGGAGATCGGCACGGCGGGTGATTCGATTGGGGCAACGCTTGAGGTGGTGGCTTCCGGGGTGCCGGCCGGATTGGGTGAGCCGATCTTTGACCGCCTGGATGCCGATCTGGCCAAGGCGATGATGAGCATCAATGCCGTCAAGGGGGTAGAGATTGGCGATGGGATGGCCAGTGGTACCATGCGTGGTTCTGCCATGGCCGATGAGATGATCCCCGCCGGAACTCAGGATGCCGCAGGGCGGGCCGATGCCGAGTTTCTTAGCAACCATGCCGGGGGTGTTCTCGGCGGGCTTTCCACTGGCCAGGAAATTCTGGTTCGCATGGCGGTGAAGCCAACCTCTTCCATTCGTATTCCCCGCCGCACCATCGACCGTCACGGTGCGCCTGCCGAGGTGGTGACGCATGGCCGTCACGATCCATGTGTTGGTATTCGTGCCGTACCCATTGCCGAGGGGATGATGGCGTTGGTGCTGGCTGACCACCTTTTGATGCAGCGACGCTTTGATGGCCGGTAGGGCGGTTTAAACGCTTCTATCGCCATTTTTTATTCTCTGGGTGTGATGCCCTGTCTCTCTCCTTGAAGAGGCTGGAGTGGCCTTTTGAGAGAGGATAAGGCGATTTTATCCATTTGTGGTGCAGGTCGATGCTTGTAGGAAGAGCGTTGTGTGTTGCTCGGGGGCGCATCATGCTTCGAAGCAGAACTATTGAAGATCGTATCTTTCGATAAATTCGATACTATTAACGATAGAATCCGATCAAAATCCGAATATATAGAGATAAATTTCGAAAAAATCTTGACTTATTCAGTCAAAAACACTCTAATGCGAAAAATTTCTCTTTACAGAGTTGCTTTGAGCCTCACGCTATTGGAGATTGTGCATGTCGTCCGAACTGGTCAAGCGCGCCGCTGAGATCGTTGAGGCGTATGTTTCGAATAATGAGGTTCCGGCGGATGAGGTTCCGGCGCTTCTCAACGAGGTGTACAACTCCCTGGTGCGCATGTCCGGCGGTGTCGGTGATGCGGCTCAGGCGGCGATTGCCGGTGGTGTGGAGGAGGGGGGCGGTGCTGGTTCCAGCAGCCACCCCAGAGTCACTCCGGCGGTTCCGGTCTCTGAGGCGGTACATAAGGGGTATGTGGTCTGCCTGATGTGCGGGAAGCGCTGCAAGGCGCTCAAAGGGCATCTGACCCGCTCCCACAAGATTGAAGTGGATGACTATCGGGGCATGTTCGATCTGCCTAAAGATTTTCCTCTGGTGGCCCCCAACTACTCGGCCCGTCGTCGTCAGTTGGCTATTGATGCCGGTCTTGGCGATAAGCTGCGTGAGGCCCGTAAACGGCGCTCTGCGGAGTAGCGTTTCGTCGCCGATTGATGTGCCTGCACAGGATAGATACAACAAGAGCCGCTTCGGATTCGAGGCGGCTCTTGTTTTTTTTGGGGCGTTGGTGGATCAGGTGATCTGGTCCAGCCCGGAGCTTTTGATCTCTCGCATCATTCTGTCGTGAATGGCTGGCGGTGCTGCGACAATGTTGCCGCTGGCCAGATAGCTGCTTTTATCCCCTTTGAAGTCGGTAATCCAGCCCCCAGCCTCCTGAATCAGCAGACTCCCTGCCGCCACATCCCAGGGGGATAGCTTCATCTCCCAGAAGCCGTCGTAGCGCCCTGCAGCCGTGTAGGCCAGATCCAGTGCGGCACTTCCGGCCCGTCGGATTCCAGCGCAGCCGCTGAACATCTCCCGAAACGATCCCAGATAGGTATCCAGATGCTCTTTGCGTCGGTGCGGAAAGCCGGTGGCCAGCAGAGCGGACTTGAATTTCGGCTCGCTGCTGACGCGAATCCGCTGATTGTTGAGAAACGCTCCGCCGCCCTTTTCGGCATGAAACAGCTCGTCCAAAACCGGATTAAAGACCGCGCCCACCACGATTTGATCCCCCTGGGCCAGCGCAACTGAGATGGCGAAGTGGGGAATGCCGCGAATAAAATTGGTTGTTCCATCAATGGGATCAATAATCCAGCGCCACTCCTGATCGCCTCCTTGCAGGCCGCTCTCTTCGGCCAGTACGCCATAATCGGGAAAGCTGCGCTGAAGGTGGTAGAGCAGCTCCCGCTCCACGTCGATGTCGGCGTTGGAGACCAGATCATTGTCCCGCTTGGCATGGACCTTGAGTTTGTGGCGCTGGTCGAAGTGGCGCAGGGCCTTGGTGCCGGCGCTACGCATCGTGCGGATAAGAATGTTGGTGATGGGGGATAGATTCATAAGGGGAAAGGTCCAGTTCTCGGGTAAAAGGTTGCCGGGGCGCTCTGCTGGGGCTGCCAAGATTGCCGTGCGGTGGAAATAATTGCCGCGTGAATGTCCTTAGAGTGCGGGGCCGGTCAGTCAAAAGGCAAGCGCTTTTTGTGGCTTGAGTGATTTTTTCGCTCAAGTTGAATCTATCTTTTAAAAACAGTCATCTAATTCTGAATATTGGGGTGGATGGAGGGAGGTTTGACGGGAAATAAGACAAAAAAAATCGCATTGGCATGGGGTGTGCTGTTTTCACATTGACAGTTTGTATCGAAAGCGATGTTGGATAACGGAACGGGAAAGCGGATATGACCATAGCGAGCCTCATCAATGTTTCCAAGTTAGGCGTCCTGAGCAGCCAGAGTGCGCTGCAGGTGGTTTCGCACAACATTGCCAATGTCAACACCGAAGGGTTCTCCCGCCAGACGGCGGTGCTGGGAACCAATGCCACCAACGCCCAGCGCTATGGTCTGAGCGGCACCAACGTGGCCGGCGACGGGGTGATGGTGAATGCCGTGACCCGTCAGGTGGATGCTCTGGTGGAGAATCGCATTCTTCTCGGTGAGCAGGAACTGGGCCGTCTGACCACCCGTGATCGTTTTCTGATGATGGTGGAGGACGAATTCAACGATCTGGACGGTGATGGTTTTTCCCAGCGGATGGCCTCCTTTTTTGAGGCGGCGGACTCTCTGGCGGACAACCCTCTCAACCCGGTAGCTCGTGAGGAGTTTGTGGCCCGCAGTGAAACGCTGGGTAACTTCGCCAACCGCATGCACTCTTCTCTCAGCGAGTTGGCGCTGCCGGTAGATGGCGAAATAACGGTGGCGATTCAGGATATCAATACCCGTTTGCGCAGCCTGCAGCAGGTGAATGACGCCATTGTCCGCCAGGGAACGGCGGGATCGGATCCGGCGCTGGATCTCATGGATAAGCGTCAGACCATGATTCGTGAACTCTCCGAATTGATGGATGTTCAGGTTTTGGATCAGCCCAACAGCGCCGGGATTACCCTTCTCTCCGGCTCCGGTCGGATGCTGATGGATCAGGGTTTTTCGGCTCAGTTCGAGCGTGGTTCCATCTCCAACGTCACCG
>JADFWT010000130.1 GCA_015233785.1 Magnetococcales bacterium
ACTTTGGTCTGTTGCCTTTTCTGCTCTTTATGGGCGGGCTGTTTTTCATCCGCCAACGCATCTACTGGAGCTTGGCCATTCCTGCCATCACGCTGATGTGGCTCTCTGCAGCCGGCTGGTTTGCAACGGCGCTCTACTACATCTGGCCAGGCATGAACATGGTGCGTCACATTGGCGGCTTCAACTCCATTACCGCCATGTTGATGCTGTTGGGCTCCGGGTTCGTGCTCCAGCGGCTTCACGATGGTCTGGGGCGCGGCATGAAAGCCGCTCTCACCAACCACACCCCAAGCAAGATTAGCCCTCTTACCCAATGGCTGTTGGCAACCCTGCTTATCTTGGCCATGGCCGCCGATGTGGCCATGCACGATGGGGCACGAGGATTGGCCAACCTTATGGATTCAGGGGTACTCAATGATCTGCGCTGGCGTGCGTTCTTTCTCTTTCGCATCGGGGCGCTGGAGATTGGGCTGCTGATCTTGATTATCTGGCGATTATTACCGCTTCGGGATGGTGCCCACCATCACAGCACGGCTTCTACCGGAATCCCCCCGGCCAATCGTCGAGGCCACCATCTTGCCCTGCTATTGTTGCTCATTGTGGCGTTGGATATCGGCAGCTACAGGGTGCAGATTCATCTCGGCTCCATGCAGTATGAAGCCGGAGCCTGGGACCACCTGTTTCAAAGCAGCAAAAGCCCCTACCACCCCCAACGCATCTACCATCCGGAGTCCGACAGCCGAGGAGATGACGCCATCGCCCTGGCCAGCGCCAAAACCGACTACTTCAACATACAGTACGCCATGTCGCTCTACCCATTTGCCCATCTGGATCCCTGCTTCCCGCAGATGATCAAAACCAAAATACAGGTGATGAATCTACCTGTAGAGCGCATGCTGGCCGGGCTGTTTGATGACAACTTTTTCTCCAAGTTGAATATCAAAAGCATCCACACACCCGCCTATTTTCGCGATTTTCACAGAGCCGATTTTATCAGCGCCCTGGGCTGCGAGAGCAATAAGCTCACTCTGTTGCGCCACCCCAAAATCGCCAAAGACGATGCCCATACCCGAGCCCTATTCAAGAACTCGGATGACATGGAGCGAACGCTGATTCTCAACGCCCCATCCCCCGAGTTGCTGGCGCGCATAAAATCCCCCGAAACCGAAGAGGCGTCAGATGAGTCCAACCCAGCCGTGTCGTCTACAGAGGGGTGGAGTGAGAGTGAGGTAGACGATGACTCCTTGGAGAGCGATGCCGCCTGGGATGCCATGGTGGACGGATCGATTCAGGTAACGCAGTTCAGCGCCAACCGGATCGGCATGACCGTTATCGTTTCGGATGGTGAACCGGCTTGGCTGCTCTATCGGGATGGCTACCACCCCCACTGGCGCGCTTGGCGCAATGGGTTGGAAGAGCCGGTCGCCCAGGCCAATATGGGCTTTAAGGCGTTGTGGATTCCACCAGGAGAGCACCAAGTGCGTTTTGAATTTGATCACGGCCTGATGAAAACCAGCGGCCATCTGTTGATCGGCATCAGTGCCTTGGGGGCACTGACGCTGATCGGGGTGATGCTGGCGGCTGCTCTCAATCGCCGGGTTTCAGGAGGGCTGTCATGAACCACTCCACGCCCATCCTTTCCAAAGCGCCGCCTCCCCCTGTCAAGGCGAGATTCAGTACTGGGCGCCTGCTGCTCCATCTGCTGGTGCTGCTGCCGATTCCATTGATCGGCTGGTTGATGATCACCCACATGAAGCCCTACTCCCTGGATAAGGTGCGCCGAAGTGAGATGATCCTTATCGGCCACGCCCTCTATGACCGGGGACAGGGCAATGAGGCGCTAGCCATCTGGCTTCCCATTCTTGAAGAGGAAAACAACGCACAACTACAAGTGCTTGCTGGACATATCCTGCTCAAGGGCATGAAGGTTCCCAAAAGGCCGGATCTAGCGGTTCATTGGTATCGAAAAGCAGCTAATCAGGGGGAGATGCACGCCATGTATCATCTGGGGGTGCAACTCATCAAAGGCGAAGGGGTCGAGAAAGATCTTCACGGAGGATTGGAGTGGATTCGTAAATCGGCAGAGAAAGGCATGCCCAACGCCATGCTGGAGTATGCCCTACTGCACTACACCGGTGCAGGATTTGTAACACAAGATGATAAGACGGCCTTCTACTGGGCCTCAAAGCTGGCCGAGCGAAACCACCCACTGGGAACCTCTGTGCTGGGCATGCTCTATCTGCAAGGGCGCGGCACCCCTCCGAACACCCCCAAAGCCATCAGCCTGTTTGAGAGGGCGGCCGATGCCGGATCACTGGAAGCGATGGGTAACCTCGGGGCACTCTACTATAATGGGGCAGCAGGCGTTCCAACAGACCCCCGCCGGGCGTTCCGCCACTTTAAGAGGGCCGCTGCAAAGAAACACCCCCAGAGCCTCTATATGGCCGGCTTCATGTTGATCAATGGGCAGGGCGTGGCACCGGACTCCAAGCGGGGCGTAGAACTCCTTAAAAAGGCCGCTGCACTGGGGTCTGAAAAGGCGGCTGGCTTGTTGGAAGAGCTTGGAGCCTCACGTTAGAGAGCGGATAGATAACGCTCGGCCTCCTTGGGAAACGAGGTGAAGTGGATGCGCAACCGTCCATCTCCCTTATCCTCCGTCACCACCTTGCCGTAGAGCTGATCGGTCACCACCTCATCCCCCTCGCCCAGAAGATGAATATTCAGGTTGGTCAACCGCTCGGCCCGAAGATCCGTCTTCAACTCGGCCTGCGGCAGCGTCAAGGCCATCACTTGCCCTTCATGAATCTGCTGCCCGGCGTGCTTGCCCTCCATCACCAATATGCGTACTTGAAGTGGGTGATGCAGCACCTCCAAGGGGATCTCCTCAGGCTTTGGTAGTTGAATATCAAAATGCCCACCAATCCCACCCACCTGATGGATGGTGATAGGGCGTGGCACCCCTTTTGGCATCACCTCCCAGCTCTCATCCAGCCGCAAAAGAGAACCACACGCCTTCATGGTCTCGTCGGAGATCAAAATCTGCCCCCCCACGGTAAGCGACTCAATACGCGCAGCCCGGTTGATGGGACGCCCTACCACACCATACTTACTGCGCTTATCGGAGCCTATGTTCCCGGCAATCACCGGGCCGGTATTGAGCCCAACCCCCATGCCGAATTCGGGAAATCCCAGGGCACGATTATTCTCGTTGACCTGGGCCATGGCAAGCTGCATCTCCAAGGCGCACGCCACCGCTCGCTGAGCATCGTCATCCCGGCTGTTCGGAGCCCCGAACAGCACCAGTATGCCATCTCCCAGAAATTCGATAATGGTGCCTTGATACTTGAGAATGATGTCGGTCATCGCCTCCAGATACATGTTGAGCATGCCCACCACCTGCTCCGCCTGATGCTCTTCACTAAGCAGCGTAAAGCCGCGCAGGTCAGACATCATGATGGTGACCTGCTTACGCTCACCCCCCAGCGCCAAACCATCCGGGGCATCCAGCAGGGACGCCACCACCTCATCGGACATGAAGCGGCCAAAGGTCTTGCGGATAAATTTGTTGGCCCGGTCCAGCTTACCGATGGTGGATTCCAGACGCTCTCGGGCCTGTTTAAGCCCCAACTGGGTACGAATTCGAGCCTGAACAATGGGCAGACTGATCGGCTTGGTGATATAGTCCACGGCCCCAAGCCCCAGCCCCCGCGTCTCATCCGCCACGTCGCTCTTACCGGTCACAAAAATAACCGGAATCTCACGGGTGGCTTCATCCGCCTTCAGATGGCGACACACCTCATAACCATCCATGCCGGGCATCATCACATCCAGCAAAATCAGGTCAGGCTTCTTGTTGCGCGCCACATCCAGCGCCTGCTGGCCGCTTGTGGCAACAGAGATACGGTAGGCGTCCCGGAGCTGGGTAACCAGCGCCTTGATGTTGGATGGCACATCATCCACTGCCAATATGCGCGGCTGCTCCATGGTCTCGTTCGAATCCGTCATGTTACGCCTCCTCCTCTACGTGCCCCTCTTGCAGTATCGACCGCAGCACTGTCAGCCCCTCCAACGCTTTGGCAAAATCAAAGCGATCCAACGCCTCATCCACCTCAACAAGCCTCTCACCACCCAACATCTCGACGCCTGAAAGACGCCGTAACTCCGCAAGCTTATCACCTGCATCAAAATCATTCTCCTCCACCAGAGCCGTCAGCGTATCCAGCACAGGCTCCACCTGAGACCAACGGACAACCTCTGCCTCATCCCCGCCATGTGCATCATGCGCCTCTTCACGCTCTTCGGGCCGGCTCCTCAAGCGATCAATCAACATCACGCTGGTTTCAAAATCAAAGTGATCCAACGCATGCTCCAGTTGGTCCAGTATCTGCGACTGCTCCTTATCCACGGGGGCGAAGTGGTCGGTGAGCGCCTTGAATTTCTCGGTGGCATCAAAGTCGCTATCCGCACATAACTGGTGAATTTTCTCTAGAAGAGGTCGGGCATCCGGGCAGGTTAGCGGCGGGCGTTTCTGCCGGGCAGACTGGTCATTACTCCGCTCGATTGCTTCTACCATATCCTTAAGGCCATCAATACTCTCCACCACCTCGTTGAGCGCCGTTTCAAATACCGCAATCAGTTCAGGCCATTGCTCCCGCTGCCCCTTGTTGATGCTCACCTCCATGGCATAGGCGGCTTCAAACAGACCCGATGCAGCAAAATTACCCGCCATCCCCTTCACCGAGTGAGCCAGCCGCTCGGCACTGCTGTGATCATCCTCACGCTTTCCATCAAGAGATAGGCGCAAACGACGGGTCGCATTACCGAAATCGCGTCGAAACTCCTTGAGAAGCGTAAAGAGTAGCTTGCGGTTGCCTCCCAGACGATCCAGAGCTGAAGAGAGCTGAATACCCGGTAGCTTATCTGGTAGTTCCGGCCCCTGCTGAGACGGCGTCTCCACCGTTGAAACCACCATAGGCCGAGGAGCGCCCGGCACGCTGGGTTGAATCCAACGGGTCAAGGCACCATAGAGCTTCTTGCGCTCAATAGGCTTGGTCACATGGTCGTCCATACCGGCGGCCAGACACTTCTCCCGGTCACCGGTCATGGCGTGGGCAGTCATGGCGATGATGGGCAGATCCTTGAAGCGAGGATTCTCTCTCAGCAGACGGGTGGCGGCATAACCATCCATCACCGGCATCTGAATATCCATCAGCACCAAATCATAGGCACACTGCTCCACCATCCGTACGCCAATGGCCCCATGTTCGGCAGTCTCGACAATCATACCGGCATTTTCCAGAATTTCGCAGGCCACCTGACGGTTGATGGCGTTGTCCTCAACCAGCAACAATCGAGCACCACCAATGCGGTTCTTTACCTCCTGAACATCCCCGGACATCTCTCCATGATTGGAGAGCTGGGCCATCTTGTGACCAAAACTCTCCATAATCACATCAAACAGCGTGGAACAGTTGATAGGCTTGCTCAACGCCCCACACGCCTTGGAGAAGAGTGCACGCTCATCCCCCTCATCCGAGCGGCAGGGAGGCTGCATCAAAATCACCTTGGGGGCTCGATCCTCTTCCAGATCTTTATAAAAGGGGGTATTGAGCGTCTGGATCAACTGCTGCGCGCCCTGATTGGAAAGCCGGGCATCCAGCAGAACCAGTCGGTAAGGGGTGTCGCCTTCACGGAGCCCCTTTTCGATCAGGCTCATGGCGGCCTCAACACCCTGCACTTCTTCTGCGATCAGCTCGAACACCTCCAGCATTTGCACCAGGGAACGCCTGGTCTGAGGATTGCCATCCACAACCAATGCCCGCAGCCGTTGCAGCTCATCGGGGGTGGTCATCGGATCAGGGTTCATATCCGCCAGACGGTTCATACGTACGGTAAAATAGAAGCAACTCCCCTCACCTGACGCACTCTGCACATGAATCCGGCCGTTCATCATCTCCACCAGTCGCTTGCTGATGGAGAGCCCGAGTCCGGTACCTCCAAACTTGCGGGTGGTAGAGGAATCGGCCTGCACAAAGGATTGAAACAGCTTATCAATCTGCTCCTGGCTCATCCCGATCCCAGTGTCGCGTATCATAAACTCCAGGGTTGTCTCATGGCCGTTGAGATCCACCTGACGCACCGACACCTCCACCTCGCCGAAATCGGTAAACTTGATGGCATTACTCATCAGGTTCATCAACACCTGCTCCAGTCGCAGTGCATCCCCGTGCAACACGTGACGACAACCCTCAGAGATATTGAGAATCAGCTCAATGTTCTTCTCGGCCGCCTGAATGCGAAACATATCGCCCA
>JADFWT010000131.1 GCA_015233785.1 Magnetococcales bacterium
CATTTTCCAGAGACCAACGCACCTTTGCCTCTCCCTGGCGGTCTCGGCGTAGAGGGTCCATGGCGTGGGTCGACGCCGTGAGAAACAGCATGCGTCGCACCCGCATCCCCTCCTCACCATCCAGCAGCGGCATCAGCTTTCTCTTCTCTCGTCCAACCAGCATTTCGGCGTGGTCAAACAGTGCTAAATCCAAGGTGATCTGCTTTTTGATGAAGAACTCCGCCAGCATCGGCAGTGTTCGATAGCTGGTCAAGAGCACCCGTACGCCATGAAAGCGCCAGCTCAAAAATGGCGGAATAGAGTCCGTATCGGAACTCACCGGCAGGGTGGTTTCTGAGGCTAGCGTTACCAAAAGGTCTGACTTGTTGCTTGGAGGGGGGTCGATGCAGATGGCTAGCGCTGCAATGGCGCTCCTGACAGAGGAGCGTTCCCAAGTCAAGGCCATATGGCGCATTCGGCTACGATTCGGCGTAACGAGAAGAACCGTTCGTCCTCCGGGTCCGCCGCCAAAGCGTTCTAGAAATTCGAAGACAATACGTGCTGTATTGGTTCCTGATGCGGTGAGGGCAGTCAGACGTGAGGTGCAGTCTATCTGTTGCAGAAGTTCAGCGGCAGCGCGGGCCTGTTGGGGAGCGGTTGGAGGGGCTGTTGAGCTGAGGAGTGAGCCGCTTTGCAGCCAGCCATGGATGGCCCTCAGTTCCGCCCGGCTCAGGCGGTCCAGGTCGGCACCGTTGATAAGCATCAGGTGGGGGGTTTTTTTTAAGCGGGTCGGGATCTCTTCACTGTTGGTTATCAGAATGCGCCAGCGGATGCCCGGCAGTGGTTCCGCTAGAAAGGGGGATAGCATGCGAGCGGTCAAAGGGGCCCTGTCAGCACTCCAGACCACCCGAAAAGCGCCAAACTCACCCCATGGCGTTTGAAACAAGCCATCGACGCCTTGATCCCGCCCTGGTGGTGTCAGGCGTCTACGCCAGTGGGGAGGAGTGGTCTCTTGAGGGTGAATCTCGCCGATGCGCGGTAGACGGCGGGTGGCCAGATAGGCCAGAGCAAACAGCTCCAGCCCATCTTCCGGACGCAGTGGTTCCGTGTCGGGTTCAGTATGACCCGAGGAGCTGTCAACGCTCTCCTCTTGACCGCCGCCAAGCTTGGCCAGCCGTGATTCCAGCGCTCCGAAGGTGTCCAGACGGCTGAAGAGCCCTTGCTTTAGCAGGGTGGTGGTGTACGGCGGATTGGAGCGCATGCGCTGGAGAGTCCCTTACCTCGGCGTCGAGTCGGGCAGGCCACCATCTACCGGAATGGTGGCGCCGGTGGTGGGGCTCTGACGGGTGGCATAATAGAGCACCGCATTGGCCACATGGCGGGCGGTGATGCGTGCCTTGAGCATGTTGCGATTTTGGTAGTAGCTCTGGAGGCCGTCGGCGTCCAGATTGCGTGCTTTCATGCGATCGGGCCCCACTTCGGCCCAGAGGCCGGAAGGGCGTGCCCCATCGGCGAAGACGCCATCCGGCGATACCATATTGACCCGTACGCCGATGTCGGCCAGCTCCAGGCTGGCGATGCGGGCCAGTTGGTGGGAGGCGGCCTTGGTGGCGCTATACGCTCCGAAACGGGCACCGGGACAGAAGACGTTCTTGGTGGAGATGAGGACGATATCACCGCCAATGTTCTGGGTCTTAAAGTGACGAGATGCCTCGGCCAGCAGGCGCAGGGTGCCATCGACGTTCACCCGTTGCAGGCGCTGGAAGTTCTCCATTTTCATTTCGGCCAGGGAGGCCACATGGGCCAACCCGGCATTGATCACGAATAGATCCACCCCGCCAAAGGCCCCGATAATCATATTCATGCCTTTGGTCACCGACTCATCGCTGGTGACATCCATGGGTACGCCAATAATGCGCTGGCCGTGATCTTGGGCCAGATCGTTGACCAGGGAGTCCAGATGGTCACCGGGAAGATCGGTGGCGGCGACGTGGCACCCCTGCTCCAGAAGCCCCCGGCAGATACCCGAGCCAATCGCCCCTGCGGCTCCGGAAACCAGTGCAATCTTCCGCTCCAAAGGGGTCTCATTGCGGTTGAGTTTGGCATGTTGCTGGGGAAAATACTCCATGTCGAAGAGATGTTTTTCGCTAAGCCCCTCATAGAGTCCAGCACCGGCAATGTTGGTTTTGACCGCCAGGGTTTGGGCGGTGATATCCCGGACGATCTCCGCCTCTTTAATGTTGCGGCCAATGCAGATGGCCCCGACACCGGGCATCAGAATCACACGCGGCATGGGGTCGAAGCGTTCCGGCGTATCCTCTTCGGCGTATTTATCGTAGTACTTGTCGTACTCCTTGGTGTACTTCTCCAACGCTTTGGGAATCTCGTCGGGGCTCTCCACCCACATGGGGAATGGTTTGGTGCGGATCAGATGATCCGAGGTGAGAGGCGGCGTGCGGGCGATGGCCTTGCCTTGATCGGCATCCACGAAATCCAGCACCTCTTTGGTGATGAGCGGGCGCAGAATAAACGGTCGATAGGGTTGATCGGCATTGCCGCTTTCCAGGGCCAGGCGTCCCCGCAGTTCCGGGGCGATGGCCGCAAAGCGCGCCATAGCGTTTTCCACATTAGTGGCCCGCTTTACCTTCATGGGGTCCACATACTTCTTCAGATAGGACTCCGCCTTATCCACCAGTTTGATGGTGGCCTCATAGGCGTTCTGGGCACTCTCACCCCAGGTGATCAGGCCGTGCTGCATCAGCACCATGCCTTTGGCGTCGGGCTGCTTGTCAAAAGCGTCTGCTGCGGCTTTGGAGAGGGTAAAGCCCGGCTTAACGTAGGGCAGAATAATCACCTTGTCGCCCAGTGCGTTACGAATCAGTTTTTCGCCGTTTTTCTGGTTGGTCAGGGAGAGGATAGCGTCGGCGTGGGTGTGGTCGATGAACTTGGCCGGGATAAAGGCGTGCAGCAGCGCCTCAATGGAGGCGGTGGCGGCATCGGCTGCAAAGGCGTGTTGGCGCAGTTCGTTGACCATCTCATCGTCGTCGATGGCATCCAGAACCCGAAGCTTTTGCAGATAGGTGATGTCCAGGCCGGTGTGGCCATCCGGCGTGGCGTCGGCCAGATTCTGGCCGGAGGCTTTTACGTAGATGGCCGGGATTTTCTCGCCGAGAATATTGGTGTGTTGGCCCTTGACGGAGGTGTTGCCGCCGCCGTGGAGCACCAAAGAGGGATCGTTGCCGATGAGGCGGCTGCTGTAGGCCCGAATGGCCAGATCTTCTCCACACTGCGGGGCGTGCTGTTTGACGAACTCGGCGGCGTCGCTCTTGGACCAACGGCTTTTCATGGCGTTACCTGTCTGCGATGGTGAATGATGTTCAATTCTCTCTTGATGAACCCAACATGATACCCTCCCATTGGAGCATATGCGAAGGAATACGGGGGATTTCTTTGGAGATTATGGCGATGGGCCGTCAAACGGCTAGGATCAGTGTTTTCTGTCCTGATCGTACTGGCATGTGCGCCACTATGTATCGGGTCAATGGGAGAAGAAATCATCGAATTGTTGGATGGCTTTGTGATGGCATGCAGTATTTTATCGTGTGTTATGTTTCTATTCGAAGATGCAGTCATTTGGAGGGCGCAATTTCCAATAGGGCATCATGGACCCTAACCTTTCTGCATAACCCCCAACATATACTTCACGTTTTCCATGGGATTCTCCCCGGCAAACAGCGCACTACCGCTCACCAGAAGATCGGCCCCCATGGCGGCGAATCGCTCAATATTATCCCGCTTTACCCCGCCGTCAATGCAGAGAATGACCTGATCCCGCCGGTGGGAAATCATCTTCTTCACCTTGGCGATGCGAATCTCCACCGCCTCCATGGAGGGGTGCTCACCATGGCAGGCATCTACCGCCAGCACGGTAATCATCTCCAGATCATCCAGTACCGGCTCCAGGGCCGATAGCGGTGTGGCAGGATTGATGGCGACCCCACGTACCAGACGATCTGCCAAGTCCCGACCATTGTTCAGCCGTTCCAGTGCCTGCATGGTTCCCAAGGGATCCTTAAGACGCTCAATGTGCACCGTCAGCACTTCGGCTCCGGCTTTTACATAGTCGGCCAGACGCTCTTCCGGGTTGTCGGTTAGTAGATGCACATCTTTGATTAAACTTGATGTAATCTTCTTGATGAAGGACGGCCCTATCGTTAGGTCCGGGGTGAAGTGGCCGTCCATCACATCAAAATGAAGCGCACCGACGCCGCTCTTTTCCAACCATTCGATCTCCGAAGCGAGCTTCATGAGGTCGGCGGAGATGATGCCCGCCGTCAGGGTGGGAGCAGCCGCCTTGAGGCGACCAAAAATGGTTCCATTGGTGGCGTCGGTCATGGAGAGATCTCCCTTACTTGGCTTCGTTCTTAAGGGTTTGGTAAAGATCCAGGCCATCCTTGGGACTCATATTGTCATGCACCACTTTGGAGACTGCCTGAATCATGGCGTGGGGGGCATCGGACTGGAAGATGTTGCGGCCCATATCCACACCGGCGGCTCCGTCGTTGATGGCGTTGGAAGCCATGGTCAGGGCGTCCAGTTCGGGAAGCTTTTTACCACCGGCGATGACAATCGGCACCGGGCAGGAGGCGGTAACGGTTTCGAAATCCTTTACATAGTAGGTTTTCAGATAGGAGGCTCCCAGCTCAGCACAGATGCGGGTAGCCAGGCGCATATATTTGGCATCGCGATTCATATCCTTGCCGACCGCGGTGACCGCCAGGGTCGGAATGCCGTAGCGCAAGCCTTCGTCTACCAAACGGGTCATGTTGTGGACCGATTGGGTCTCAAATTCACCGCCGATGAATACCTGTACCGCCATGGCGGCCACATTCATGCGGACGGCATCTTCCACGGCTACGGCGATATGCTCGTTGGAGATCTCCTTAAGAATGCTGGGACCGCCGCTGGAGCGCATCACAACGCCCTTATTAAAGGTCGGCGGAATCATGGAGCGCAGGGCACCACGAGTACACATCAGCGTGTCGGCGTAGGGAAGCAGCGGCACAATATCCACATCAATGCGCTCAAGGCCGGTGGTGGGCCCCATGAAGTAACCGTGATCCACAGCCAGCATCACCGTACGGCCGGTCTCGGGACGGAAAATATTGGAGAGGCGGTTTTTCATGCCCCAATCCAACTCGTTGCACCCCTTAAGGCCGAAGGCCTGACTCTTGGCGGGCTTGTCCAGGTGGTAGTTCTTCGTCTCTTTCATGCCATCGGTATCGGCCATGGAACTCATTCCTCTCAGTGAAACGGGCGTTATATGTGGAAAATTTGTCTATTTTTGCTATCGGAGGGGGCTTTTAGCCGACCTGATTGCCACAGGCCATGATCAAATCCCCAGCCCACTATCTTTTCACATGGTGATGGAAAAGGCAAAAGGGCGATATGTTGGATGGTCATGGCCCTGGAAAGCGGGTATTCTTACCCAAGGGTAATAGCTGGATACAGAGGGTTATCTCTGTTTGGATGATTCAGACAAAATATGAGAGGAATTTTTCGATGCGATATTGGATGACAATGCTGTGTGGCGCGACGGCTTTGCTGCTGTTGGTTCCGGGGCAGGTGGAGGCCCATGGTGGTGGTGTGGATAAAGAAGGCTGCCATATGGATCGTAAGGCCGACAAACGCCACTGCCACAAGGGAAAGAGCAAGCTGAGTGATAAGGCCAAAAAGGCCAGGCAGGATGCTAATAAAAAGATGCGCAAAGGAGAGCGAGACGCGCAGCAGGAGGCTCGGGAAGAGCGTCGTGAAAAAGAGAAAAAGATGAGAAAGCAGCGTCGTGAAGATGCCAAGAAGGCCCGTGAGTCCATGCGTGGTGGCGGCAAGAA
The DNA here is from genome assembly GCA_015233785.1 of Magnetococcales bacterium. Lineage (GTDB taxonomy): Bacteria > Pseudomonadota > Magnetococcia > Magnetococcales > JADFWT01 > JADFWT01. The sequence continues at coordinate 5,871 of JADFWT010000131.1, forward strand.
GCTCCATGAGAAGGATCGCAAAGCAGCGCGTAAGGTTGAAAAGGATGCCCGTAAGAAATCTCGTGAGGCCGATGAGAAGGCTCGCAAGAAGGCGCGCGATGCCGAAAAAAAGTCTCGCAAGAAGGCAAAAGAGGCCGCCAAAGATAAGTAGGCGACCGATTGGAATTTTAAATATGAGCCCCAATAAGAAAGGGAGCCCGGAAAGATTGGGCTCCCTTTTTTTCTGTCTTTTTGGCTGGCGGACTAGGACTCGAACCTAGATTGGAGGAATCAGAATCCTCTGTCCTGCCGATTAGACGATCCGCCATCACGATATGGCCGGGTAGACTAGCCAAATCGGCATGGGGGCGCAAGAGGAAAATCAGCGTTGGGCGTTTTGGGTGGCGGCGGCTACCCGCTCTTTGAGTCGCTCAAGGCCGATTTTCAGTCGCTGCATGCT
>JADFWT010000132.1 GCA_015233785.1 Magnetococcales bacterium
CGAAGCGGCCTCGGAGGCTCTGGCCGCCTATGAACAGAATGTCAGCGATGCCACCCGCCTCCTGGATCAGAGTGAGCCATTCAAGGCGCTGGAGTGTCTGACCAACGCACGCGCCCAGAAGGGGTTCAGTCGGGGCAGCGAGGCGATGGAGGCCATGAGCCGGATTGCCCTCTCGCTGCCACGGCAAGGGTTTTCAGGAGGCTGGGAGACCACCTCGGCACCCTCCTTGGAGAGTCCCTCCTATGCCGTAGCCATCGACCACACCGGAACCCGCGCACTCTCTGGCGACGAACACGGGAAACTAACGCTCTGGGATGTGGTGCGAGGCGAAATCAGCACTCAGTGGCCTACAGAGGCCGGGGATATTCGCTGTGTGGCTTTTGGGATGGATGGGAAAAGTGTACTACTGGGTAGTGCTGCTGGTGGCTCCAGCGTGCTGCAACTCTGGGATCTACCCAAAAAAAAGCTTCTGGCCTCAATGAATGGTCATACTCGCCCGGTTTTGGGTTTGGCGCTCTCTTCCGATGGTCAATGGGCGCTCTCGGCGGGAGCCGACGGGGATGTGCGTCAGTGGGATCTTGAGCAGGGGCGTTGTCTGAGGCGCTATCAGGGGCAAGGTGGTCAGGTGTTTGCCGTGGCACTTCTCCCCGATGGAGAGCACTTTGTCTCCGGTGATGAAGATGGCGCAATAAGACTCTGGAGACTGGGCGCCAAACGTTGCAAGGCGGTTTGGCGAGGGCACCGGGGTCAGGTGTTCTCTCTGGCTGTAAGTGCCGATGGACAAAGCATCTGTAGCGCCGGATCGGATCATCTGGTGATTATCTGGGATATTAAGAGCGGTCGCCCACGTCAGGCTCTTCAGGGCCATAGCGGGTTTATTCGAGCCGTTGTCATGACCGCTGACGGAGGCTGCGCTCTTTCGGCCTCGTCCGATGGCACGCTGCGACTCTGGGAGTTGACCAAGGGCACACTGCTGCGTAGCTTTGCCGGCAACCACGGTCCATTTCACAACGCCGCCCTCAGCGGAGACAGCCAGCGTCTGGTGACCACTGGTGCAGATCATACAGTCCACTTCTGGCAACTGGACTGGCGTTACTCGGCCCCACCGGATGCCACCTGGGATCCAAGGGCTGAGCGTCTGATGAAACTCTACCTGAAAAATCGACGCAACAGGCTACGCGCTATCAGCGGCATACCCCAGAAAAATCGGAGCGACCTGACGCTCTCCATCCGTGAGGCCGCCACCGAACTACGCACCACCCTGGGAGAGTCAGGGCTGGGCTGGATCTCTGAGCAGACACTAAAGAGACACCTCTCCGATGCCATGCGCGGAAACTGGTACACCCTCTCCGGCCTGATGACCAAACTACGCCGATAGACTCCGGGCTCCTGGATTTACCTCTTGCACAGCGCCATGGATGCATGACATGAATCGCACTGGGCGTAGTGTCTGCTCTCAATTAATGATGTCATAAAATTAATCGCTGCAATGCCATGTTAAGTCCAATTGACATCCCCAAGAAAGCGGTGGCATTGTGACCTCTTAACCTGACTACACAATAATAATTATGTTGAATTAGGCAGGCCCGTGTTATAAATGCAAAAAGCGTAATAACTGTAGCCGTTTAAGACCTTTTATACATCCTTCTGCAGCGCGATAAGAGGGAGCGATTCTGCTCTTTTTCGACGTACCTTTGATGCCGTGATCGTGCGCTCTGGGAATCTAGGGAGATTATAGTGATGAACCATGCACCTTTCCTGAAGAAAAGCGGGCCATGGGCGGTCCTTATGATCGGCGGATTACTGGTTGCCGGTACGCCTCAGAGTAGCCTGGCTGCCGGGTTTCTAGATGCCTTTAGCGGAAGTGGTGGTGACAATCCTGCGGCCTCGCTCTTTGGTGGGATCGTTGAGGCTGCCACGGGTGGCGACTCCACCGAAAGCGACGACACGACGGAAGAAGGGGGTATCGAAGGGGCGCTGGAAGAGGCCCTGGCAGATATGGCCAATGCCAAAAAGGTGCAGGAACAGGGACAGAAGGTACTGGCTTCCACTCTGGATGCCCACAACCGGGCCAGCTTGATCCTGATGGGCGCACGGGATGCTTCCCAGTCGATTCTTGAGGTGGTAAACCAGCTCCAGTCCAACGCCCCGAAGATCTCTTCGGGTCTGCAAAATTTTTACGGCAAAATGCAGGTTACCCGAGGCAACTTTGCCCACAAGCAGCGGTTGATTAAAAAATATCGCAATCAATCCGGTAAAAAAGTAAAAAGCGAGGCATTGGTTGATGCCAACTCCCTCACTGGCGCTATCCCGGAGATGAAAGGTTTGCAGACGCTGATCAGAAATGTCGGGGCTGCCCAGCGCTCCTTCCAGGCCCAGGCGGCTTCGGTCGCCCTTCAAGGCAATCAGCAGAAAATGCGCTTCTTCAATGAGGTGGTTACTCCGATTAACGACAGCCTCGCCTTCTCCTCCAGCTATCTGGAAGAGACTCTGAAGCACTTTCCGGCCATCAAGGACAAGCTGACTCAGATTGATCGCGATGCTAGTCAGGCCAGTGATGAGGTATTTAAGCTAGGCGCCAGCACCGTGGCCAGCCTGACCCTGAAAAGCGCCAAGCTCTCAGGGGCCCTGGCTAATCTGAAGTCCGATCCCATCGGCAACCTCGGCGAGATCCAAAAACTGGTCTCCATGATGAATCAACTGGGCGACTATATGAAAACCATTGAGTCCCACAACAGCAAGATTCGTGAGGCCAACGGTGTACTGGCACAATTTATCGCCACCATGACCAGCAGCGAACAGGATTTTATTAACGTGGTACAGAGCTCCAAGGGGATGCTCACAACGGTGGATCAAGTGACTGAAACGCTCTTTGCAGCCACATCAACTGCTAAGAAGTAACCCCCTTCCGACCCGAAACAGGATGATGGATTGATCGGAACACAAGGAGTTCTATCATGTTGAAATGTTCACGTACCCTGATTACCCTACTGGCCGTTGGTGTTTTGGCCCTTCAAGGCTGCTCCAGCGTTAATACTTCGGCTGCCCGTTCGGCTGCAGTATCGGCCCAAACTACGGCGGAAGATGCCCTAACCGAGCTTAAAACTCTGGATGCCGCCGCCGCCAACAAAGCAGACGCCCGCATGAAAGCGTTCAGTAACATCATTGCCAGCGAAAATGCCAAGCTCTCTAAAATGTCCGGCTCCATGGCCCATTTTGCCAAAAATGCCAGTTCGGTGATTAAAAAACGTCGGGCACGCTTCAAGCAAAAGGCCAAGTCCGAGGCCAAGAAGACCAGTCAAATGTTCAATACTGTGACTGCTGAGTGGTAGGTCTCTCCATGGTACGCATCTGGATGGCGGCCCTTACGCTGATGCTGGTTTTTCCCAGCCCATCTTTGGCTGCCATTCAACAGGATGATTGGGGTGGCTGGGGTGATCTCAGTGCTTGGATTGAGGTTGGCGATGGTAGTCAGCAGCAAACGCTGGCCCTGAAGACCGCCTTTCTGGGGTTTTTCAAAGGGGCGCGTGACGAGAAGATCACCGACCCCGGAACCCGCGCCATTTACAACGCCATGTTCAAGCGCCTCAAGGCCGGGGAGCAGCGTACTTTTCGTTATTTCGACGGATTGCGCCAGACCAAACGGGGCCAGACGTTCTTCGATGAGGCCCACCAATTCGAGTTTTTCACACCTCGCTATGCCGGGGCCTCCTACAAGAGTATGGGCCGCGTTCAAAAGGGGTTTGGCGATGCCAAAGGGCACATTCCCACACGCAATCTCGGCTTTTTCTTCGTCACGCTGGATGACACCGTAGTGCTGGAGGTGATCCACAGCGACGGCATGAAGAAGATCTATCTCTATACCCTGATCAGCTACCACCTTTACGACTTTGCCAACCGGCATATCACCTACAGCGGACACGCCGTCATTCCCTTTTCCGCCTCGTTTAACAAGGGGGATAAGCATTGGAACAACGCAAAGAAAGCCTTTGTTCACCTGATCAATACCAACCAGCAGATGAAAGAGGGCTTTGCCAATTTGGTGAAACAGTTGGCTTCGGGAGCGGTTAAAGGACGACGACTGCTGGCAACCCTGAAGAATAAAAGTGCCCAGCGCCGGGATATGATGGGCATCGTCCGGGTGGGAAGCAAGCTGATGGCGCCGGTGGGGAAAAACTCCGGCGTGCAAAATAAATATCGGGTGGCCCTGGGCAACCCCAATAGCTTTCGGCAACTGGCCGGCTATCTGCTCACCTCGCACATGGCCCGCACCGTGCCCATGGTGCCCGTCTATGCCGACCGGCGCAGTGATGGCCTCTCTCAAAGCTACATCGCCGATGAACCGGCCCTGCGGGAGATCTTTCTGCAAAAACGTACCCGCAACCTGTTCAGCGCCCTCACCGGAAAAAGGATTGATGCCGCAAAGGGCCAGGCTCTATTGGATGAGAGCAGCGACTTCTACGCTCTTGGGGATAACCTGTTTCCCATGCCGCTGGTGGAGCTGCGTCTGGATGCCCATCTCAGTCTTAGCCAGAAACGCATTGCCCAAGACGATATTGAACAGACCGACCGCTTCACGGTTCATATGAAGACCGCCTTGACTCAGTACAAACAAAGCATAGCAGGCCAGCATTATGCTTTCTGTCCACCTGCCAAGCTGCGCAATAAAACCACAGCCAGCTTCAGCGATACCAACGACTATATTCCAGACGAAGCCACTAAGATTTCCGATATTCAATACTACAATGCGCTCTTTCGGGCCATCACCCGCATCTATTACAAGCTGCCGATCATCGGTCCCTACACCAATCGTAAAGGGGTGACCAAAGATGGTCTGTTCGGCAATCTGGGCGAAGATCTTCAAGCCAGCTTGCCCACCCAAGGTAGCCGCGTAGGCATGCAGATCATCACCCCAGAGGCCAAGAGCCGCTGCCGTTAGCGTCAGCCGCAGGAGTCTTTCATGAAGTCATCGCCCCATATTGCCCCTTTGATTGCTCTGTTGATGCTGTTTATCTGGCCTCTACCCGGTGATGCCAAAGGCTTTTTGATCGAGAGCGTTACAGCCCAAGGCGCAAGCAAAGGCGATGCAGTGACCGATGGGGCGCGCAAGGCGGTTAAAAAAGCCATGCTGGCCCGCTATCGACTGACGGAAACCCACCCCATTGTCAAGTACAACGCCGCCCGTGGCGTCGAAGATCTCAAGGAGATGTTCATCGGCCCCCCTACCGGCTTTCTCAACCGCAACAAGAGCGGCTACCACGGTCAACTCACCTTTGAGGGCAGTGCCGAGCGCTTTGACAGCATACTGACCAAGATTATCTTCAACCTCACACGTAAATTGAACATCACCAACGTTGGTTCAGTCTTCACTGTCACCGGCAAGGATATGGAGAAGTATCCCTCCTTACGCAATCACCTGAGTGGAACGCTGACGGCCAAATCACAACAGATTATTCGTCAGTTCCGCGTGCCCTTCACGCCTCTTCCCTCAAACATGCACCGGGTGTGGGAACAAATACAACGTAGCCGGCACTCAGTTATCAAAGGGGCGCAATTTGATGTGATCTCCAAGACCTTCATGGAGGCGGCTCGGGCCTCTGAGGAGGGCCGGGTGGATTTTTTCCTGGTGGGTATTTTGAACGTGTCGGAGGTGACGCGCTATCAGGGGAAAGAGAACTGGTTTGCCAAAGGTTCCATCCAAGGGGCGCTGGTGGATTACGCCTCTCCCAAGGATGATGTTCATGCCTCGCTCAAATTTAGTGATCACAATCTGGTGGGCAACGGTGCCAACCGGGAGAGCGCCCTGGAGAGTCTGGCCCTGAAAGCGGCCCGCTCCATTATTCTCGGCCATGCGTTGGCGGCGCTCACAGACTACATCATTACAGACTTCGGCAGCGGTGACGGCGTTGGTTTTGAAGAGGCCATGGATGAGGCGGTACGCACGGTGGGGCGTCAGGTTAAGATGGCCTATGGAAAAAATCGCGGCCAACCCGGTGAAGAGATTCTCTTCTCAAGGGCGGTGATGGCTCCGCACAAGGCGTTTTGCAAGCCCCTGGCAACTCTGGTGGAGGGGGCCTTGATCAAATCCTTGCGAGAACAGGCCGGTGAATTTCGCTACACCATGGATGATCGGATGATGGATGAGGCCAAGCTGTTTCTCAACCCGACGCTGACCCCAGGGCGGCGCGGCGAGTTAAATCTGGCGCTGATGGTTTCAGGGCGGGATGATGTAAAGGCCATGCCCGCTGTGATGGCCAATGGCAAAAGCGCCATTCTGACGTCGGATCTGACCGCCCGGT
>JADFWT010000133.1 GCA_015233785.1 Magnetococcales bacterium
TACGTTGGGCCTTGATGGAGGTCGGGTGGTCAATGCTATCTCCTCGGTGAGCAAGTAGGGCTTTGAGCCAGAATAATAGCGCAAAACGAGCGGTTCATCGACGCCATGCCGATGAATAAATAACCAAAAAAACGGCTAGGATTGACAGGGTGGATTGCAATTGAAAAAATGGGGTTTACATGGGGAGTGGGACCGCACTTTTGACAGGGGCGACCTCAAAGAGCGCCATGAGATGGCGGACAGCCTTGGAATCAGGGGTGTTTAAAGATAGTCTCATTCTCTTCCACTCACCCCATGCGGAACCCCTTCCGGCAGTACCAATCGCTGGCGGCAGGGGCTTCGAAGGTGGCGCTTTGCCAACTGTTGGGGTAGAGATTGCGTGCATTGGCGGCCTCGAAAGAGAGATCACTACGCACCGCCTCAATGCCCCCGTTGTTATAGCTTCTTTCCATGGACGCCTTTAGGTTTTCCAGTTTTCTACTCGCCAAGTCCCCATTTGGTGTCTGATACGGGCTTCTTCAATCCAATATAGTAAGACCTGATATCATCCACTGTGAGATCTTTGTGTTGCTCTTGATTTTGAATAAGTGTGACAGGAAATGCGTCAAAGGCGCTGAAACTCACCAGTACACAGCCGGAGAAGCTGTGAGAGTGGGTGATGTCATCCCCTAGAAACTGGAACTCATTACCCTGTTGGGTACTTTCTGAATCCGGTTGGAGAGAGCTCGCCATCTCTTTAATAAGATGGGATTTTCCAACCCCATTGCGACCAATAAGCACCTGAATGTTCGTCGGCGGTTGGGCATCAGGCGTGACTTTGAAGGAGAGTGGAGATGGTTCGGTATCGCCGTCTGGTACGGGTTTTGGTGTAAAGGTAAAATCATAGGCCTCCGCGGTCGCGGTCCAATTTTTGGAGTGCTGCGTAGTATTGCGTGCTTTGACCTACGGAAAAGTAGGTATTGTCAAGTTTTACGAAGGAAGTCGGCAGTTTTACGGGTCCCGAATGCATGCCTGATTGGGCGATCTTGACAGGACCGATATCATGTTCGACACTGTGGTTATCGTAGACGTGGAGGTGGAACAGGGTCTTGAAGCCGAAGTCATCCCAGCTGTTAATGACCAGATAGGCATGGTTGGGACGTGGCATTGTGGGAAAGAAAAAATCAACCAGTTCAAAGTCCATGCATGCTCCTTGTCATTCCAATGAAAAACTTATTAATCATATAGTATCAAATTCATATGATTCCGTGAAAGGGCTGAAAAATAACCAACCCAAGCCCAAAAAGGAGGCCCCCATGTCCACCCCGTTGACCGCATGCTCCGGCATCCGGATGCCGCCTTTACTCTACGGTACCGCCTGGAAGGAAGCGCGCACCGCCGCCCTGGTGGAGATGGCGTTGACCTTGGGCTTTCGGGGGATCGATACCGCCTGCCAGCCCAAGCACTACCACGAAGCAGGCGTAGGGCAGGGGATCGCGGCGGCGCTGACGACCGGGATTAAGCGCTCGGATCTCTACGTGCAGACCAAATACACGCCGCTGCGGGGCCAGGATCCCAAACGGATTCCTTACGATCCCGGTGCGCCGCTGGATGTGCAGGTGGTGCAGTCGTTTCAACGCTCGCTGGAGAATCTACAGACCCACTATATTGATGGGCTGGTGCTCCATTCGCCCCTGGCCGATCCGGGGCAGCTTAAGGCGGTTTGGCAGGCGATGGAGTCGCTGGTGGAGCAGGGCGGGGTGAAGCAACTGGGCATTAGCAACTGTTATCATCCGGCCCAGTTCAAACAGCTATGGCAGATGGCCGACGTGAAACCGGCAGTGTTGCAAAATCGCTTCTACGCCGATAGCGGCTATGATGTCGAGCTGCGGGCCTTTTGCGACGCGCATGGGGTGATCTACCAGAGCTTCTGGAGCCTGACCGCCAACCCGAGGATTCTTGGCCATGAGGTGGTGACGGCGCTCTGTAAGCGCTATCAACGTACCGCGCCGCAAATCTTTTTTCGCTATCTGAATCAGCTAGGTATTCTACCCCTTATCGGCACCACCTCCGCCGAGCATATGCGGCAGGATCTGGCTATTTTTGAGTTCGCCTTGCGTGGGGCAGAGTGCCAAGCCATCGGCGAGCTGTTCTGAGCGTGTCATGATTCCAAAAAGCAGCGTCATCACCACCATCCCCGCCCGCAGGGTTAGTGCAGGCCGTCGTTCACCGTAAAGCGAATCTCCGAGCGCACCTCGGGATCGGTGAGGTTGACCACCCCCTGACTCTCCAGCTCAAAGCGCGCACCGTCCACGCCCAGCGTCATCAGCTTGGCCAGGAAGGTCTCCGCACGGGCCAGACCGCTGCCGATGGCTTCGGCTTTGCTCAACGCGCCGCCGCTCTGCCGGCTCTGGCACTGCATGGTGAAGCGCACCTCATGCCCCAACTGCTCGCCAAGGTCGGTTAGCTGGCGAATCACCCCGGCCAGCGCCTCGGGATCCATGCCGCTCTGAGGCACTTCCCGGCCCTCTTCCAGTACAAAGCGCCAGCGTTGACCCTGGAGCTGACGGCGCAGGCGCTGCCACATCTCCTGGGGGGTCTCGGTGTGCTGGAGCGACTGGCGGGCCACCTGCGACACCCACGGGAGAGCCAGCGCACGGGCCTCCAGATTATTCATCCAGGCCAGAGGGGCCTTGCCGGTGAGGGTCAGTTGCTCTTCATGCCAGGCCACGTTCACCGTCTTGGGGGGTTGCAGGGCGCTGTGGATGCGGGCCAGTACAAACGGTTTGTGACGCATGGCCATGGGGGTCCAGCGCCACGACAGGGAGAGGGTGTCGATGGCCTCGGCGGAGAGCACCTTCTCCACCGGCCGGGCCAGGGGATCCCGCAGGCCGTCGATGCGGTAGCCCTCGGCCGATTTCCAGACGTCGGAGAGATGGTAGCCGGGCTCCGCCGCCAGGGTCTGGCGGGTCTGCCGCCACACCTCATCTTGATGGATGCGCTGGCGATGGAGGTGCTGCTGCCAGAACCACATGGCCGCGCCGCTGAGCAGGCAGGCCAGGGCCCATAGCGCGTGCAGCTTGCGTCGCCGCGCCTTCTCCAGTCGGTGTTGAAGCTGCTGCGCCACCGGATAGAGGGCATCTTCCAGAGTTTTGCCCCGCTCCGGGTGGGCGGCCAGCGTCAGCGCCTGGGGCAGGGCCTCCGCCATGATCTTCGCCCGCGGCTTGGGGGTCTCCAGCCGGTCCCGAATCGCCAGCAGGCGCTGGTAATCCTCCCCCAGAAAACCGATCAGGGTTTCAGAGAGCGCCGCGTCCTCCCCATCTTCGGGTTCCGTGCTGAGAATCTGATCCAGATCGGCATGCGCACCCAGGACGAATGGCTTCTCCGGGCCGGAAGAGGGGCCGCTGGGCGAGGGGCCGCTGGGCGAGGAGGGGCCGCTGGGCGAGGAGGGGCCGCTGGGCGAGGGGCCGCTTGGTGGGCGCTGCACCGGCTTCTTGGGGCTGGGCGTGGGGTCGGTGTCGGGTCGGATCTCATCAGGCATCGCCGGACTCCCCGGATGGATCCGCAGGGCGGCTCTGGAGATCCAGGCGGGCGGCAATGTCGGAGAAGAGCGATGACAGCTCCTCCCGTCCGGCCTTGTCGCCGGCCAGCTCGCTCTTGGCCTGCTCCTGGTTCTGCCGCAGCGCCTCCACCTGGGCCATGGCCTCCCCGTAGCGCTGGGCGTGGTGGCTGCGTAGAAGATCCATCTCCTCCATGAGGGTGGCCGTTTGGCGCTTCTGCTCCGCCTCCAGGCGCTCTACTTGCCGGTTCAGCGCCTCTTGCTGCTGCCGGTTCTGACGGCTCTGGGCCGCTTCCAGCCGTTCGACCTGCTGGTTCAGCGCCTCTTCAAGGGTCTGCTCTCCCTGCTGGCGTGCCTGCTCCAGCCGCGTGACCGTGCTCTGAAAATGCTCCTCAAGCGCCTGATGCTCCTGGCGGGCCTCCCCCTGGAGTCGGTGCATGACCTTGATCTCCCGGCCCAGCTTCTGGCGCAGATCATCCAGCCCCTTGTGCAGCTTTTTGGTCTGCTTCTCTCCCAGGGTCTGCAACCCCTCGGCCAGCTCTGCTTTCAGAGCCTCCAGGCGGGTCAGAAGCCGCTGCTCGGTTTTCTCCAGATGTTTCTCCTGCCGCTTCTCCGACTTCTCCAGCCGCTGAATACCCTCGTCCTTCACCGCCTGGATCAACTCCAGCAGCAGCCCCTCCTGTTTTTGATGGGACGCCATCACCTTGCGCAGGGAGCCCTCCAGCATCAGCTTGCGCATCTTGATCAATCGGTTGGGTTGATTCTTGCCCATGAGTACTTCCTAAAGGGTTGTTATTCTTGAATCCACGACCTGTCAACAGGCCCTAGCGCACCGTCACCTCAACCCGCCGGTTGAGCGGTTCGGCGACCGAATCTTTTGTGGCCAGCAGCGGCTGGCTCTCCCCCATGGCGGCGATGGACATGCGTGAAGGGTCCAACCCGGCCTCCTTGCGAATCCGCTCGGCAATGCGCGCCGCCCGGCGTTGGGAGGTGCGCGCGTTGCTTTTGGCCGAGCCCACCCGGTCGGTGTGCCCCACCACCTCCACCTCGGGGATGCTGCGGGCGGCGATATCGGTCAGCAGCTTCTGCATCTCCAGCTCCGCTTCGGCGTTCAGCACCGCCTTGCCCGACTCAAAATAGAGCAGAAAGGTACGGGGCGGAATCGGCTCAATCTTCAACAGTGTACCAAATCGCGCCCGAATCTCATCCTCCGACATGATAAAATCGCTGGGGGGGGCCTCGGGATCGCTGCCCAGGGTCACGCCTTGACCCGGTTTATCAAGAAGTTGCTCCTTCTGCTTGATATCCAGCGTGGAAGCGACGCCCACCGCCCCTACCGTACCATCCTCCTGGGCCATGAGCACCACCATGGTCTCCGGGATGGGGCGGCTGGAGAGCCAGACGGAGAAGCCGCCATGCTCCCCCATGCGGATGCGGCGGGCGCTGATGTACTGCGCCTCCAGCCGCTCCAGATAGGCCAGAAGCCGTTGGCGGGGGGGCTGCGACGGGGGCGGGCCATCGGCGGCCTTGAACTGCCCCTCCAGCCGCACCACCGGCCGGTTGTCCATGCGCTCAAGACCCAGTGTAACCAGTTGAAAGGGCGGCGCATAGTCAGGATTGGCCAACGTGCCGGTCACCCGGCGAATCACCATCTGTCGGGGGGAGGTCGGCGGATCGGCGGCGGCCAACGCCATGCCCATAAGGCCCAGCAGAAGCGCCGGAATAACCCCCAGACGCCATAAAGGGTTCGCACCCACCGTGGATAAACGATAGGATGGAGTGATGTACATCCAACGAAACTCAGGACTGGCCATGACTGTTTCTCACATCTCGTCTCAACTGCGACGCTCCACGCCGGGGTTTTGTCTACTGTTTATAATGTTGGGCCTCCTGCTGGCTCCAGCCCCTTCCCAGGCGGCTAAACAGGGGATCGGACGCATTAAATCGGCCATCGGCACGGCCTATATTCAGCGCGGAGAACAACGCCTTCCGGTGGAGATCGGCAGCGTTATCCAGCCCCAAGACCAACTGTTAACCGGTCAGGCGGGGGCGCTGGGCGTGATCTTCAACGACTATACGGTGGTGTCGCTTGGGCCGCGTAGCGCTTATGAGATCGAGGCGTTTATCTATCGCCCCTCCGAAGACCAGTATACGTATCAGGCCATTCTGAGAAAGGGCTCCATGCGCTTTCGTACCGGGCGCATCGCCAAGTATCAGCCCAGTGCCGTGCGCCTCCGCACGCCCACCGCACGCATCAATGTGCGTGGAACCCTCTTTATCGTGGAAGTGGATGAAGAAGCGTCTAAGGATCCATCTGAGAGACAAACGGAAGTAGCAGCCGCAACGCGCACAGAGGGTGAAGCCGGAGATCGTCCCACAGGAACCGCCGTGCACGCTTCAGAGGATCCTGCTGCACGGGGTATTCCGGAGAAGGGAGGGAAAGCGGGAAAAGCGTGCGCAGGCGAGACCGCTCTGGAGGATCTGGATGCCGATGCAGCATTCCAAAAAAAAATCATTTTCCCGGATAGCGACACATCCCGGCTTGGAATCGGTACTTTGACTTTAACCTCCGAGGAGACTGGCTCGATCAATCCCGCCACCTACTATTTTGATATCCAGAAGGTAATCACCGACACACCTCCGGTGGTGGCAACTCTCATGTCCGGCA
>JADFWT010000134.1 GCA_015233785.1 Magnetococcales bacterium
GAACGTAACCGACCGGACCTGCCCACCAATGTATAAGGTGTTAATGGCGGAGAGACCCTGTGCAACCGCACCAGAGCGCTCTATAGTAGCTTTGTCAACCAAAGGAAGCGGGGGGGTGTAGGTAGGTATCCGCAGAAGCCCAACGAACCTGCTCAAATGCAAGCCGCCATCCCGCCACCGATGATCAAAATATCGGTATCCACCTCAACGAGATCAGGATTTCCAAAACTTCCCATACAAAATGGCTCCTCTTTACGTATCTTATTGCTGCGGCTGTCGAACCTAGGGCCTGTTGGCATGCGCGGATCTTGGCCACTGACGACGCTAAAGTCTTGCTCTAAACCTCACGCACCTGATGTACGCTCCGATTTTTCGCACGCTATTAAAACGTCGCCAGTGACCAAAATCCACTCAATACCAACAGGCCCTAGTGCCCAAAGAACTAGTTCTGGATGGTGGGCAGTTCGCCAGTCATCGTGAAGAAACCAGGCTTAGTCAGATCCGCCAGGTTCGGCTGGGCCTTGCCTGCATAAGGGTCGATAGATCCCTCAGGGGTGGTGCGGATGGGAAACTTAAAGCGCTTAACATTGCCGTTACGGAATCTGATGGTCCACATGATGGAGTCGGAACCACGCAGCGGAATCACCGCACCGCCCATGGGGACGATATCGGCATAGGCACGAACTTCAATGGCCTGCTGCGGGCATATCTTCACGCAGGAGTAACACTCCCAACACTGCTCCGGCTCCTGATTCACACCCTTCATCCGCTCTTTGTCCAGTTTCATCAGATTATTCGGACAAATATACATGCAAGCGGTCTTATCCTGACCTTTGCAGCCATCGCATTTGTCCGTAATCACAAAACTCGGCATGTTAAGCTCCTCACTGGTGTATCTATGTAAGCTTATCAGCAGCTTACTAAATCAGTCCCACGATCATCAACGCGACGATATTGGTGATTTTGATCATGGGATTAACAGCAGGGCCAGCGGTGTCCTTGTAGGGATCACCAACGGTGTCGCCGGTTACTGCAGCCTTGTGGGCTGCGGAACCTTTGCCGCCGTTGTTGCCATCTTCAATATACTTCTTGGCATTGTCCCATGCGCCACCACCGGTGGTCATGGAGATAGCCACGAAGATACCGGTGATGATGGTACCCATCAGCATACCCCCCAGAGCCTGGGGACCAAGCAGGAACCCAACGATAATGGGCGCAAAGACCGGCAGCATCGAAGGAATAATCATCTCCTTGATGGCCGCACGGGTCAGCATGTCCACAGCGCGGGAGTAGTCCGGCTTCGCTTCGCCGGTCATGATGCCCTTAATCTCTCTGAACTGGCGGCGCACCTCAATGACGACGCTACCAGCGGCTCGACCTACTGCCTCCATGCCCATCGCGGCAAAGAGGTAAGGAAGAAGGCCACCAATGAACAGACCAATGATCACCATGTGGTTGCTGAGATCAAAGGTGGTGCCGGCAGGCAATCCGTTGGTGTAGTCGGCAAACAGAACCAGAGCCGCCAAACCAGCCGAGCCAATAGCATAGCCTTTGGTCACAGCCTTGGTGGTGTTGCCCACCGCATCCAGAGGATCGGTAATGTTGCGAATCTCTGGGGGAAGAACCGCCATTTCGGCGATGCCGCCTGCGTTATCCGTAATCGGACCGTAGGCGTCCAGAGCAACGATAATACCGGTCATGGAGAGCATGCTGGTGGCCGCAATGGCGATGCCATACAGGCCGGAGAGAGGCAGATCAGGATTATTCGTCAGAGCAAAAGCTCCCCACATGGCCACACAGACAGCCAGAACAGGCGCTGCGGTGGATTTCATGGAGACGCCGAGACCTGCGATAACATTGGTTCCATGGCCGGTTTCAGAAGCCTTGGCAATATCACGTACAGGGGCATACTCGGTGGCGGTGTAGTACTCGGTAATCACCACCATAGCACCTGTAAGCACCAAGCCAATCAAAGCCGCTGCATAGATTGAGTTAACACTCAAGCCGGCAATGTCGCCCAACAACCACTGTGTGACAGGGTAGAAAGCGATGATGGCGATGACCGCCGCTGCGATCAAACCCTTGTAGAGGGCCGTCATGACCTTCTGGCCTTCGCTGGCTTTCACAAAATAGGTGCCGACGATGGAGGCGATGATGGAGATACCACCAATGACCAGAGGATAGAGAACTGCGTTACCGTTACCGGGCAGAACCATGGCACCAAGAAGAACAGTGGCCACAACCGTCACAGCATAGGTCTCAAAGAGGTCAGCAGCCATGCCTGCGCAGTCACCGACGTTGTCGCCAACGTTGTCTGCAATCACAGCAGGGTTACGCGGGTCATCCTCAGGGATACCGGCTTCAACCTTACCCACCAAGTCAGCGCCAACATCCGCGCCTTTGGTGAAGATACCACCACCCAGACGGGCAAAGATGGAGATCAGCGAACCGCCAAAAGCCAAGCCGATGAGCGGGTGCAGTTTAGTAGCAATATCGCCGGTGCCAAACTTAAGCAGTACGACAATACTGAGCGCAACGCCCAACAGGCCGAGACCAACCACCAGCATGCCGGTGACAGCGCCGCCACGGAAGGCAACCTTGAGGGCATTGTTAATGCCGCCCTTGGCTGCTTCAGCGGTACGCACATTGGCTTTCACCGACATGTTCATGCCGAAGAAGCCCGCCATACCGGAGAGAATCGCACCAACGGCAAAGCCAAGGGCCATACCCGAACCCAAAGCCACCCAGATAACAGCGAAAAGAACCACACCCACATAGGCAATGGTCGTATACTGACGACGCATATAAGCGCGTGCGCCCTCTTCGATGGCACCGGCAATCTCTTGCATGCGCTCATTACCGGGACTCAAACCAAGAATCCACCCACGATTAATGAAGGCGTAGAGGACCGCCCCCACGCCACAGACGATGGCAAAAGCCATGCCCGCATTAGACATTTCCATAGAGATCTCCTCTTGCTTCCCGGTCTCAGGCGGGCTGGGCGCCGGGGGTAGTTTTGATATAAGTCAATTCTTCGAAAGAAAAGTGTATCTTATCCAAGAATTGTACACAACGCGTTAAACACCTCATCCATGGCCAGCATGCCATTAACCTCTTTCAGAGCGCCTTTTTTCCCGTAATAACCGAGAACTGGAGCGGTCTGCTCGTGGTAAACGCCAAGACGGTTGCGGACCGTTTCTTCATTATCATCGGCACGGGTGGTGAGCTCACCGCCGCACTTATCGCAAATGCCCTCTTTGGAGGACTTTTTAAACATGGTGTGGTAACCCTCACCACACTTGGAACAGGTAGAGCGACCGGTGATACGACCCACCAACTCTTCATCATCGGCGGTGATGTCGATGACGAAATCGATCTTAAGATCGCGCTTCTTCAACATTTTGGTCAGCGCTTTGGCCTGCTCAACCGTGCGGGGAAAGCCGTCAAGAATAAAGCCGCCCTTGCAATCATCCTCTTGAATACGGTCGGAGATAATGCCGACCACAATATCGTCGGTGACCAGAGAACCCGACTCCATGGCCGCTTTGGCCTTCAGACCCACTTCAGTTCCCGCTTTCACGGCGGCGCGCAGCATATCGCCGGTGGAGAGTTGCGGAATGCCATATTTTTCGGCAATACGACGAGCTTGGGTGCCTTTACCGGCTCCAGGGCCCCCCATGAGAATAAGCTTCATGTGCGATCTCCTGCTGTATGTGACAACGTTTTGAGGATGTATAAGAGACGATTAGTGAATCGTGATGTTCTTATCGACATGCCAACAAAATAGCGTCAACGAGCGCTGGGCGCCAGTTTCTTGACAAGATTCCTATCGATGTTTTCGGGTATCGGCGTGACGCCACTGACCCAGTCAAACAAATCAGCGTCTGATTGATCTAATAAAGACAATAGGTTAAGACACTCATCATCACCCATGTTCTGAAGTTTTTCACGGAGATATTTTGCTAAAATTAGTTCCATCTCCAACATGGAACGACGGTCGGCAGTAAATTGAAGCCGTTTTTGCAGCGGTGTCAGCGCCATCTGGCGGTAATCTTCCAACACGACGCACTACTCCCCGTCAAAGGTGAGCATCTTCTCCCGCAGATTCTTCTCGGCACTGGCCTCCCCAGCCCAGGGAGACTTACCGTAAAAAATCGCCCCTTCAGTCTGACAATTTTCATAAATGGCCTGATGGAGATTCACTTTACGAAGATCCACGCCGCGCATGTCGCAGCCGTGAAATTTGACGCCGGTGATCGACGACTCCTTAAGACAGACGCCCTGGAGTGAAGCTTCGGAAAATATCGAACCATCAAGATTAGTGCCCAGAAAATGTGACTGATCCAACTTGGAGCCACTGAAATCAGCCCGCTGCAAGTTACTCAGATGAATACTCATCTCTGGACCGTTAACCCCGGTGAGCACTGCATCCACCATCTCGACCCGCTGAAAAAAAGCGTGGTCCATGTTGGTGTTACGCATGGAAACACCGTTGAACATGCTGTCCTGAACAAACAGATGGGTAAGGTCGGAGCCGTCAAAGACGGCCCCGTCCAATAAACTGGCAGAGAGGTTGGCATGCCGGAGATTCAACCCGGAGAAATCCAGCCCGGAGAGGTCGAGAAAACGCATCTCGGCACTCGCCAAACTACCCTCCTTGCCAAACTCCTCCAGCAACGCCTCACGAGACTCCACACGGCGCATTTCATCCTTGAACTGCTGAGCTTCCACCGGAATGATCTCGCTGACAAACTTCATGCTTCCCTCTCCTATTTCCCTATGACTAAGGACGCCACATGTCGAAGATTTTGTTCTTGTCGTAGTCGGGAGAACCGCCTACCAACTCAACAAACTCCTGCATGCGTTGATCCAGGGTCGGCTTCGCTTTCCGGTAGAGCAGTCCCTGAGGCACCTTGCCCGCACCATCGGAACGATCCCGCAACGCCAGATTCATCGCCGCTTGCCGATCGCTGGGGTCGTGATCCTCTGGAATGTCTTCCACAATGCTGCGATAGAACTTCACCGTGTCGATCTTATTGAAGGTCGGGCACTGAGAGAAGATGTTGATGAAAGAGAAGCCGTCGTGATCCAGGCCGCCCTTGATCAAATCAGCGCAGATGGCCGGCTTACCGGCAAACGCCTGAGCCACATAGGTCGCCTTGTAGGTAAGCATGTAGAGCAGCGGATTCATCGGCTCTTCAGGACCACCATAAGGGGTGGTGTACGCCTTCAGCTCTGGACGGGAGGTGGGGGAGTACTGACCCTTGGTGAGACCGTAAATGCCGTTGTCGAACAGCACGTAGGTCATATTGACGTTCTTACGAGCCATGTGGGGCATGTGACCGCCGCCAATGGAAAAACCATCGCCGTCACCACCTACCACCATCACCGCCTTATCAGGCGCGGCCAACTGGGCTCCTGTCGCCACTGCACCGGCACGACCATGCAGAGTGTGCATCTTGTAGGACTGCACAAAGTAAGGCGTACGCGAAGAGCAACCGATACCGGAGAGCATCATCAGATTCTCAGGATCGACGCCCAACTCGGAAAGCGCACGATAAATACCGTTGAGAATACCGAAGTGACCGCAACCAGGGCACCAGACCGGCGTCACACTGGACTTATACTCTTTAGGCGTCATTTCGACTTTATGGAATGCAGAAGCTGTCATGAGAGCACCTCCTTGGCTTTTGCAACCACCTCAGCGGGGGTGAAAGGCAGACCGCCGCAGATGGTGTAGGGAATCGGGGAAATGGACGTCTCGGAACGGATGAAGTGCGAGAGCTGGCCCTGGAAGTTTACTTCCGGCACCAGAATCTTGCCGCCACAAGAGGCGGCAAATGCCTCATACTGCTCCGTGGGCATCGGCCACATCAACTTGGGATAGAAGGCCTTGACCTTGAGTCCCTCACCGCGCAGACGACTAATCGCCTCACGGACCACACCAATGGTGCTGCCCCAGGCGATGATACCCAGATCGGCATCGCCGTCGCCGTCGATCTCCACCGGCTTATAGGTGTTAACCACGTTTTTGATCTTGTCGAACCGCTTGCGATGCATCAGCTCGTGGTTTTCAGGGGTGTACTTGGGCGCACCGGACTCACCATGCTCCAGACCGGTGGAGATGTGCAACGCACCGGGAGTGCCGGGGTCGGCCATGGGAGAGATGTGGTCGTCGGTCAGCTCATAACGTTGAT
>JADFWT010000135.1 GCA_015233785.1 Magnetococcales bacterium
CAGGTGCTGTTGCAGGAGAAGAGTGCCACATCCAGTGGCGGTGGGGATCTGAAGCATCTTCGCAAGCGTAAGGCGGTGATTGAGCTGCTGTTGAAGAAGCTGCGTCGTCAGCAGGCGCATTTGCTGGTGCGTGCAGCCCAGGATGGCGAGTGGACCGCGCCGTCGTTGGAGAGTGACTTGGGGCGTTGGGTCAGTCGAGGCACGGAGTTGGGCATGATTGTGGATGGTCGGACGCTGCGTTTTACGGCGGTGGTCACCCAGGAGAAGGCATCGGAGCTGTTTGGCCGCCGTATGAAAAATCTTCAGGTGCGTCTGCATGGTCTGTCGGAGCGTGTGCTGTCGGCTTCGGACATGACGGTGATTCCGTTTCAGAGCCACAAGTTGCCGTCGGCGGCATTGGGTTGGATGGGTGGGGGAGATATTCCGGTGGAGATGGGGCGCGAGAAGGGGCTTTTGGCGATGGAGCCCTTCTTTACGGTGCATGTGGCGTTGCATCCAGAGCCGGGGCAGGCCTCTGCGTTGCTGCATGGCCGCAGCGGTAAGTTGCGGGCCTCGTTGCCGCCGATTCCTCTGCTGTGGCAGGGGGAGCGTATGGTGCGGCAATTTTTCCAGAAGCGCTATCAATTATGAAGTTGGATGCGGCTCGATTGGCGAAGATGGCTTCGCAGCTGAGCGAATCGACCGGCATGGCCATTCCGGCCCAGGAGCGTCGCCGTCTACACCGCCGTGCGCCGCGCACGCTGCATCAGGGAGTGGATGGCTTTCTGCATCGCCTGATGGGCCGTTGGCAGAGACGTGGTGGGCAGGTGGCTGGGTTTATGGCGTCGGCGTCGGCTATTGTGGCCCGTTCGGAGCCGCTGGCGGAGATGGCGCAGCCAAAATTTCTGGAGGCGTTGCGAGAGGGTGCCCTGCGTCTTCGTCGAGAGGGGCATCGAGATTATTCGGTTTTGGAGGGGGCGTTGGTACTGCTCTGTGAGGCGGCTTGGCGTTCCATGTCCATGCGTCCCTATCCGGTTCAGTTAGCCGGGGCTTTGGCGTTGGAGCGGGGCCTGTTGGCCGAGATGGGCACGGGCGAGGGGAAGAGTCTTACGGTTTGCATTCCGGCCATATTGGCTGCTTGGCGTGGCGAGCCGTGTCATGTGTTGACTGCCAACGACTATCTAGCCTCTCGGGATGCGGCGTTTTTCAAGCCGTTTTATGAGTTATGCGGCTTGAGCGTATCATCGGTCACCGAGAGCATTGCCCATCATCAACGTCAGAGTCACTATCGTGCATCGGTGGTCTATACCACCAGCAAGGAGTTGTTGGGAGATTTTTTACGCGATCAGTTGAAGATGGGGGCGCATGTGACCGAGGAGAAGCGTGTCATTCTGCATCTTCTGCGCGGCGGTCAGCCGGAGAGCAATGGGCCGGTTTTGCGTGGGCTGGGTTTGGCGCTGGTGGATGAGGCGGACAGCGTGTTGATTGATGAGGCGGTGACGCCGTTGATCATTTCGGCCCCTCGGGAGAATGAGTTGTTGGTGGAGGCGGCTCAGCAGGCGCTGCGTGTGTCGGAATCGTTGGAGCGCGGGGTTCACTATACTTTGCAGCGCAGATACCGGGAAGTCCGCCTGACCCGCACTGGAGAGCAGGTGTTGGCGCAGCTTTCCCAGCAGTTGCCGGGGATGTGGCAGGGTGAGAAACGTCGCCGGGAGTTGATTCGTCATGCGCTCACGGCTCGGGAATATTTCAAAGAGGGTGAGCACTATGTGGTTCAGGATCAGAAGGTAGTCCCACTGGACGAGTTCAGTGGCCGCATGATGCCGAATCGCAATTTCGGCATCGTGTTGCATCAGATTGTTGAGGCCACGGCCGGCGTTGAGATTACCCCCCCTTCAGAGACGCTGGCGCGCTTCAGTTATCAGAAATTTTTTCGCCTGTTTCCCAGGCTGGCGGCGTTGAGTGGCACGGCCAGTGAGGCGGCGGTGGAGTTTTGGCAGATTTTTGGTCTGGCGACGCTGCCGGTTCCCCCCCATCGTCCTTGTATCCGACGTATGAATCGGCCGCGCTGTTTTTCCGATCAGCACCGTAAGACCGAGGCGATGGTGGCGGAGATTGGTCGTCTTCACGCCCAAGGCCGTCCGGTTCTGGTGGGGGTTCGCAGTGTCAATGAGAGCGAAAGGTTGGCAGCGCGTATCCGGGAGGAGGGGCTGTCGTGCGAGCTTCTAAATGCCGTGCGTCACGAAGAGGAGGCGCGGATTGTTATGGAGGCGGGGGGTCGAGGACGGATCACCATGGCGACCAACATGGCGGGTCGCGGCACCGACATCAAGTTGGATGAGGAGGTGAAAGGGCTGGGGGGATTGCATGTGATAGCGGCAGAGCCCAATGATTCACCGCGCATTGATCGCCAGCTTTATGGTCGCGCTTCCCGCCAGGGGGATCCGGGCAGTGCGACGCTGTTCTACTCGCCGGAAGATGAGCTGTTCCGGCGCTATCTGCCGAAGCCGTTACGCAGGGTGTGGCAGGTGTTAATACGTATCGCACCCGGGGCGTTGGCGGGGCCGTGGTCCCACTGGTTACTGCGCCGCACCCAGCGTAGTGCCGAGAAGAGCGCCGCCATCCGCCGCAAGGGGGTACTGGTGGCGGATCGTTGGCTGGAGGAGTTTCTCAATTTTCCTGGCTGATGGTCTGCGTTTGGGGCTGATCTTTTTGGTTCAACGCGACGACCCACTGCATCACCATATCGGCCATCTTGGGTGCTTTTGCCTGGGAGGGGTCATAGATTTTCAGATAGCGACTATTCTTTTGGATGTTCTGTGGAGCGTGGACCATCAGGGATTCAAAGCGCGGCTCCAGATGCAGCACGCGCATGAGTCGATTCTCTTCAAAGGCTACCAACAACAGTGGTTTGCGGATATTGGTAATTCCTTCCAGTAGATCGGGGGCCTTGGACGGATCGTAGTAGGAGAGGTAGACGCGGGGTGTCATGCGTTGATAGAAGCGCTCATCCCGATGGAACTGGCTAAGGACAGTGGGTTCATCCCCTTGGCCATTATGGAGACGCTTACGTGCTTCGGCGACGCTGAGTTGCGTGATGGCCTGAATCTCTTCGGAGGCGCGCACAAAGTGGTTGGGGGTGATGGAGATGATTCCTGTCACGGATTCGGGTAGGTCGTCGGAGCCGTAACCGAGGATATGGCTTCCCCCAAAGGCCCGTCCGATGAGGATCACCTTTTTGCCGTCTTGGGCCGCTTCGGCAACGGCCTGATCCAATAGCTGGCGGTTTGAATGATAGGGAATATGCCAGGCATCACGTGCCCAGGGCATGGTCGGTGCCACCACCCGGTAGCCCCATTCGTTGAGTTCTCGTAGCAGTGCTTTGTCGTCCCCGAGATCGGGTCTTGAATAGCGGTCGTGAAGGTAGACGAAGGAGACCTGCGTGGCCTGTTGATCGGTTTCAGCGAGGACGATCATCCTGCTGACATATCCGTCGTCCACTTCAACGTCAAGAATCTTCTTACCGGGATGGCTACAGGACGCCAATACCACAATCAATAGGAAGATAATGCGAATCGATAAGGGTTTAACAGACACAAGACCTACCTCTATATGGGGTTTCCTGGACATGCAGCGTCTTCATCGCCATGCCGGAATCATTGACGGGGTGGTGATCTTCACGGGCCTTGACATCTACGCCTTGGTCAGGCGGATCGGGAAGCGGTCTCCCTTGTGGATGAATCCCATAAAGCCGTCCTTCTCGGGGGCGTAGGGAGGGTCAGGGCTGTGATGGTAGAGCCACATTTTTTTGCGAATGGCTGGATCAAGGGTGCATAGATCTTCGTAATGGGGGTGGACGCCTGTGCGAAAAGGGACGGTCTCGACCTCTTGAAAAATATATCCGACTTTTGATATCCACGTCGTAAGTATTTCTTTAAGGGTGTCGTCAAATACAGTATCCGAAGTAAACAGGTACGAAGTATCGATATCGGCTCCCTGAATGATAAGTCCGTAACTGTATACTTTATGTTTGGCGTTGTTTACGTGGAGCAGTTTGATAGGCGTAAATGTGACGCCCTCCCACTCAAACGGGAGATCCGGCTTTACCTCCCGAACCTCAAAGTAGTCGGAAAGTTCCATCACCTTTTCGCCGATATACTCCAATCCTCCTCGTAAGGATTTATTCCAGAGATCATCCAGCATGCTCTTCACGCCAAACAGGATCGGCTTGGGTGCGTTGGGATTAAAATAGGTGTTGAACGCCAGCCACTCCATCCCTCCGATATGATCGGCATGCAGATGAGAGATGTAGACGGCATGAATCAGTGGTGGGGGTTGACCCTGTTGCGCACTCCAGTCGCGTAAAGAGAAACGGGCATCCGATCCGCAGTCTACCAACATGGCATGGCCGTTGTTGGCTGTGAGCAGTAGGTTGGATTGGTAGTAATCCGAGGTGGTGAATGCGGAGCCGACCCCAAGAAAGTGTATGCTTACTGAGTTGTCTGTTAATGTGCCCAAGAGATCTGTTCCTCTTTATGCCTTTTGCATACTGGCTTGCGTGGGCCAGTGGTCCATGCATCTCCCCCCGTAACACAGACGCCATTTGATCATAGGACAGACAGATTGCATTTTCAATATTTTACACAACCCACGTGGATTATCGTACCTTGAACGCAATCGTGGGCTTCAGACGGAAGATCAGCGGGGGTCACACTACTTGGGCTTCCCGGAGAATCGTCGTCCCACCTCAAAGGCGCGATGGGTGACGAAATAGCTGGAGGCATCCTCTCGTCGGTCGAGACCGCAGCGACGCTCCACACCGCCGGGAATGGTCTCTGACGGGCAGGTGCGCCGTTCGCCCTGTTTGCGTCGTTCTTCCAACAGATGGCGTTCCAGCGTGCTTTGGTGCTGGTGAAGCTGGTCGTAACGTGCCGAGGCCCGCTCAGAGACGGCATGTTGCCAAGCGTGCCAGCCCATATCGATGCCAGGGTGAACCAGATCATGAAACGTCTCTTCTTCCGACCAGCGAGCGATGAGTAGGGAGGCCAGTTGCGGCGTACGGCAGGCCAGCATCAGCACGCCTTTTAGGGGAATTTCCAGAAGGGTGACCTCAGTCGCAGCCCGCCACTCCCGTGCATCGGGTCTTCCTCTCAGCGCCGCCACCAGCCCCAGCCAAGCCCCTGGTCCCACCCAGATGCCATGCCCCGAAGCGGGAATCGGCACCGTCTGATGGGGAGGCATCGCCTCTAATGCACCTTCGGCGACCACTATCAAGCGGCGGGCGGTGCCCCGTCCTCCATGAAGTGCCTCTCCCACGCTTAGACGACGTGGCGTGAGCGCTTCGGCCAGCAGGGTGCGGGTAAGTCGATCCAGCTTCTGCATCAGGGGGAGTCGTCCCAAAAAGAGCATGACATCCTTTTGGTCCAGCAGGTCGATCCAGCGGCGATATGCTCGCATGTGATGGGTATCTGCATCCGGCGGTGTAGAGGTTTGGGCCTGCTCCAACTGCTCCAGCAGGTGATCCATCACATATCGGCGTGCTCTTTCGGGATGGGGTCTGTCCAAGTTGATCCAGAACCGGGTTCGGTAGGTGATCTGATGCGGCAGGATGGTCTGCGTGAAGCTCTCCGGGTGGGGTACGGAGAGTGCACCGTCGGCATGGGTGGCGGTGAGGGCGGCGGTTTGAAGTGTGGTGAGGGCGCGCCGCCTGGCGAGTGTGTCTGGTAGGGTGATATCCACATTTTGGGCGATGCGCCCCAGATGACCGGAGAGGCGGGTCACCAGAGAGCGCACCAGCAGCGCTGCTGAAATCTCTAGAAGCTGACCCTCCCAGGCGCAGAGGCCGCGCAGCAGGGCGCCATCCCAGGAGACGACACGCACCACCCGTGCCGTACCCCCCTCGGCGCTCTCCACCTGGATCCAGTCGCCAACCTTGAAGCGGGACTTGGGATCGCGGCCAGGTTCGGAGAGGGGGGTGGCCACACCGGCGCGAAAAGGGAGGAGGGCGGGCTTCTCTTCAGCTTCTCGAACCCGTAGCCGTCCCGCCTCTTTTTGTGCCTCCAGCCGACCGGCTTTGATCTGCTTGTAGACTGCCGATAGCGACAACTGCTGCCGCTTGGCAAACTCTCGCACCGTTTCCCAGGGCATGCTTTTGTCCAATTGGTAGAATATATAGATCTATTTAAAACATTATAT
>JADFWT010000136.1 GCA_015233785.1 Magnetococcales bacterium
TAAGGCTACCTATGAATCTGCCGTACAGGGCTTTAACCGGGCTGCTGAAACCGTTGTTGGTCAGTCGGCTGAAACCTATCTTGAACTGCTGAAACGTCAGGAACTACTTGAACTGGTCAAGGATAACGTTCTGCTTCATCAACGTATTCTTGCTAAAGTACGCAAAAAAGCCGATAGCGGTGGTGGGAGGTGGTCACGTGGGGTTGGAGTTGGCAACGCTCTTCATGGCATTGGGCTCCAAGGTGAGCCTGTTGGAAAAGAGTCCTGCTCTGCTCCGGGAGGTGGACAAGGACCTGAAACGCGTGGTGGAGCCCCGCCTGAAAAAATCTCTGGATAATCTCTGGTTAGACAGTGAGGTACGTAGTGTAAAGGAGGAGAAAGATGAGATCTCCATCACATTTAGACACGGCAAGAAGAGACTGACGCGCTCTTTTGACACGATCCTGGTCACCATTGGCCGCACCTGCAACACCGATGGGATTAATCTCAGGGGAATTGGGATTGATATTGATGGACATGGCTCCATTCGGGTCAACTCCCAGCGCAAGACCTCCCTGTCGCACATTTTTGCCGTAGGAGATATCACCGGCCCTCCGCATCTGGCCCACAAGGCCGCCTACGAAGGCAAGCTTGCAGTGGATGTCATCTCGGGGCGTGAACGTTATTTCGAGCCGTGGGCCATCCCCATGGTGGTCTACACCGACCCGGAGATTGCTTGGTGCGGTATCACCGAAAAAGAGGCGAAACGTCAAAAGTTTAACATCAAAACCTCATGTATCCCATGGCGTTATTCTGCGAAGGCATTGATGCAAAACTGTCCTGAAGGTTTAACCAAGTTGATCGTGGAGAAGGGTGCCAAGCAGATATTGGGCATGGGCGTCGTCGGTCCCGGTGCGGCAGAGATGATCACCGAAGGGGTGCTGGCGGTGGAGATGGAAGCGACGGTGGAGGATCTTCAATTCAGTATTCACCCTCATCCAACCCTGTCGGAGACAGCCATGGAGGCGGCAGAGTCGGTATTTGGCTCCAGCACCCACGCCTTCGACGATTGAGATCGTTTTCATCACACTACTGACGCAAACTAAGCTCCACCCGTCGATTTAGGGCAGGCTGATCGGAAGCTGGCCGAAGCGCATCCTGGGTGGCCATAACCCCTTGGCCGATAACGGTGAGCCGACCGGCGCTGATCCCTTTACCTATCAGATACTTCTGAACCTCATTGGCACGCCCGATAGAGAGCCATCCACTGGAGGATTCGGAACCGCTTCCATCACTGTATCCACTGATATGCAGCGTCAAATCCTCATGGACCAACATCACCTCGGCCAGCTCATTGAGAATCGGCCAGTGGCGCTCTGAGACATGGGTGGCATCGGCATCAAAATAGAGCGCTCCCGGCTCCCAGCAGCCCCACTCATCCACCAACACACCTTGAGGAGAATGGGGACAGGCGTCGGCCCCACCCATCACCCCATCCCGATCCGCATCCAGCGCACACCCTTCCTCATCGACAATCTCCCCTTTAGGACTCTCCGGGCAGAAATCCTGCCGGTCGGCGATGCCGTCGCCATCCTGATCCGGGAAAGGAGAGGACGTATGACCTCTCGGATAGAAAGGGCTAAACACTTCCTTCTGAGCACCCTGCCTCTGGATCAACAGATCACGACGTGCCCAGCTCTCCCCTTGGGACGGCCGCGACCACAGGGGGGAGATAACCGTTACAATAACGACTATTTTCCAGCGCATCTTCACCGTCGTAACCCAACCTCTACTAAATTCTAGACTAGTGGAATATCATATTGTTATAATTTGTAAAATAGTACATCACACTCAACAATAAACACCCAAGAACGGCCTTCCATACCAAGACGCCCAACAAGCAGCTATCATAGACTCTGGAGGGTCATAAAAAGTCGCCTGTTTTTCAACCTCATGAATTTAGAGTATGGTAGTGGACACATAAAGGAAATGATGATCATCCGGTGAATAGATAGCGCCCGGAGCATGACGACGCACCGTACGCCGTTTCGAACCCGATCATCCATTAACAATACATCACCATTACAGGGGGAAATGACCGATGAACGGAAAATATTGGATGGCTGCACTGCTGGCTTTGGGATTAACCATGAGCGGCTGTAACGAAGAGGATGCCAAAGGCAAACTCGACAGCGTGGTCGATCAGGGATTGGGCAAAATGGAAGAGGGACGCAAGGCCCTGGAAGACTCCACCTCCAAGGCAGACGGCTTTCTTAAAGAGACCCTGGACAAGTCAATGGCCATGGCCGATGAGGCGGGCAAGTCCATGGATGAGAAGAAATCCTTCTTTGACGAGATGCTGGCCAAATTCGAGAAGATCTTCGGCGGATGAGTCCAGCACGGCGCATGCATAGCGCTATAGATCCAGCAGGGGACCGAAGCCCATCGGTCCCCGCTGACCACCCCGCCGGGTGGATGGACGGTGCTCCGGATCCCGTGACCCTTCTCAAAGGGGAGCTGGAGCGCCGTTATGCTGCCCGCATTGCCGCACAATGGACCGTTCCAGCCCGGAACGGTGTGTATGAGGCGCTACCGGACGCCCTTCATCCGGCCCTGCGCGATGCACTGATTAAACGAGGTATTCCCAAGCTCTACAGCCATCAGGCCCAAGCGTGGCAAGCGGTGCAGGCCGGAAAAAACATGGTGGTGGTCACCCCCACCGCCTCCGGTAAGACCCTCTGTTACAACCTGCCGGTTCTGCATGCCGTACTCACGGACCGGGCTAAAGCACTCTATCTGTTCCCCACCAAGGCGCTCTCACGAGACCAGATGGCCGAGATTCACGATCTGGGGCGATTGGGAGATCTCTCAGTGCGGGCCGATGTGTTTGATGGCGATACCCCCGCCGATGCCAGACGGGCCGTACGGACCCGTAGCGATATCATCGTCTCCAACCCCGACATGCTCCACCAAGGCATCCTTCCGCACCACACCAAGTGGGCGCAATTCTTTGAAAATCTACGCTATGTAGTGATCGATGAGATGCATGTCTACCGGGGGGTGTTCGGCTCGCATATGGCCAATGTGCTGCGGCGTCTGCGACGCATCTGCCGCTTCTATCGCTCGGAACCGATCTTTATTCTCTGCTCGGCCACCATCGCCAACCCCGGTGAGCTGGCCCAGTGGCTGGTGGGCGACAAAGTGACCCAACTTACCGGCAACGGCGCACCCCAAGGGGAACGCCATGTACTGCTCTGGAACCCGCCGGTGATCAATCCTGATCTGGGACTTCGCGCCTCGGCCCGCTCGCAAACCTCCCGCATCGCCAAGCAAGCGGTGGACGCCGGTCTGCGCACCATCGTCTTCTCCCGTACCCGGCTGATGGTGGAGGTGATGACCAAGTACCTGAAAGACCGCTTCGACCGGGATCCACGACACGCCCCGCGCATTGCAGCCTATCGCGGCGGCTATCTACCCACCGAACGACGCCGCACGGAAGCCCAGTTACGGGAAGGGAGCGTCGATTGCGTGGTGGCCACCTCGGCCCTGGAGTTGGGCGTGGACATTGGCGCGCTGGATGTCTGTGTGCTGAACGGCTATCCCGGCTCCATTGCCGGAGTGTGGCAGCGCTTTGGCCGGGCCGGACGGCGACAACGACCGGCGCTGGGGGTGTTGGTGGCCACCAGCGAGGCCTTGGACCAGTTCATCATGACCCAGCCGGAGTTCCTCAAAGAGCGCTCCCCGGAGCAGGCTCGCATCGACCCTGATCAGGTGTTGGTTCTCCTGGACCATGTACGATGCGCGGCCTTCGAGCTCCCTTTCAAACAGGGAGATAGATTCGGCGGTAGTGAGATTACCGAACTTCTGGAGTATCTGGCCGAAGAGGGACTGTTGCACCGGGAGGGGAAGCACTGGCGCTGGATTGCCGACAGCTACCCGGCCAACTCGGTCTCTCTGCGCTCCATCTCCGAGGGCAACTTTGTGGTGGTGGACAGCAGTCAGGGGGGACGCCGCGTCATTGCCGAGGTGGACTATCCCGCCGCCGCCATGACCCTCTATGAGCAGGCCATCTATATGGTCCAGTCCCGCCCCTATCAGGTGGAACGGCTGGATTGGGAGGGTCGCAAAGCCTTTGTACGCCCCACCGAGGTGGATTACTACACCGACGCCATCGACTACACCCGCCTCAAGGTACTGGACCAATTTGATGCCACCGATACCGCCCGTGGCGAACGGAGCCATGGGGAAGTTCATCTGGTGCGGCGGGTAGCGGGATTCAAGAAGATTCGTTACTACACCCACGAGAATATCGGCTATGGGCATATCCACCTGCCGGATCAGGAGATGCATACTACCGCCGTCTGGTGGCAAGCCCGTGCCAAGGATCTGGAAGCGCTGTTCCCGGATCGCTGGCGAGCTCTAGACGGCTTTCTTGGGGCCGCCTATACCCTGCGCACCGTGGCGGCTATCCGGGTGATGGCCGACCGGCGGGATCTTGGCCAAAGCGTCGGCGATGAGGGGGTCTCCGAATGGTCTGCAGCGCTGGATAAGGATGGCCGTGGGGGGTTAATGGATGCAGAGGGGGTGGATATGGATCCCAATCTAGCCGGGGCGGAGTTTCAGCCCACGGTCTACCTCTACGACAACTATCCCGGCGGTGTGGGACTGGCCCCGGCGCTGTTTAATCTGGGACGCGAACTAGTGCTTGAGGCCGAAGCGCTCATCGACGGCTGCCCCTGCCAGACCGGCTGCCCGGCCTGCGTCGGCCCCATCCGTAGCGCCCCCGAACGGGACGCCATGAGTGCCAAACAGGCGGCCCGTCTGGTGCTCTCCTGCTTCGCGGAGCGGTAAGCGTCGTGGCGCGGGGATTAAAACAGCGTTTGGGCGCGCTTCGCCAACAGGCAGGTGCCGTACCAGCCGCCACCCCACACCCTGCAAAGAGGCACGCCCCCCAACCCAGCCAGCACACGGATCCGCCGGAATCCCCGCCTCTCCAGCATCAGAAAATCTCGAATAAACCGGCGCAACTGGGCCAAACCCTGCGTCGTCTACTGCGTAGCAGTCATTCCCACCTCTCCTATGGAGATCTCTCGGCCCCGCCTCTCAGCCAAGGCCGCGGCAGACCAGTACCCATTGACGAGACTAAACTGGCTAAGCTATTGGGGGGTGAGCGCCTGGGAGATGGCCTGTTTCGCATCGACCGAAACTACCCCCTTGGCTTTCGTATTGGGTCCGCCCCCTTGGTGCCGTTCAGTCGCCATGCCAGCTATATCCCCCCGGAGATAAATGCCCAACAAACCACCGCCCCAGCACTCTATCTGGATACCGAGACCAGTGGTTTGGCAGGTGGCGTGGGCACGGTGGCATTCCAGGTCGGGCTGGGACGCTTTGAGAGCGATACCTTTCGGGTGACCATCTTTCTGATCACCACTTTTGCTGCTGAAACGGCCATGCTCAAGGCGGTTCGGCGCTGGTGTGCCGAGTGTGGCCTTGTGGTGAGCTATAATGGTCGCGCCTTCGATATGCCACTTCTTTCGGCCCGCTATCGGCTGGCGGAGCTAGAGAACCCGCTGGAGTATCTACCCCATCTGGATCTACTCTCCCCGACCCGGACGGCCTTTCGTAACCGCTGGCCCGACTGCCGCTTGGGTACCGCAGAGCGCTGGCTGCTCCGATTTAGACGCAAAGATGATCTGCCGGGTGCCCAGGTGCCGGAGGTGTGGCGCAAACTTCTACAGTGGGGCGATACCAGCCAGATTCGCCGGGTGGTGAAACACAATGCCCTGGATATTCTCGGTCTAGCGGCTCTGGCTCCGATGCTGGATCAGGTGTTCCAGAACCCCACCACGTTTGATGCCCACTGTGCCCGCATGGCCCGCAGCTTCAAAAATCGCGGCCAGGAGGCGCTTGGCTGGCAGCTCTTAACAAAAACCCCCAAGGCGCTGGACCACGATGGCCAATTGGAACTGGCACGCTGGCAGATACGGGCCGAAAGATGGTCCAAGGCCGTGGCAATCTGGGAGATGCTACTGGAAGAGGAGGGGTGCGCGGAGTCCTGCGAACGGTTGGCTAAATTCCACGAACACCGCTCCAAGCAGCTTCAGCAGGCGCTGGCCTACACCCGGCGGCTTATGTTGATGGA
>JADFWT010000137.1 GCA_015233785.1 Magnetococcales bacterium
CCCGAGGGCGTAGTGGTAGCGCATGTCGAACCGGAAGGAACCCATCAAGGCTTCGTCGGTCAGGTCGAACATATCCTTCAAGACCGACAGGGAGACCAGAATGGCCACCGGGATGTTGGGCCGCCCCTGACTGGCATGGTACAAACCGGCAAACTGGGTCTCCGGGATCATTCCCAGAACCTGGGTGCGAAAGATGTGCGGCCAACTCCGCTCCAATTCTTCCCGATGCCCCTCCGGCATCCAGAAGTGGGCCTCATCCAAGCTGATCTGACGGTCCATCTCGCGAAACATGGTCTGTGCATCCACTTGGTATCATTGATTAATTCGAAGAATATGATGCCAAATTTATCGCCTGCGGGCACGGATCAGGCTCGATTCCAGAGGGACTTTTTGCGGGGGACTCAAGGCTGGCGGCCACGAACCCTTCGCCTACCTGCGGCATGTATTCGAACGCATCCCCTCCGCAACGACCGTGGAGGAGTTCGAAAGGCTCCTGCCCTGGAATCTCAACCAGGACTTGTCACCAATGGCCATCCCTCCCGAGTGATGGGGTTCTTTTGGCGCTTACGTTTGATCAATCCCTGGTGAACCCATCACGAGGCCGTTTTGGAGTGAAACGAACTATCCCATCAGTACACCGCATGTCGTTGAAAATGGATGTTTATATTCCGGACAGATACGTACCTTTTATCCGTTTGAATTGTTAGGATATTTTATGTTTCACGCGAAACCGTCTTTCTGCCGCCCCATCAATGGGGGCTATGGTGGCCGAGCCAACTTTTTTCAGGAGACCCCAAAGAGGCGCCCAAGGCTGATCCGAATACCCGGATCCGACTTTTTTTTTAGCAGTTTCGTAGAGTTCCTCTTTTCCGTCAGGCTCCCCCTTTTAATGTTGCGCGGTTCGGGGTATTTTAGTTCACGGAGAAGAATTAAACTCCCATGATTCGGATGACAGGAGTCTGATGCATGGATAGGTATTACGCCTATATCTTGTTGATCCTCGGGGTGTTCTGGCTATTGCTCTCAGGGCATTACACCCCCCTATTGCTCTCCCTGGGAGGCGGCTCGGTCGCCGTCGTTGTTTGGTTCATGTGGCGCATTGATCGGATTGATGGGGAGCCATTCGTCATCCATGTTACCCTGCGGGTAATCGGCTATAGCTTTTGGCTTTTCAAGGAGGTCGTGAAGGCCAATATCGACGTGGCGAGCCGCATTTGGGACCCCAACATGCCCCTGGCCCCGGTCTGGGTGCGTCTCGACACCACCGTCAGTACGCCACTGGAAAAGACCACCTACGCCAACTCCATTACGCTCACCCCCGGCACCCTCACCACCGACGTGGAGGACGACCATTTCATGGTGCACAGCCTGTCGGAGGAAGGGATTGAGGATTTGCGCCGGGGCGAGATGGAGCGCCGGGTGCGCAAGTTGGGGATCTGATCGCTATGTATACCGCAGCTGTCATCGCAATTCTGGTCACCATGGTGCTTTCCCTGATCCGCGCCTTCATGGGGCCTACGATTTATGACCGCATGTTGGCCGCCAACGTCTTCGGCACCAAGACGGTTCTTCTTATCGCCATTGGTGGCCACGCTCTCTCCTGGACCAGCTTCCTGGACGTTGCCCTGCTCTACGCCATGCTCAACTTCGTTGGCACCATAGCCATCATGCGCTTCTTCGAATACGTGGACCCGGAGGAGGTGCCCAGCGAGGATCTGGACGAAGCCTCTGACGCGGGGGGAAAAAGCTGATGGCCGCCTCTCTGGAAATCCTGAGTTGGTTCTGCTTCCTGGTGGGGGGAGGGCTCTGCATCACTGGCGGGGTTGGGGTGCTGCGTTTCCCCGATTTTTTCACTCGGGTTCACGCCGCCAGCGTCACCGAAACCCTGGCCACGCCGCTTTTATTGATCGGCCTGATGCTGCAACTCGACAATTGGCTCGATCTTGTCAAGGCTCTGTATGTTCTGTTGTTCGTGCTCATCACCGGCCCCACCGCCGCCCACGCCTTGGCCAAAGGCGCATTGCACCACGGCAGCAAGCCGGTGCTGTCCGGTGACCCCAAGCTGCAAACGGGCGACAGCGAGTCGAATAACCGGGAGGACGAGTCATCGAACAGCTAATCAACATAGTTCTGCTCTTCTTGCTGGTGATGGTCGCCATTGCGGTGATCAAGCAACGGAATTTATTTACCATCGCCATGCTCACGGGCATTTACAGTTTTCTCACTGCTGGGCTCTTCATGGACCTGGATGCGGTGGATGTGGCCTTTACTGAAGCGGCGGTGGGGGCAGGTGTAACCACCGTGCTGATGCTTTCCGCGTTGCGCTTGGTGGGCAGCCAACAAAGACCTACACGTCACCCCGCCATAGCTCTGCTTGTGGTGGGGGTCACCGGGGCGGCCCTGATTTACGGCACTCTGGACGCCCCCAATTTTGGCGACCCCAATGCGCCGGCCCACACGCACGTGGCTCCTCGCTACATTGAGCAGGGGCCAGTAGAGGTCGGCATGCCCAACATGGTCACGGCTGTGCTGGCCAGTTACCGGGGCCACGACACCCTTGGCGAGACGGTGGTTATTCTCACCGCCGGACTGGCGGTGCTGCTGCTTCTGGGGATTCAGAGTGGACCGGAAATCCAGCACAACGTCTCCGCCATGGGTCGGCATATGGTGCTCAGGGTAATGGTCAAGTTGTTACTGCCATTCATTCTGCTGTTCGGTCTCTACGTGCAGATGCACGGGGATTTTGGCGCTGGCGGCGGTTTCCAGGCGGGCGTGATCGTCGCGACCGGCTTTGTGCTCTACGATTTGGTCTTCGGCGAGGGGAATCTTCGCAAGGTGCTTCCCACCGTCTGGCTCACC
Organism: Magnetococcales bacterium; assembly: GCA_015233785.1. Taxonomy (GTDB): domain Bacteria; phylum Pseudomonadota; class Magnetococcia; order Magnetococcales; family JADFWT01; genus JADFWT01. The sequence goes on from JADFWT010000137.1 coordinate 2,860, forward strand.
CGTATCGCTGCGATTGGCGTATTGATCTACGGCGGGGTGGGGGTCTTCAGCCTGTTCGCCGGACATCCTTTCCTGGATTACTCGGCTTTGGCTGATGATCCGGTTCACGGCCAGCATCTGGGTGTTCTGCTAGTGGAGGCAGGGGTGGGGCTCACCGTCTTTTCGACGGTGCTGATCATCTTCTACGCCTTTTCCGGAAGGAGGCGGCAGCAGTGATCGAAATCGGGCATTACAACTACTGGGTTGCGATCTTCCTGATGATGGCGGGCTTCTACGTCGTCATAGCCCAAGGCAATCTGGTAAAAAAACTGGTAGGACTGAGCCTGTTTCAGACCTCTGTTTTCATTCTCTACATCAGCATGGGCAAGGTGGCCGATGGCGCTCCGCCGATCCAGACCCCCGGGGTTGAGATCTACTCCAACCCACTGCCCCACGTGCTGATTCTCACCGCCATCGTGGTGGGGGTAGCCACTACCGCCGTAGGCTTGGCTCTGGTGGTGCGTATCCGTGAAAGCTACGGCACGGTGGAGGAAGAAGAGATCCACGCCATGGCGCAGCCAGCTGATGAAAAGGGGGAAGGATGAGCCTGATGGACAACCTCCCTGTGCTGGTGGTCATCCTGCCTCTGCTTGCGACGCCTCTGGTGTTGTTGCTGGGTGGATTCGGCCGGGCATGGGCCATTGCCACCGTTGCCTGCTGGGTCACTTTGGCCGCTACTGCCGCGCTGCTTCAGCGCGTCTCGGTGGAAGGTCCGGTGAGCTACCGGCTGGGCAACTGGGCGCCCCCCTGGGGCATCGAGTATCGTATTGACCTGATGGGCGCCTACGTGTTGCTCATTGTCGTCGCGATCGCCGCTCTGGTGTTGGTTTTCGCCCGCCAAAGCGTAGAGAAGGAGATCACAGCGGAGCGCCGCGTTCCCTTTTTTGCCGCCTATCTGCTTGTGGTGGCGGGGCTCGCGGGCATCACAGTCACCGGAGACGCCTTCAACCTTTTCGTCTTTTTGGAGATCTCCTCTCTGGCCTCCTACGCATTGATCAGCTTGGGCAGGGACCGGCGCGCCCTTACCGCCGCTTTTCAGTATCTGGTGATGGGCACTATTGGCGCCACCTTCTTTATCATCGGTGTCGGTTTTCTTTACATGATGACCGGGACCCTCAACATGATGGACTTGGCGGAGCGCTTGCCGGAGGTGGCAGACACCCGCATGGTGCGGGCCGCATTCGCCTTCATCGTGGTGGGATTGGGACTGAAGCTGGCTCTTTTTCCTCTGCACATGTGGATGCCTGACGCTTACGCCTACTCCCCGTCTGTTGTAAGCGCCCTGCTCGCGGCCACTGCCTCTAAAGTGGCTGTTTACGCTCTGCTGCGTTTCCTGTTCACCATCTTCGGCCTGGAGTTCGCTCTGGGGGATGTGCCTCTCGATCTGTTGTTAATGGCGCTGGGCCTGATAGGAATTCTCTTTGCCTCCCTGGTGGCTGTGTTCCAGGAGAATGTCAAACGCATGCTGGCCTATTCCAGTGTGGCGCAAATCGGCTACATCGTGCTCGGCATCAGCTTGGCCAACACTACCGGCGTCACCGCCTCGATCCTGCACCTGTTCAACCACGCCTTGATGAAGGGGGCCCTGTTCCTTGCTCTGGGGGCGGTGGTCTATCGCATCGGCTCCGCGCGCATCCAGGATTTTCACGGTCTGGGCTACAAGATGCCCTGGACAATGGCGGGGTTCGTGATCGGTGGTCTGAGCCTTATCGGCGTGCCGCCCACCGCTGGTTTCATTAGTAAGTGGTTTCTGGTGACCGCCACCTTGGAGCAGAATCTTTGGCCAGTGGCGGTGGTGGTATTGGTGGGTAGCATTCTTGCTCTGATCTACGTCTGGCGTGTGGTGGAGGCGGCCTATTTTATCAAGCCTGCCTCGCAGGGAATTGACCAGGCGGGAGATGTGAGTGAGGCTCCCCTTTCTCTTGTGCTGCCGGTTTGGGTGTTGGCGGCGGCCAATATCTGGTTTGGCATCCACACCGACCTCTCCCTCGGCATTGCCACACGTGCTTCCGCCGCTCTGCTTGGAGGCGCCCCATGAGTGCCGCCCAATTGTTGCCCTGGATCCTCGCCCTTCCCCTGATCGGGGCCGTTGGGGTGGCCCTGGCCCGCCACGCCCCCAACCTGCGGGAGGGAATTTCCATTACCACCGGCGTGATCCTGGCCGGACTGGTGGCGCGCCTGACCTCCCTGCTGGATTTCAATAACGCTCCCACCTTTGTATTGGCCGAACCGTTGCCTGGATTGGCTCTGGCGCTCACCCCGGAGCCTCTGGGAATCATTTTCGCTCTGGTGGCCAGTTTTCTATGGCCGGTAACCACCATCTACGCCATTGGCTACATGCGTGGCCACGGTGAGAAACACCAGACGCGTTTCTTTGTCGCCTTTGCCGTCTCCATATTCGCCGCCATGGGCATCGCCCTCGCGGGGAACATGCTCACCCTGTTTCTCTTCTACGAAGTCCTTTCCGTGGCCACCTATCCCCTGGTTACCCACGCCGGCACCGGGGAGGCAATGCGCGCTGGACGGGTCTACCTGGGCATCCTGATGGGAACCTCGGTAGCTCTGATGTTGATGGCCATGATCTGGACTTGGCACCTGGTGGGAACCCTGGATTTCGTTCCTGGCGGCATTCTGGCCGGCAAGGCCTCACCTGAAATCCTGGGGGCGCTTCTGCTTCTCTACGTGCTCGGCACAGGTAAGGCTGCGCTGATGCCGTTCCATCGTTGGCTGCCGGCAGCCATGGTGGCCCCCACACCTGTATCTGCTTTGCTGCACGCCGTTGCAGTGGTGAAGGCTGGCGTTTTTACCGTCATGAAGGTGTCGGTCTACCTGTTTGGCATAGATCTGATCGGCTCTCTGGCCCAGGCGCAGTGGCTGATGTACTTGGCCGGCTTTACCATCGTCGCGGCGTCTCTGGTCGCCATGACCAAGGATAACCTCAAGGCCCGGCTCGCCTACTCGACGGTGAGCCAACTTGGCTACGTGGTGCTCGGCGCCATGCTTGGGGCTGGGGCCGGGGGAGTGGGCGGCAGCATGCCCATCGCCATGCACGCCTTCGGCAAGATCACCCTGTTTTTCTGCGCCGGGGCCATACTGGTGGCGGCTCACAAAAGCAAGGTGAGAGAACTTGCTGGACTGGGGCGA
>JADFWT010000138.1 GCA_015233785.1 Magnetococcales bacterium
AAAATCCTTATCCTGTAGGATTTTAAGAGCCGTCTCAACAGTGGTCTGAATTTGACGCGTGGCCTCGCCTGCCATCAGCGGAACTGCCAGCAACATAAAAACCAGAGACACAAACGGGGTCACTACCGCCAGTCGTGTCTGTCGTGTGGTGCGGCGCATGAGCATCCTTCTCCTATCTACTCGATGCTTCCATGGATGAACTGACTGATCAGTTCTTCAAAATCGATAGCTGGTTCATTCTGTATCAGCTTATCGCCAGCCTTGAGAACCACATCAGAGGCCCCCGGGGTAATCTTGATGTAGCGATCTCCAATCAACCCCTTGGTTCTTACTGATGCGATCGCGTCTTCCTGAATGGGTACCCCTTTGTCAATCTTCAGAATAACGCGGGCCTCGTAATCATCCTTATCCAGATCTATGGAGTCTACACGCCCAACGCCGACACCTGCAATCTCTACATTGGCACCGCTCTTAAGACCGGATACCGAGGTAAACTGCACATGAATGGGAATATAGTTGCCACCTACCAGCTCCATACGAGCCAGTTTCACGGAGAGCCAGCCAAGGGCCAGAATCCCGGCAAAGACAAAAAGTCCGACGGCAATTTCAAGTTTGATGCTGCGCATTTTGTTCGCTCCTTATCACCTGAACGGCGGAATTCTAAATCACCTTGATTGGACCTTCCAGGGATCCAGTGAGGAATTGTCGGATAACCGGGTTATCGGAGTTGGCAATATCGATGGATGGACCAGCCTCCAGCACCTTACCCTGGTGCAATACAACCACATGATGGCTCCAGCGAAAAATTTCCGGTACCGAGTGGCTGATAAGCACCATGGTGTAACGAAAACGGAGATAGGTATCGCAAATCAGGTGGTGAATCGAGCGTTCAATGATGGGATCCAACCCGGCTGTCGGCTCATCCAGCAACAAAATCTCCGGGTTGGTGACCATGGCCCGAGCCAGCGCGGCGCGTTTCATCATTCCGCCACTCAACTCATCAGGAAATTTAAAGCCCATCTTGCCGAGATTGACCTGTTTAAGACAGGTGTTAACCCGCCGCTGAATCACATCCTCTTTCAGCTTGGTCTTCTCCCGGAGGGGAAAGGCAACATTATCAGCCACATTCAAAGAGTCGAACAACGCACCACCCTGAAACAGCATGCTGAAGCGGGTCCGCAGCTTGTTCAGCTCTTTTGGAGCGAGAGAGCCCAGCACCTGACCATCCACCTCCACCTCACCCGCCTCAGGCTTCATCAATCCGATCATATGCTTCAGGGTCACGGTCTTACCGCCGCCACTGACGCCGAGGATGGCGGTGATCTTACCAAGCGGGATCTCCAAATCCACCCCATCGAGAATTTTTCGCCCATCCAGGGTCTTCTCCAACCCCCGAAAGCGGATCACCGGCTCTGAGATGGGGTTTTTCTGATACGCTTCACGCTCTTTAGTAAGCTGATCAAAAAGAAATTTTAACAGCTCCGGCTGGGTCAGCAGACCGCACTGAACCAGCTTTTCGCCCACCAGGCTGCGCTCATCTTCATCGGGGGTTTCACCGAGCGCCTCGCGAATCTGAGATTCCGTGACTCGACCGGCGTCCAGCAGCAGGGTGCCGACGCGACCATAGGGGAACGAAGCCGGGTTGGAATCGGTGGCAGAGGGTTGTTGTGACGGCACGTGTACAGTCCTTCCATCAAAAATAACTCAAGGGCGACGTTCATTGGGCCGAACAGTATAGGGTATCCGGCACCTGCGGTAGAACGGACGGTCTAGAGCATAACGGAGGTGATGAAATAGTCAAAAACCAGCACCAATACCGAGCTGGTGACCACCGCAGAGGTGGTGGCTTGGCTGACCCCTTCGGCACCGCGTTGAGTAAAATAGCCTTTATAGGTACAGACCCAGGTGATCAGCATGCCGAAACAGAGCGATTTGATCAGCCCCACCTGGATGTCTTTCACCTCCACGGCGTTCTCAATACCACCAAAGTAGGTGCCGCTGCTGAGACCAAGTAGATGAACCGCTACCAGATAGCCGCCAAAAATTCCGATTACGTCGAAGATGACGTTGAGGAGCGGCAACACAATCAGGCCCGCTTCCACTCTGGGAGCTAGCAGGGATTTGAGAGGGTGGATCCCCATGGTCTCCAGGGCATCCATCTGCTCGCGGATACGCATGATGCCAAGTTCAGCCGTAAGAGCCGACCCGGCCCGCCCGGTCACCATCAGCGCGGAAAGTACCGGCCCTAACTCCCGTATGATGGAGAGGGCCACAGCAGGTCCAAGCAGACCTTCGGAACCAAAGCGGGAGAGGGTGTAGTAACCTTGCAACCCCAGAACCATTCCGGCAAACGCGGCGGTTAATACGATCACAAAAAGGGATCGAATACCGATAAAGTGAATCTGCTTTAACAGATTATAGGGCCTGAAAGGCGGCTTGAATATATGGATGATTGTGGACACTAAAAAGATAAACATGTGCCCCATTCCTTGGAGATAGTCCAAAGAACTGCGACCAAGTTTCTGAAAAAATCTAATCATCGGTTGTATTGGCGCCATATTTCGGATAAAAGTATGTGGCATACAAACAACGCCACCCTTGTTTTGGGTAGATCATCCACCATTGACGACCGGCATGGCAAGGTTTGAAACGCAGAGTTAGCCCCTCGGAATCATTTCAGCAAGGTGAACATCATGAAAAGGATCTTCCTCCCCCTCGCGCTCGCGCTCTTCTTTTTTCTCCCCATCTACGTGGGTGGGGCCTATGCAGATAGTGCGGATAACGACAACTCCGGGAAGATCGTTGAAGAGGATTTTTGGTCGCAAAACACGCCTGAAGAGGCCGTTTCCGACCCCTTGGAACCCTGGAACCGCTTTATGTTCGGCGTTAATGATGTCCTCTATTACAGCATCCTGAAACCGGTGGGTAAAGCCTACTCCAATGTGGTCACCGAAGATGGGCGTGTCATGGTGCGTAACTTTTTCCACAATCTGACCATGCCTATCCACGTCGTCAACGCACTGCTACAGGGTAAGGTAAAACAGGCCGGAGTAGAGCTGGGACGATTCGGTATCAATACGGTCATGGGTGGGCTCGGACTCTTTGATGTCGCCGACATGCATTTTGACCTTAAGAGCGCCGATGAGGATCTTGGTCAGACCTTCGGTACCTGGGGGGCTGGAGATAGCGTCTATCTGGTCTGGCCGCTGCTTGGCCCCTCCAATGCACGCGACACCATAGGAAAAGTGGGTGATACATTCATGAATCCAACCACTTATGTCCCTGATAATGCCTGGACCCGCGCCGCCATCTTCGCCTTCAAGACGGTCAACAACACCTCACTGCGCATCGGTGAGTACGAGTCCCTCACTGAACCGGCTGTGGATCCCTATATCGCCGTTCGTGACGCCTACCGTCAATTCCGTAGAAAACAGATCTCCCAGTAACGTCCTTCGATTGGGATATCCACCTCTTGGCACCGGTTCGAAGCAGATGCTCCCGAATCGGTGCCAGCGCCTCTCCGTTAAAGTGTGGCTATTCTACAACAGGGGCCAGCGACCATCCGCTTGTTCCCGACTCTCCCGTCACCATGCTTGAACGCCATCGACAAGGCACTCAGTCACCTCTCCGCCCTGTACTGTTAGGAGCGCTAATCTGCTCGCTTCTGATGCTTACCGGATGTGCCGCCGGCAACAGCTTCCAGAAGGAGAGTCCCGAGCAGTGGGTGCGTAACAGCGGCTTTCAGTTGAGTGATCTGGCCAAGAGCGATGTCAACCTGATCATTGAAACCCACCAGAAAGAGGCCATGCGATCGTTGATGACGCTCATGCGGATCCTCTATCGACTCAACCCGAAAGAGCTCAAAAAAAGTGCCACCAGCCTCACGGCCATGACTCGGCACATATTCTTCGATCCAACCCATAACTGGACCTTCTCCGACCTACAGGGCAAACGCAATATCGAATGCCTTAATCTAGCCTTTGACCCCCGCTTTCAAGGGGATCGCGTCAAGGCGCTTACCGTGGGAATGGGATCCATGATTATGGCCTCCTATGACGACAAGCGAGAGTTCTACTTTCTCAATCTGGATCCCCAGAAGCTCTTCAATAGTGCCCGCAACCTGGAGATCATCAGTCGTCGTCTGGCCAATAGGCAAGGATCAGAGGGCAGGCCGCTTCTGCAAACCCACACCCCTTGGGCTCCCCGTGTCAATATCGGTTTTGAGAGACTTTTCGGAAAAATGATCGCCACCCAGGATGTGATGGCCAAAATCGTCGCCCAGAAAAATAAACGCTTGATAAAAAACACACTTCAGTTTATCGCTTCCAGCGTCTTCCTGCCTATCTAGCCCTCTCAATCAGCCTCTATTTCATCCCTGAGAAACTCCAACACGAAAATCACACCACATGGGTTTGTGATCGATGGTCTCTATCGGTATACTCCACTCTAATCGAAGCTTCGTATGGAGAGATCCCCGAGAAATTTCCAGAGAGACATTGAATCCATGAACCGTTTGCGCCTTCTTCTTATTCTACCAATTATTACATGTTGTTTCATCTGGGTTGGAGCCGTCAGCGCTGGGCCTCCCATGGATGCAGAGCTAAAAGCCATCTATCAATTGGCGGATCAGAAACGCTATCCCCAAGCCCTAAAAAAACTGCGCAGCTTCCTGTCCAGGGAGCCCAAAAACGATGAGGCACGCTTTCTGTTGGGACTGATCCTCACCGAACAGAAAAAGCGCGATCAAGCCATTGCCGTGTTCCAGGCGCTGACCCGAGAGCGACCTGAATATCCTGAACCCTTCAATAATCTGGCGGTGCTCTATGCCGACCAGGGGCACTATGAAAAGGCGCGTCAGGCGCTGATCAAGGCTCTGGAAACCCACCCCAGCTATGCCACGGCCCAAGAGAACCTGGGAGATATCTACGCCAAAATGGCGGCTCGCTCCTATCGCAAGGCGCTGCAACAACAGAAACGTTGGAACCAGAAGGGAATGGCCAAATCAAAACTGGCCCTGATTACCCATCTGTTTGATACCACCCCAGCCGCGGGCTCCAAGAGCCGTCAACAGCGCTATCAAGCAGCCCCAGCTCGCGCAGAACGCCCAACGACTCCTTCAGCCCCCCCCCAAGCAAGCACGGCAACCTGCCTCCAGAAGATCATCGGCGGAAGATGCCTTAAGCCAACAGGCGCAGTTGGAAGAGTTGCAAAGGCGAATCAATCGTGGGGTGGAAGAGCGTACCTTGGCCTGGGCCGGTGCGTGGTCACGCCAAGATGTGGATGCCTATTTGGACTTCTATTCGCGCTCGTTCCGCTCGGCCAAGGGCGAGTCGTATAACCGCTGGAGCAAGAAGCGGCGCTGGAAACTAAAAGGGCCCAGCTTTATTCAGGTGACCATTTCCAATCTCAAGGTCAGAATCCTCAACGAACGCAAAGTTCGCGTAACATTCCGACAAAAATACAGGTCGGATCGATACCGGGATCAGACCCGCAAGGCTCTGGTACTTCAAAAAGAGCAGGGAGGGTGGAAGATCCTCCAGGAAATTTCTAATGCCTCATAGCAAGCTGGGAGAGTCATCGCACCCGCTTGTTATTACGTTGACCATTTTTGGCTGTCTACTGGGAACCCTGTTGGCAGCACCGCTTGAAGCTACCCCAAAAAAGCGGGGAGTGGTTCATACCGCCATCTATGAACGCCTTCTGATCAAGGGCGTTGAGGCGATTCAGAGAGGGGATCTGGATACGGCGGCCGAACTCATTGAGCATCTTGCCAAAAAAAAGCCGGATTTTCGGCTGGCTCAGGTGATTCTTGGCGATATCCAAATGGCCAGGGCAGGACGACTGAACCAATTTGGAGAGGCGTTGGCCTCGACGAAAACCCCCGAATATCTCAATCTATTGGCCGAAGTGCGTGCCCGCATCACCCACTTGGAAGATTATCCGG
>JADFWT010000139.1 GCA_015233785.1 Magnetococcales bacterium
ATGATGTTGCTCATCATTCAGGCCCGTATCCATCAACAGGCCCGTCATGCCGATCACCCCATTCATAGGGGTGCGAATTTCATGGCTCATGGTGGCGAGAAAGTCGCTTTTGGCACGACTGGCCTGTTCGGCTTCCTCTTTGGCTTTTTTAAGGGCGCTCTGTGCTCGAATCCGCTCGGTGATGTTACGGATGAGAATCAGATGGCCGCTGGTCTCTTCGTCGTGGTCCAGCAGGCGCGTTGTAGCCATCTCGCCGGGGAACAGCTCTCCTCGGCTATCCCGGCAGCGGATTACATGCTGTTCGCTGCGCTCTCCAGGTTTGGTTGATAGCCATGAGGTGAGCCGCCTGGAGGGGTCGGACCAGAGCAGTGGGTAGCTATCGGCCAGATCCGGCCCATCCAACAGGATGGAGATCGGCTTACCCACCGTCTCATCGGGTGTGAAGCTGAACAGCTCACTGAGACCGGGATTACACATGACGATATGCTGATCAATATCGGTGAGGGCCACGGCATCCGGGATGCTGTTGAAGATGGTCTCAAAGAGTGTTTTCTGGCGATGCAGATCGGCCAGCGCCCGTTTGCGCCGGGTGATATCCACGCCCACCGCCCAACTGGTCCAGCCGGGAATGGGAAAGCGCTTGGAGATATTGGACCAGAGAATGGTGCGGCGGCGGCCATCCTTGCAGGTGATGGACCATTCACGATCCCGATCTCCTTCGATGCGGTTCTGCCAGTCATGGAGCATGGAGGCGCGCAGTTCCGGTTCCGGGAACAGCCAGGACATGGCGTTGGGATTTCCGACAATCTCGGCGGCGCTGTAGCCGGTGACCCGTTCGCATTCGCGGTTCCACATGATGAGATGGGCAAGCGATGGATCCAGCGCGATCATCATCACTGGCATATGCTCGATCACCGAACGAAGGCGCTCTTCGCTCTCTACCAGGGCGCGTTGGGCTACTTTACGATCGGTGATCTCCTCCACTGCAACGACGATAGAGCCGGGATCTTTAGCCGTGCCGCTCATATCCAACCCGGAGATCATGGAGAGGGTTAGATGACACCAGATGGTTTTACCGTCTTTGCGCAGGTAGCGTTTTTCGAAGGTGATACTGTCCGCCAGTCCATTAACCAGGGACTGTATGGAGCGTCTGGAGAGGTTGAGGTCATCGTGGTGGGTGATCTCCTCGAAGGTGCGTCCCACCAGTTCGCCGGGCGAGTAGCCGAGGATATCGCCAAAGCGTCGATTGACGCGTAAGAGCTCACCGCTAAGAGAGACCAGACTGATGCCCACGGCGGCCTGTTCAAAGATGGTGCGAAAGCGTGCCTCACTTGCCAGCGAGGTTCGGGTTGCGCGCCGAACCGCGCGTCGAAGCAACATGATCCAAATGGCGGCCAGTCCCACCAGAAGACCGATAATGGGGCCGCCAATAAAGATCACCTGTTGGACCCATTTGCGCCAGGTCCGCTCCTTACGGCCCGGATCAAAATAGAGTGTTTCGGTGTTCATCTCTCGTTTTACCAGGCCGTGACGCTTGAGAACCTGATGCATCTGCCGCCAGCGCTCCAGATTGACCTGACCGGGAGAGACCATGGGATAGAGGGCCAGACGTCGCACTTCCCTGGCCATAAATCGGTTCATACCCTTAAGGTCTGATTCGGGAATAGCGCGGGGCAAGGTGGCAGCGATGCGGTCGGCTATCTGGTTGGGATGTTTCAGAGCGTAGCGCCACCCTTGCAGAGTAGCTTTGACAAAACGGGACGTGAGATCGGGATGGTGCTCGGCGATCTCCTGTCGTACCACCAGGGCATCGCCGTAAAAATCAACGCCATAAGAGGCTGGGCGAAGTGTATGCACCCGTTGGCCTTGCTTTCGTGCCCACCAGAGATTATCCAGCGTGCGACCTACAAAGGCATCAAAGCGCCCGGACAGCATGCGGTCAAACGCTTCACCGGGAACGCCGTGTCCTTCATAGATTTGGATTTGGCGGGCATCCACCCCTTCCGCCTCCAGCATAGCCTGAAACTCCACATCCAGCAGGCGACCGGCAGGGGTCCAGACCTGGGCACCGATCAGATCCACCGGCGAGAGGATGCCTCTGGCCCGATGGGAGAGAACCGCCGTGGGGCTCTGCTGAAAGATGGTAGCCGCCACCATGATGGGCGCACCGCGATCACGGGCCAGGAGAATTTCCGCACCGCCTACGCCGAACTCGGCGCGCCCTTCGGCCACCTCGTGCAGGCTATTTCGCATGATGCCGTTTTTCGATGGACCGGGGCGGATCTCCACATGGATCCCTTCGGCGTCGTAGTAGCCCATCCAGTTGGCGGCATAGTATCCGGCAAATTGGAATTGATGATCCCAGCTTAGCTGTAACGCGACCCGATCCACGGCTTGAGCCGGTGGGGGCATAAGCAGCAGCCCCATCAAGACCAGCAACGGAAACAGCGTCCGTTTCCCCATCCAGCGCGAATCGGGTGATCTGTGAAGCCAAAAGGTCATGGGCGGCCCAGAATACGTTTAGGATGATTAATTCATATTTGTGAAAAGAACCGCACACAAGGGTATCAGGTACGCCTAAAAAGCGCCATTATTCCGTTGCGGAGGATAGATAAAGTCCGGCTAGATTTGATAATGGGCCGTCTGTTGCGGCGAACGTATCGCATACTTCAAGGAATTTATTCATGAATGAGGCATTTGAAGGCTCTCCTTTTCGATTGGAGAATAAAGCGGCTTACCAGCGTTGGAGGGAGCAGAAACTAAGCGGATATCCCAAGACGCTTGAGGCCTTGTTGGTGGAGGTGGATGATCCTGTTGCACTCACGCCTCATGAACGGCAGGGGCTCATAGAGCGGGTTACCAAGTGCAATATGGCCCTGTTTCGGCTTTCGGGTACCCATATCGAGCGTGGTGAAGAGGGGATGCTGGCACTGATGGCGCAGTTAGGTTGCCGGCGCGTAGATCACAATCTTGGGGCCCGAGGCGGGTTCTCCTCTTTGACACCGGGGGGTGAGGCGGATCAGCGTCTGGCTGGCTATATACCCTATACGCCACGGGCTATTGGCTGGCATACCGATGGCTATTACAACGCCTCGGGTCGGCAGATTCACGCCCTGGCGCTATATTGCGAACGGCCCGCGTTGCAGGGGGGAGAAAACCGGCTCTGGGATCACGAGCTGGCCTATATGCGGTTGCGTGATGAGAATCCCGATATGGTTCGGGCGTTGATGGCCCCGGATGTGATGACCATACCGCCGCGCATGGAGGGTGAACAGATTGCCAGGGCCGAGCGGGTGGGGCCGGTTTTCTCCATTGACCCCCAGGATGGTCATCTGCATATGCGCTATACCCATCGCACCATCTCTATCGCCTGGAAGCAGGATCCCATCAGCCTGGAGGCTGTTTCAGCGCTGCGAGGGCTTTTCGATGAGCCGGGGCCGTTTATTTTTGAGGGGCGGCTTGAGGCGGGCTGGGGGTTGGTGAGCAACAATGTGCTTCATACGCGCGGAGCATTTCAGGATGATGGGGGAGAAAGCGGCGGGCGGCGGATGTTCCGGGCACGCTTTTATGATCGTGTGGCGTAGGGATAGCGCGTCTGGGATTGAGGAACTTTTGGACGCTTGGGCGACTCCAAGACGCTATGGGGATCATGTTTTACGGTATGTTTGGTTACGGTGGTCCCTTGCGAGCCGTACCCTGTCAACGACGAATCATTGGAGGGTGTCATGGATAGCAACTGGTTTCTTCAATGGGTGGATCCGCTCTTTTTGGCGGTGGGGATGGAAGAGATTATTCTGTTTTTTGCGGTTGCGGCGCTGTTTTTATTGGCGGTGGTGTAATATCGGCGGGATCCGTGCCGTTGAACCCACGCTATAACGAAACGCTGCTCCCCACCCAAACGACCCGGCCCACAGACGAAAATTTGGCCAGCGGCAGGGTGTAGTCACGAATCTCCGGGCGCTCCCCGGAGAGCAGCACCTGTTTGCCTGGTATCCTCTGTACCCGTCGTATATAAGGCTCCCCATCCAGTTCCAGAAGATAGATCTCCCCATCCACAATCGGTCCGATGTGATGATGAATCATCAACAGGTCCCCATCTTGAAGGATGGGAGACATAGCCTGTCCCCGCATGATCATCAGTGAGAGCAGCGCTGGACGCCACCCATGCTCTTCTAACCAGCTTCGGCTGAGAGAGAGGTGCGGGGCCATGGGGGTACTGGTCTGCTGCGCCTGAGAATGATCGCCAGAGATTGTTGCGGTATAGTGAGGAATTATCACCAGATCCGTGGGAGAGGCTTCCTGACCATCCGGGCTGGTCACGGGGTGTTCCGCTTTTTCATGGAGTGCCCTGTCAGTAGAGATATGCTGTGGCCCTTCACCGGTGAGCAGCCAGGTTGGCGGCGTATCAAGCGCTTTGGCCAGCATAAGAAAATCATCCATGCGCGGTGTGCGTCGTCCAGTCTCATAGTGGGAGATGCGCCCCTGCATCTTCTGCCATCCGCAACGATTGGCTAACTCCGGCTGAGAGAGTCCAATGGCCATTCGCGCGTCTTTGAGGCGTTCTGGAAAACCCATGGCACTTATTGGGGACTGCATGCTTCGGTGTAGGGTGTAGAGGCCCCCGCGACTGGAGATATATTCTGCTGGGTCAGTGCCTCCATGGACCGCTTCTTGAATGGTTTTAGATAGAGCGACGCCTTATCCTTTCGAAGGTTGTTCTCCTCAATGTGAATTTTTAATTCGTCGCGCTGTTGAATCCATGAAGAGGGGGGGTGTTTGCTGAATTCAATGGCCTTCTCGTAGTAGAGCAGCGCCGCTCCAAGACTCTCTTCAAGCAGCATCGCTTTGGCAAAGGCGGCGTGACACGCGGGGTTCCAGATATCTTTGGTGACGGCCCGCATCAGAAAGGGTAGCGCCGCCTCTTGTTGTCCCTCTTCCAGCAGCAGGGTACCCACTCTCAGATAGGCCCGAATGCATGACCATGGCTCATGGTTTTCAACATTTTCTGCATCCATGGTTTCCTGACAGTGCTCTTCAATAAGGGTCTGATAGGCTGCCAGAGTGGCCTTTCGGATTGGGAGGTTTTGCGTACGCTGAAACATCTCATCCAGCCGCTCGGCATGGGCAAGCTGTTGATCTGCCTCCGGGTGAGGGGGCATGGGGCGGTTCCACATGGTGACGTTGGTTCGCGCCTGACAGTTACGACATGTTACGCGCATCTTCCAGCCGTTATGATAAAGGTTGCTGTAGATGTTGACGCTCCGGCACTTGGGGCAGCGCCACTGACAGGTCATCCCCTGGCCTAGTGTGGGGTGGGGGGTCTCATCCAGATAGAAGGCTTCAGTAGTGCCGGCATGAAGCAGGGTGGTGGCGTAGAAGACGATGCGGTTATGAATATCGGTAAACAGCTCGTCTCTCATCCCGGTTAAATTAATGGGGTAGTCGGGATCGGAAAAAGCGGCGATTGGATCCTTTATGCGACCGTTCTGGACACCGTTCATAAAAATCTCACTGCCGGGAAGAACCTGAAGTGTTGCGTAGTTAATATGGTACTCCAGATGGTGAGCCCAGTAATCGAAGGTCTCGGCCATGGTTTCAATGGTTTCCGCCGGATCGCCAATCAAAATGCAACCTTGAAGACCGATGTCCGCCTGATAGATTAGTTTCATGGCCCGTTTTAGTTGCTCGGGCGTGCTCAAGTTCACATGGCTGAGGCGGAGGAGGAGTATCACCGTCTCAGGAAGGCGGTTGATGCTGAAGGTTAAAGATCTCTTTTCAGGAGGGTAACCGGTGGAATGGTTAAGAGGGGTGGAGCTAGATGATGAGCTTCGCCCCTCTCGTGTGCTGATTATCCTCTTTGGAGTTGTTGATCAATGGCGTCAAAGAGGATTGTCATCTCTTCGGCGGTTCCGATAGTTATGCGGATTTTGTTTTCCAAAAC
>JADFWT010000013.1 GCA_015233785.1 Magnetococcales bacterium
TGGGATGTTTGCCACGTTGGTCATTGTCTTACCCTCTCACTATGAGGGTGGGGAGCTGATTGTCGAACATCAAGGCCAGCGAGAGGAACTCAAGCTGAACTGTTCCGAGCCTTCCGAGGCCGCTTGTGCCGCCTTTTATGCCGACTGTCGCCATCAGGTGCAGCCCATTACCTCCGGTTGTCGTCTGACACTGGTCTATAATCTGGTACTTCAGGGGAAGAAGCGTCTCCCCAAGGCACCTGAATATGGTCGTCAGACCAGGCAGGTCGCCTCACTATTAGAGACTTGGCGTCATGGTGAGTCGTCAGAGGATGCCGCCTCTCCTGAAAAAATAATCTATCCGCTGGAGTACGCTTACAGCGCTTCTGCACTCTCTTTTCAGAATCTAAAAGGTCAAGACGCGGGACGTGCGGGTCTCCTGATCAAGGCGGCTCAACAGGCCGATTGTGCCCTACACTTGGTCCTCGTAGCGATCGAAGAACAGGGCATCGCGGAACATAGCGGGGGATACCATAGCTATCGTCGTGGCTGGGATAATGGCGATGAAGATACTGATGAGTTTGAAGTGGTTGAGGTCTGCGATTCAAACTGGAGTCTACGTCACTGGCAATCTACTGAGGAGGAGGGGGCTGAGAGTCTGTGGGGCGCTTTTCCCTTTGAAAAGCGGGAGATCTCTCCACCGGGTCTATTCGATGGGGTTTCCTATGATGAAGAGGAGTTCTATGAGGCTACGGGTAACGAAGGCGCCTCTTTTGAACGGTCCTATCGTCGCGCCGCATTGGTTATCTGGCCTAAGGCGCGGGAGTTAGCGATCATTGCCCAAGCGGGTTTGGCGGTTGGGCTACCCTATTTAAGCAATCAGGTTCGACGCTGGGAGATGGGTGGAAAGGAGGATGATGATCCCCTACGGAGCCAAGCCAGTGAGCTGGCAGGCCATATGCTGGATACATGGACGTTGCATAAGAACGATGGATATCGCTCTCACTCGGACGAGAAAAGCAACTCTTCGGTCATGCTCTCTCTGTTGCTTCGTTTGAAGCATGTGGCGCATTTGGAAACCCTGTTGACTGACATTTCCGCTCAGGGTGAGCTGTTTCTTGAGGACATTAAGGAGATCGTAAGGGCCCTTGCTCTGCTCCCCAAAGCGAAGAGCGTGCCGTTGGCTCAAGACATATTGGAGGGTAACCTCCCGGATCATCTCGGAATATGCGGTGCTCTGTTGCGTGCCATGGTGGCAGGGCGTGCTTTCGTTGCGGATAAGCAACTTGTTCCGGTAGCCTCTGTTTTGGTTAAGGCGCTTCCGGATGGTTCAGATACCAGAGATTTAGAATCGTTCAAATACCGTTCAAGCCCGCGTTTTGAGCCATCGTTCATTGTGGATATGCTCGGTGCGTTGGCTGCGATAGATCACTCTCTGACTAGCCAAGTCTGTGACACTCTGTTGGCGTGTCCTGAGGTTTATCCTCATGATGAGGTCCTTATTCCAGCTTGTATTGCTCTGGAAGACAAAAAAGCCCTTGCAAGCCCAGAGATACAGCGCATATTAGCGGTCAGTCTGGATCATCTCAACAGGCGTATTGCGCTCCTCCTGGAGTCACCGCGTGATTGGCAACGAGATAATAACCTCTCTTGCACCTGCGAGCATTGTCAGCAATTGGCTCATTTTTTGGGGAATGCAAGCATGAGGGTGTGGCGTTTTAAGGCGGCTGAAGCTAAGAGACGTCATGTGATACATACAATCAGCGATGATGTGTGTGACGCAACCACTCACACCGACCGCCAAGGCCGGCCCTATTCGTTGATCTGCACAAAAAATCAAGCCAGCTATCAAAGAAGATACGAACAGCGGGCGCACGACCTTTCAGCGCGCTCTCACCTGATGCCGAAGGTGAGAGCGTAACGTTATAGATTGCCTCTAAGAACAGGGTATAGCCATGACGGCACAAGCGAATGTGAAGTATATTGCCGAACAACTCGGTATCCAATCCGATCAGCATACCGCCTACTTTGACCGTGAGACGGGAGAGGCTTGGTTGGTTTCGGAGGAGGAGGTCATGATGGCTGAGGACGATACACCTCTGGACGAACGCCCGGAGTGGCAACAAGAAGCACCTAAAATCACCAATAAGATTTTATCCAATGAATACACAATACTACAGACCAGAAATCGAGTTTATTATCGATATATATAGGAGCGACACGTAGCTGAAGTTGAAGCTGAGGCTTTTTCCAGCCTCGGTTTCCAGAGTGGGCAGTGTAAGAGAGGCGTACCTGTTTGTGATTCTGTATCTATGTGAAAAACCCTCTCAGGGGCGCGATATCGGTCGGGTGCTTGGTGCGACTGCACGGCGGCAGGGATACATGGAAGGGGCCGGGGTGCGCGTCACGTGGTGTATCGGCCATCTGCTGGAGATGATCGCACCGGACAGCTATACCCCAGCCTGGAAATCGTGGCGCATAGACACCCTCCCCATGGTGCCCGCCACGTGGAAATTACAGCTCACCCGCCGGGGTAGCCAACAGTATAAAATTATTCAAAACCTGCTGAAAGGCGTGCATGAGGTGGTGTTGGCCACCGATGCGGATCGTGAAGGCGAAACCATCGGGCGTGAAGTCCTGGAGCGATGCCGCTACCGAGGCAAGATCTCTCGGCTCTGGCTCTCGGCACTGGACGATGCCAGCATCCGCAAGGCACTGGCTTCCCTTTGGCCGGGAGAGAAAACCCAGCCGCTCTATCAGGCGGGTTTGGGACGATCACGCGCTGATTGGTTGGTGGGTATGAATCTCACCCGAGCCTATACCATCATGGGGCGCCAGGGCGGCTATCAGGGTGTGTTGAGTGTGGGACGAGTGCAAACGCCAACTCTCAAGCTGGTGGTGGATCGAGATCGTCAGATTGAGCAGTTCAAGCCGCTTGATTTTTTTGATGTCATCGCCCATCATCGGGTGACAAATGGTACTTTTAAGGCCAAATGGATCCCGCCCAAAAAGCATGCCGATGAAGAAGGGCGCTGCCTTGACCGACAGGTCGCCGAAGCGGTGGTGCAGCGTGTTCATGGCCAGGAAGGCTCGGTAACCAAGGCCGGGACTAAGCGGGTGAAGGTTCCCGCCCCCCTGCCGTTGGAACTCTCGACTCTGCAACAGGAGGCCTCCCGTAAGCTGGGGTTCTCCGCCAAGAAGACCATGATGGTGGCTCAGCGCCTCTACGAGGGGACCGAAGACTCTTCGATTGAGGGGGGGCTGATCACCTACATGCGTACCGACTCGGTGACGTTGGCTCAGGAGGCGATTGACGCCCTGCGAGGACAGATTGAGCAGCGCTATGGGCCGGACTATCTGCCCAAGTCTCCCAGAAAGTTTAAATCCTCCTCAAAAAACGCCCAAGAGGCCCACGAAGCGATTCGCCCCACCGATCCCCATCGCACCCCGGATCAGGTGAAGCATGCGCTCACCAAGGATATGTTTCGCCTCTATGAGTTGATCTGGAAGCGTTCCATGGCCTGTCAGATGTCGGCGGCGCGCATCGACAAGGTGGCGGCGACGATTGGGGTGGATAGTGTGGATCCTAAAGCACCTTACCAACTGCGTGCCAACGGCTCGTCGGTGGCATTTCAGGGCTTTATGAAGGTCTATAGCGAGGGGCGCGACGAAGTGTCGGCCCAGGATCGTGACGAAGAGAGCGGCTTGCTTCCGATGTTGGAGCAGAACGAAGAGCTTACCCAGAAGGGGATTCAGCCCAAGCAGCACTTCACCGAGCCGAAGCCCCGCTATACGGAGGCGACGCTGGTCAAGGCGTTGGAGAGCTACGGAATTGGCCGTCCCTCCACCTACGCCCCCACCATGTCCACGCTTCAGGATCGCGGTTATGTGCGTCTGGAGACGCGCAAGTTTTTCCCCGAGGATGTGGGGATGGTGGTCAATGGCTTTTTGACGCAGCATTTTGAGAAGTATGTTGATTACCACTTCACCGCCCATCTGGAGGATGATCTGGATGCGGTCTCGCGTGGTGAAAAGACCTGGAAGCCGCTGCTGGGCGAGTTCTGGACCCCCTTTATCGAGCGGGTGCAGGAGAAGGATAAGACCACCAATAAAGCGGATGTTACCACCCAGGCCACCGATGAGAAGTGCCCAGAGTGCGAAAAGCCGCTGGTGATTAAGCTGGGACGTTATGGTCGGTTTAAGGCGTGTACCGGCTATCCCGAGTGCCGCTTTACCCAGGATCTTCGCCAGAAGGAGGGGGATGGGGAGGCCAAGGAGGAGCCGGAGGTTTCCGACCGCAAGTGCGGCAAGTGCGGCAGTGCCATGCTGATCAAGACCGGGCGTTTTGGTAAATATCTGGCCTGTTCCGGTTACCCGGATTGCAAGAATATTGAGCCGTTGGAGAAGCCTAAGGATACCGGCGTGGTCTGCATTGAGTGCGGCAAGGCCAACTTCATGGAGAAGAAGTCCCGTCGCGGTAAGATTTTCTACTCCTGTGCTCGTTATCCCGACTGTAAAAAGGCGTTGTGGGATAAGCCTCTCAAGCAGCCTTGTCCCAAGTGTGGGGCACCGTTTGTTACGGAGAAGATTACCAAACGGCGGGGCACCGAGCACATTTGCGTGGTGGAGAGTTGCGACTATCTGGAGGTAGTGGTTCCACCGGAGAAGCCTGCGGCCAAACCTGCGGCCCGCAAGAAGGCACCGGCCAAGAAGGCTGCCACCCGCAAGGCGGCCGCCAAGAAAACCACTACCCGAAAGACGGCGGCCAAGAAAACCACCACCCGTAAGCCTGCGGCCAAGAAGACGGCCAGCAAAACAGCCGCCAAGAAGAGCACTACCCGCAAGACGACGGCCACCAAAACGGCCGCCAAGAAGAGCGCCACCCGTAAGACGGCGGCCAGCAAGGCAGCGGCTAACAAGAAAAGTGCGGCCTGAGCGGGAGTCTGCCGCGGGCGCGAAGCTCCGGTGTTGGCATCTGGTGACGCGATAAAAAAAGCCACCGAAGGAGAGCTGCTCTTCCGGTGGCTTTTCTGTTGAGTGAAGGGCCGTGATGTGAGGTTAATTGCGGGCCAATCGTACGAAGGAGACCTCGCGCATCCTGTAGAGGCGGTTCTGCACCTGGAGGGTCTCATCGGTGAGGCGTCTCAGCTTGTCGGTGATGTGGCCGATGCGCTTGTGGCTGTGAGCGACCTGCTCCCGTGCAATACGCAGCGCATTCTCTTTGGTCTCTACCACCTCTTTGAGCTCGGTTTTTATGTGTAGATAGGCGAGGCGGTTGGCTTCGGTGGAGATGGCCGGATTGCCCAGTGAGAGATTTTGCGCTTTCCGATAGGCGCGCATGGCGTTGGTGGCCGGAGAGCGGGTCTCGGCAAGATCCTGCTGAGCTTTCCAAGCGGCCTCTTTCAGCCGTTCAAGGCTCTTCTCCTCCAGTTCCAGATCCTTCACGGTGGCATGAAAGCGCTGTTTGTTCTTCTGTACCATCCCTTCCAGTTCACGAATCTCGCCGCGCACTTCCCGTCCATTGACGGCATTTTTCCAGTGCTCTTCCACATTTCTCTGGATGGTTTTGGCTAGAGGGTCGATCTTTCGATTGGGAAGTCGTTCCGTCTCCGGGAAGTTGTAGACGGGGGTCCGTACCGATGGTTTCGACTTGGCCTCTCTAGCGTCCGCCGACTTGCTGCTTTTTTCGGCAGGGGCTTGGGCCTTATTGTTGGCGCTTTTGTCTGTGCTGCCTGTGGCGGCTTGCAGTGGTCCTGCACCGAGGGTGAGCGTCAGAAGTGTCGCCGTAAGCAGTCGCCAGAATGGAGCAGAATTGAGGGTGAATAGAGCCTGAATCATTTATCGCCTCCGATGCGATGGGTCCATGCGTCATTGCCGAAAGCTGCTCACCTTGCCAGAATAGTCCAGTTGCCGTACGTCGATGTACGGCCCTATTAATCCGCCAGACTGGGAGAGCCCGTCCCGATGTCCACGGATGCCAAAAAACCCGCCCCTTTCGAAGAGGGGTTTCTGGCCCTGTTGCTGGTGCTTGCCACGGTAGGGTTGGTGTGGCTGTTTATGCCGTTTCTTCCCGGCCTGTTTCTGGCCGTTTTGCTGGCATCGTCCACCTACCCGCTCTATGTCAAGTTACAGGAGCGCTTTCAGCTCTTTTCGGACGCAGCGGCCATGATCATGACCGTTTTGGTGTTTTTTTTGGTGGTGTCGCCATTGGTCTACCTGTTGGCCTCCACCGGATTGCGCATGGGGCAGGCGGTTCATGAGCTTCAGATGTGGTTGACCTCCCTGGGGGATGCCGAGGGCGTCAAGGAGGCGTTGCGTGTCCGGGTGGATGCGCTGCCTCTGCCGGAGGGTGTGCGGGCCGTGCTTCTTGATGAACTCTCTCACAACAAGGGGCAGATGGCCAAAAGGGCGGCAGAATTTGTGGTGACGATGTTTCGCAGCGTTACCGGCAACAGCTTTGGTTTTCTCTCCGCGCTGCTGCTGACGCTCTTTGCGCTGTTTTTCTTCTATCGCGACGGTCCGAAGATACTGCATCGCATCAAGGTACTCACTCCGCTGGAGAACGCCTACGACGACATTCTGTTCAACCGCTTTCGGGCATTGGCCACGGTGTTGACGTTGAGCACTTTCGGTATCGCTCTGGTTCAGGGTCTCTCATTCTCTCTGGTGACCGCCTTTATGGGGCTGCCCTGGTTCTATCTGGGGGTGGCCATTGCGGTGGCGTCGTTCATTCCTGTGGTGGGGGGCGTGGTGGTATGGGGGCCACTGGCCTATTCGCTCTACCTGGATGGCAGGCCGGGAGGCGCCCTGTTTATTGTGGTGTGGGGGGCGCTGGTGGTGGGATTTGTCATCGACAATCTCCTGCGTCCGGTACTGATTTCCTGGCTGGCGGATATTACCCGTTCCGGCTCTGGGGGAGATGAGCGGCTGCACGCCCTCAGTCATACGCTCTTGACCGTCCTGGCCACCTTTGGCGGTATGGTTTCCTTTGGCATTCTGGGGCTCTTTTTCGGGCCGATGATCGCCGCCATGGCCATCTCGGTGTTCGATGTCTACGAGATGATTCACGGCGAGGGGTTGGACCAAAGCTGAACGGAAATGTTCAACACCTTCGCGGGTGGTGGTGATTTGGGGTAACATGGTCTACTGCTGAAATCCATCGCCCCGAATTGCCGGGGTGGTGACAATCTTGAAATGTCGCTGCTGGAGCGTAGTTAGAGATGCCTTCCGAAACCGTCATAGAGCTGGTAATCGGTGCCCTTAGGGTGGCGATGCTTGTTTCGACGCCGCTGCTGTTGACGGCGCTCGTGGTGGGTCTGGTGGTCTCCATCTTCCAGTCGGTGACCCAGATTCAGGAGATGACGCTTACCTTTATTCCCAAGATTTTAGCCACTTTCATTGCGCTGATTATCGCGCTGCCTTGGATGATTCAGACCCTGATGGACTACTTCAGGAGTCTGTTTGATAACATGCCTGGCTTGATTGGCTGAGGTCGAGCATGGATCCCGCCGCCCTGATGGATCTTCTTGGGCTCTCCATTGGAGAGTTGGAGCGCATGGCGCTAATTCTCTCCCGGCTCACAGGGCTGTTTCTCTCTGCCCCGTTTTTTTCTCGAAATGTCGGTCCTATGCGGGTTCGGGTGGTAATTCTGCTGGGGTTGACCTTCATGATTTATCCGCTCACCGATCCCTGGCCGGGAGAGGGGTCCAGTTCGCCCATGGTGGTGGTGGCTGCGGGGGTGGCCGAGGTGGTGATTGGGGCGGCGCTGGGTATGCTGGTTCACTGGGCGCTGGTGGCGGTTCAGGTGGCGGGTGGTGTGATCGGCTTCTCCATGGGGCTCTCCATGGCCATGGTGATGGATCCCACCTCGGGGATGCAGGAAGGCGTTCTGAGCAACATGCTCTATATGGCGACGCTGCTGCTGTTTTTGGGTGTGGATGGCCACCATATGCTCATTGAGGGGTTGGCGCGCTCGTTTCACACCCTGCCGTTGGGGGCGGGTATTCCCGAAGGGCGTATGATGTTGGAAGCGGCCCTGGTGGCCATGGGGCAGATGTTTGCCCTGTCGATCATGATTGCCGCGCCGGTTCTGGTGGCCACCAAGATGCTCTACTTCGGCATGGGGCTTATCAACCGTGCTTCGCCGCAGATTCAGGTGTTTTTTCTGGCCATGCCGGTGGCGCAGTTGGTGGGGTTTGTGGTGTTGGGGCTCTCCATGGCGGTGTTTGCCCAGGTAATGATCCGGGAGATCGACAAGTTTTTCTCGTTGTCGTTTAGGATCGTGGGGCTGTAGCGCTCCAGAGTGCGTGATTGTGGTAAGGGGGCCTTCTCATGGCCGATGAAGACAAAGACTCAAAAACAGAAGACCCTACCGGAAACCGGCTTAATCAGTCCCGTCAGAAGGGGCAGGTAGCCAACTCCCGCGAGGTGCCGACGGCGCTGCTTTTTTTGGCGGCCTTGTCGTTGTTCATCTATCGGGGGGAGGAGCTTTGGTTGGCCTTGATGGCCAAGATGCGTTTTTTTCTCAGCGGTCAGATTGGCGGTGAGTTGACACCCAACGGCGTGGCGCTGCTGTTTGAGCAGATTATCTATTCGTCCTTGCGTGATTTGGCCCCTTTTTTTGTGGTGTTTGTGCTGGTGGCATTTGTCTCGTCGGTGATGCAGCACGGCTGGCTGTTCAGTCTTGGACCTCTTGCCCCTAGTCTCTCCAAGCTGAATCCGTTGGCGGGGATCAAGCGGCTCTTCTCCATGCGATCGGTGGTGGAGTTGTTTAAGTCGATTTTGAAAATGACGGTGGTGGGGTTTGCCGTCTATCTGGGTATCAAGGATAGCGGCGAGCGTGTGTTGGCTCTTACCGCCACCAGTGTGGTGGATGTGATCGTCATGATGGGGAATGATGTGATCGCCGTGCTGTGGCGGGTGGCCATCGCTTTTATCATTATGGCGATCATCGACTTCTACTATCAGAAGTATGAGCACATCAAGGGCCTGCGCATGACCAAGCAGGAGGTGAAGGACGAGATGAAACAGATGGACGGTGACCCGTTGATCAAGGGGCGCATCCGTCAGTTGCAGCGTGAGATGGCTCAGAAGCGCATGATGCAGGAGGTGCCGGAGGCGGATGTGGTGATTACCAATCCGACCCATTTTTCGGTGGCGCTGGTTTATGTTCAGGGGGAGATGCCGTCGCCGAAGCTGGTGGCCAAGGGGCGCGGCGTGCTGGCTGCCCGTATTCGGGATCTGGCAACGGAGAACGGTGTGCCCCTGGTGGAGAATCCGCCTCTGGCGCGAACCCTCTATCGGGATGTGGAGGTGGAGCAGAACGTGCCGCCGGATCTGTTTAAGGCGGTGGCTGAAGTGTTGGCTTATGTGTATGGTCTGCGTCGTCGTCATCCTGCCCCGCGTCGGGTGCTTTAGAGTCGGGTAGTGGAGTATGGCCGAAGAGAAGCAGAGTGCCTGGTTGGATGATGGCTGTCAGGATCAGGGCTGGATGGATGAGGCGGCGGAGAGAGGGGCGGATGATCTCTCTTTTGGGGCGGCGCTTTCCGGAGAGGATGTGGCGCCTTTGGATGAGCCAGAGGTTGCTCAGCTTGATATGAAACTCTATAACCGGGCAATCCGTTTTCTTGCTCGGCGGCCTTATGGGGTGATGGAGTTGCGTCGAAGATTGTCTCGCGACGGTTGCGATGAGCAGGCGTTGGAGCATGTGTTGGCCCGTTGTCTGGAGATGGGCTATCTGGATGATGCTCAGTTTGCCGAGAGTTTTGCCCGCAATCGGGTGGTGCATCAACTGTATGGTCCGGCCAGGGTGTGGCGCGATCTGCGTCAACTGGATGTGGAGAAGTCGCTGATTGAGCGGGCTCTGTCTCTGGCCTGGGAAGAGGTGGATCAGATGGAAGGGGCTCGTCGGGCGCTGAGAAAGCGTTACGGCAGGACCGTGGAGAAGGATGTCCCGGACCGGCGGGAGAAAAAGCGTCGTTACGATTTTCTCTGCCGTCGTGGTTTCGATTACGATGTGGTGTGGGACGTATTGGAAGGATCCGAGTGAGAAGGGAACGCGCCGCGTGCGTCGCGAGGTGAGGTGAGTATGAAAGGAAGCGAGATTCGAAAACGGTTTGTGACCTTCTTTGAGGGTCATGGGCATACCCATGTGGCGTCATCGAGCCTGATTCCGCAGAACGATCCGACCCTTCTGTTTGCCAATGCCGGCATGAACCAGTTTAAGAGTCTTTTTCTGGGGGAGGAGCGGCGTGACTATGTGCGTGCGGTAAGCTCCCAGAAGTGCGTGCGGGCCGGTGGTAAGCATAATGATCTGGAGAATGTCGGGCGCACAGCTCGCCATCACACCTTCTTCGAGATGTTGGGCAATTTCTCCTTTGGGGACTACTTCAAGGAGCAGGCGATTCAGATGGCCTGGGCCTTCGTCACCGAAGAGCTCGGCCTGCCGGGAGAGCGTCTGATCGCCACGGTCTATGCTGAGGATGAGGATGCCTATCGCATCTGGCGGGAGAAGGTGGGGCTTCCTGAGGATCGGGTGATTCGCATTGCTACCAACGACAACTTCTGGTCCATGGGCGATACCGGTCCTTGCGGTCCCTGTTCGGAGATATTCTACGACTTCGGCCCCGAAGTGGAGGGTGGTCCTCCCGGTTCCCCGGAGGAGGATGGCGACCGCTTTGTGGAGGTGTGGAACCTGGTCTTCATGCAGTACAACCGTGACGCCTCAGGGGAGATGACGCCGCTGCCGGATCCTTGTATCGATACCGGTGCAGGGCTTGAGCGGCTGACGACCATTCTGCAAGGGCATGTCAACAACTACGACTCCGACCTGTTTCAGCCGTTGATACAGGGTGCGGCGGAGATGGCTGGGCGTTCCTATGGTCAGGATCTGTCGGTGGATGTGTCCCTGCGGGTGATCGCCGACCATCTGCGGGCGTTATGCTTCCTGATCTCCGATGGGGTTTTGCCCTCCAACGAGGGGCGGGGATATGTGCTGCGCCGCATCATGCGTCGGGCCATGCGTCATGGTCGTATGATCGGCATGGAGAGGCCGTTTCTTCATCAACTGGTGCCGATCCTGGTGGAGCACATGGGGGATGCCTTTCCCGAGTTGCGGGAGCGGATGGATACGGTGATCCCGGTGACCCGTCGTGAGGAGGAGCGCTTTGTGGCGACTCTGGGGACCGGGCTGAAGATTCTGGAGGAGAAGGTTTCCGGCTTGAGTCGTGGTGACCAACTGGATGGCGAGACGGTTTTTATTTTGTATGACACCTACGGCTTTCCTACGGATCTCACCGCCGATGCTCTGCGGGATCGGGGTGTTGTGCTGGATATGCCCGGATTCGAAGAGCGCATGGAGCAGCAGCGTGCCCGAGCCCGAGCCGCTTGGTCAGGCTCCGGTGACGATGCGGTGATCGGGGTCTATCACGGGCTTCGGGATGTGCTGGGGGAGACGGAGTTTCTCGGCTATGACACCGAGCGCGCCAGTGGTCGGATTCTGGCCATTGTGGAGGAGGGGCAGAAGGTTGAGAGTCTCACCGTCGGTGGTGGCAAAAAGGGTAAAAAACGAATGGTGGGGGTGATTGTCAATCAGACGCCTTTTTATGCCGAATCAGGTGGTCAGGTAGGTGACGAAGGGACGATTGAATCATCTTCAGGAGGTCGCTTTCTTGTGCATGATGTGCAGAGGCCGGTTCCGGGGCCTTTTGTTCATCGGGGAGAGCTGACAGGTGGCACCTTGGAAGTGGGAGACGATGTGGAGTTGCTGGTGGATATTGCCAGTCGCGGCGCCATTCGTCGGCACCACTCCGCCACGCATCTTTTGCACCATGCGCTTCAGGAGGTGTTGGGGGACCATGTCAAGCAGTCTGGTTCTAATGTGGCCCAGGATCGTTTGCGGTTCGATTTTTCCCACTATCAGGGGGTGGCGCGTGGTGAATTGGCCTCCATTGAGGATCGGGTGACCGCCGAGGTGCTGGCCAATCATCCCCAGCGCACGGTGGTGATGTCGCCGGAAGAGGCGGTGGAAGCCGGTGCTACGGCGCTGTTTGGTGAAAAGTACGGCGAATCGGTGCGGGTGGTGGAGATTGGTCCCTCCAAGGAGTTGTGCGGCGGTACCCATGTGAATCGCTCTGGGGATATCGGTCTGTTTCGGATCCTCTCTGAGAGCGCTGTGGCGGCGGGTGTGCGCCGTATTGAGGCGGTGTGCGGACCAGAGGCGCGTCGCACCTTTCAGCGTGAGGCGAAGGAGTTGAAGCGGAGTGCGGATCTTCTGAAGACGCGCCCGGAGCAGGTCTCCGAAGGGGTGACACGCCTGCTGGATCGGGTGCGGGATCTGGAGCGGGATCTGGCCAAAGCCAAGTCAGCCATGTCCGGCAATCTGGTGGAGGATCTGGCGGCCAAGGCCAAGGATATTGCCGGGGTCACCCTGCTGGCAGAAGCGGTGCCGGGGGTGGAGCCCAAGGAGCTTCGTGATCTGCTGGATCGATTGAAGGACAGGTTGGGTTCGGCGGTGATTTTGCTGGGAGCACCTGGAGAGGGTAAGGTGGCATTGATCGCCGGCGTGACGCCGGATCTGGCCAAAACCTGCAAGGCGGGTGATCTGATTCGGACCGTGGCCCCCAAAGTGGGCGGCAAGGGGGGTGGGCGGCCCGACATGGCCCAAGGGGGTGGTAGCGAACCGGAGGGGTTGCCGGCAGCTATCGAAGCGGCTGCTGTTTGGTTACGGGAGCGGGTTGACTCGTGATGCGGGGAGAGCGACCGCCGGTGGGGTAAAGAGATGGGGCGAAGAAGAAGGATGTCTTAATGCGGGACAAAAAAACGCCGGCTGAAAAGGGTGTCTGTATCCATTGCGGCGCTTCGATGAAAAAGTGGAGTACCCCCGATATCAGCTTCAGCGATGGTCTGGGGTTTGGAGCTGAAGCGCTGCTGGTCTGTTTTAATGATGCGTGCCCCCTGTATGTCAATGGGTGGAACTCCATGTTTGATCGATATGGCCGGGTGGGGTCGATGCGTTACTGGCAGCATCCGGCGGATAACGATGATGGGGCGCTGCCGGTGGCGCACAAGGATGCCATGCGGGGCGATATCATTGAGGATTGATGGCGAGAGGTGTTTTTCGGTCGCTCAGGTCGTGCGCCGTGTTGACTTGGGTCGAATCTGTTACCACAATGCCCCTTGGTTGATGAAAATTTATGCAATTGAGTAGTGGAGGTGATTGGTCGTGAAACCTGAACGTCATGTGTTTATCTGTATGAATCAGCGGCCCGAAGGCCATCCCAAGGGCTCTTGTCAGTCGGCGGGGGCCGGCGGTGTTCTCGAAGCTTTCTACGGAGAGATGGAGAAGCGCGGCGCATTCGGCAAGGTGATGGTGACTGGAACCTTCTGCATGGGGCCGTGTATGGATGGTCCGACTGTGGTGGTTTATCCAGAAGGGGTGTGGTACGGCAAGGTAAAACCTGAAGATGTGGGGGAGATCTTTGATTCCCATCTGGAAAAGGGTGCTCCTGTGGACCGTTTGCGCTTGGCCTAGGCTGGAATTATCGGCCTGAAGAGGGGGGTCTGCGCCGTCTGCGGCAGGAAAGATTCTGATCCTTGTTTTTTTCTTGGGTTGTCTTCATCGAGTCAACGAGATATAAAAAGTCAAACAAGAAGTCGTAGATCCAACGAATGGACGTCATGGTTTCTTGCCAGGGATTGGAGGAACGTGGTAGCCTCACGCTCCACGATGATTGAAAAAACATGCCGCCGTTGTTTGAGGGGCGTGTTGATGTGTCCAAATATTTTACGGTTTGCTTTTGCGTTTGACTTCCCTCGCCGGGGTCAGACGCTACCGAGTCCATCCAAAAGGTCTTTGCTTTCAAAGACCCGCCTATCGAGGAGAAGCAGCAATGCCGAGCTTTGAGCTGAATGGCAACACCTACGAGACCGACGAAGACGGTTACCTGGTCAATCTCGACGACTGGAGTGAAGATGTGGCCAATTATCTGGCCGACTCCGAAGGCCTCGAGATGTCCGAGTCCCACTGGGAAGTGGTCAACTTCCTGCGTGAGTACTATGAAGAGTACAAGATTGCCCCGATGATTCGTATTCTCACCAAGGCCATCGGCAAGAAATTGGGCAAGGAAAAAGGCAACACCAAGTATCTTTACGACCTGTATCCTGGCGGACCCGCCAAGCAGGCTTGTAAAGTTGCTGGTCTTCCGAAGCCCACAGGATGCGTCTAATATCATCCTGAGCAGAAAACCGTCACCTCTCGTCCAGTTCGTCAGCGATGGCGTTCTGGGCGGGGTGTAACGGCCCGTTGATAAGCCGCGTCTTCGATCACTGTTCCACGTTTCGGCGCGGATCTTATTCCCACCCGAACGCGTTCCTTCCTTTTCGGTTGCGCATCCATAACGAACAGCGTTTAGCGGCCGGCTTCTCAACGGGCTGGTAAAGCCTCAACCACGTTTCCACCAGGGGGAAGCTGGATGTTGTGGATCGTTGCATATCTGGTTTTAATCATTTTTTTTCTTGGGTTTGTTTGGCGGATTTGGGGGTACATCAAGACCCCGGCCCCACTGAAGATTCCCACCACCCCCGCGCCGACTACCAAGCGTGGCGTCGCGTGGCGGCTGTTTACCGAGGTGGCCTTCTTTCATAGCCTGTTCAAGGGCAATAAGTGGACATGGCTTGGGGGGATTCTGTTTCACGGATCCCTGGCGTTGGTGCTTTTGCGTCATGCCCGCTACTTCTGTGATCCGCTGCCGCCCTACTTCCACTACATCAATATTTTCGGCGTCATTGCCGGGATTGTCATGGTGGGTGCGTTGGGCTTTTTGCTGCTGCGTCGCTACTGGGTGGAGCGTACCCGCCTGATCTCCGCCTTTTCCGATTACGGCATTCTGTTTCTGCTGATCGGTATCGGCGTTACCGGGCTTCTGATGAAGTTTGTGATCCGCCCGGACATCATTGAGGTGAAGGTGCTGATGAATCAGTGGGTCACCTTGCAGGGGGTCGGCAATCCGATGCCGAGCGACATACTGTTTCTGGTTCACTTTGTGTTGGTGTTGGCGCTGCTGCTGATCTTTCCGTTCAGCAAGCTGATGCATATGGGCGGCATTTTCTTCAGCCCGACCCGCAATCAGGCCGACAATCCTAGGGAGGTCCGGCACATTGCGCCGTGGGCTGCCAAGGCGGAAGCAGCAGAGAAGAAGTAGAGCGCTCCGGTCTGTTGACGGGAGGTGCTGGCGCTGGTTGAGGTGGGTTACCGATGAGGGTAGTCGCCGCGGCGCTTTATAAGAGTTACAGGTTTATCAGGGAGTCGCATTGTGGCTGATTACACCGCTCCAGAAGTGCTGGATGATATCATTGTTCCCTCTCCTGAAGAGGGCGCTACGGCGGAGTTGAAGCCGAATCCGGCAGTTGCCAAGTTTATGGAGCCCTTGGGCTTTCCACCCCCTCTGTCGGCAGATATGGAAGATTGGCCGGCCAACAAGGAGGAGTGGGAGAAGGCAGGCGGCGGCAAAGCATTGGGTCTGTCCAAGATGGGCAATCTTCTGGAGAAGTATCGCTCCTTGAAGGTCTACATGGACATCTGCGTCAAGTGCGGCTCCTGCACGGATAAGTGCCACTACTACATCGGCACCCAGGATCCCAACAACATGCCGGTAAAGCGGGCCGACCTGATGCGCAGCGTCTACCGGCGTCACTTTACGGTTCCCGGAAAGGTGGCCCCAGGCTTGGTGGGTGCCGAGGATTTCGACAAGGAGATGCTGGACAAGTGGATCACCTACTTCCACCAGTGTTCCCAGTGCCGTCGCTGTTCGGTGTTCTGTCCCTACGGCATTGATACCGCCGAAGTGACCATGGCAGCTCGTGAGTTGATGGACTCCATCGGTGTCGGTCACAAGTACAGTGCGGAGATTGTCGGCAAGGTTCACGTTATCGGCAACAATCTGGGTATACCTCAGCCGGCCCTTGAGGGGACGCTTCAGTTTCTGGAAGAGGATATTCTGGACGAGACTGGCCATGAGGTGCGTCTACCTCTGGATGAGAAGGATGCGGATGTTCTGTTTATCGCGCCGTCTGCCGATTTTTTCAGTGAGCCGCACATTCAGTCCTTGATTGGTTACGCCAAGGTGTTTCATCAGGCGGGCATTCGTTACACCTTTAGCTCCTATGCTTCCGAAGCGGCCAACTTCGGCATGTTCATGGGCAGCTACGATCAGATGAAGAAGATCTCCAAGCGTATTGCCGATCAGGCCAGAGAGTTGAACGTCAAGCGGATTGTGGTGGGTGAGTGCGGCCATGCATGGCGTGTGGCGTACAGTTTCTGGAATACGTTGAATGGTCCATTTGATTTCCTGGATCCCAGGTTTCCGGTTCCGCAGCATGTGTGTGAGTTTACCAACGACTTGATTATGCGTGGTGGTCTGACGCTGGATAAAGAGGCCAACGACGAGTACACGGTCACCATGCATGACTCATGCAACGTGGCTCGTGCTTCGAGGATGGGGCCCAATCCTGGCGGTCAGTTTGATATTCCCAGGGCGCTTATCAAGGCGAGCTGCAATAAATACGTAGAGATGGATCCTGAGACCACCCACGAGAAGACATTCTGCTGTGGTGGTGGTGGTGGTTTGTTGACCGACGAGTTGATGGATCTGCGCATCAAGGGTGCGTTGCCCAGGGTGACGGCTTTGAAGCAGGTTATGGAGAACGATGGGGTCAATTACATGGCTTTGATTTGTGCCATCTGTAAGGCGCAGTTCTCTAAGATTCTACCGATGTACGGCATTCCCATGGATACGGTGGGTGGTGTGCATCAGTTGGTGAGTAATGCCATTAAGTTGGGCGACAAGAAAGGCTTGGTATAAACCGCCGAAGGCGAAAGAAAAAGCCGCCGAAGGCGAAAGAAAATGTTCTGCGGGGTCCAGGGGAATCATTCCCCTGGAGGGTGCAGGGCAGAGCCCTGCTGGGGTCTGGGGCAAAGCCCCAGCAAGAAGCGGGGCAGCCCCAGCAAGAAGCAGGGAAAAAGAGAAGAGACGCCGTGCAGGCACAGTCAGCACGGCGTTTTTTGTTTTTAGGGAAAGAGCCGCAAAAGAAGCGTAAAGTAGACCTGGGTAAGCATCTCCAGATGCGCCACAGGCACGCACTCATCCGCCTTATGCATGGTCCGGTTCAACAGTCCAAACTCGCAAGTCTGCGGGCAGACCTGGGAGATAAACCGCGCATCGGAAGTCCCGCCGCTGGTAGAGAGTTCCGGCGCAATCTCGGTGACCTCGCCAATAGCCTGACGAAGGGTCTCCAGAAGTGCCCCAGGTTTGGTGCGAAACGGCAGTCCCGAGACGTTCCAGGAAAAATCGTAATCGGGTTCCCCCTCCATCCCCTCCATAAGCACCCTCTCCACCCCCTGACGAAGCGTTTCCGGCGTGTGCAGGGTGTTGAAGCGAATATTGAAGCGTGCCTCCAGATCGCCGGGTATGACGTTGGTGGCCTGTCCACCGCTATGAATGCCGGTGAACTGGAGCGATGAGGGGTCAAAGTCCGGTGTCCCCTCATCCAGGTGCAGAGCCGCCACTCGGGCCAGACGCATCATGGCGCTGTGAATGGGATTTTTGGCCAGATGGGGATAGGCGACATGGCCCTGTACGCCGTGAAAGGTGATGTGGCCGTTTACCGAGCCTCGGCGGCCATTCTTAATGCAGTCCCCCAGTTCAGTGGAGCTGGTGGGTTCTCCCACTAGACAGAGATCCAGGGCTTCGCCACGCTCTTGTAGCCAGTCAAGCACCTTGACGGTGCCATCCACGGCGTCTCCCTCCTCATCGCCGGTGATGAGAAACGAGATGCTGTCCGAGGTAAGGGGTCGGCGTTCCAGGAATCGCTCCACAGCGGCCACCATGGCGGCCAGCCCGCCCTTCATGTCGCAGGCTCCGCGACCGATGACCATGCCATCCTCAATACGTCCCTCAAAAGGGTCACACCCCCAGCGCTCGGGCTTGCCGGGGGGCACCACATCGGTATGTCCGGCAAAACAGAAATTGCGCCCGGAAGAGCCTAAGCGCGCATAAAAATTCTCCACCACGCCATGCTTGAGTCGGTGGACCTCAAAGCCAAGCCGTTCCAAGCGCTGGATCAGAATGGCCTGACAGCCATGATCTTCCGGTGTTATCGAAGGAACCCGGATCAGCGCCTGAAGCAGCGGTAGAGGGTCACCATAGGGGCGCTTCGTTGTCATCAAGACTCCCGAAGCAGTTCGTTGATGCCGGTCTTGGAACGGGTCTTCTCATCCACGGTTTTGACGATCACCGCGCAGTAGAGATTGGGGCCGGGTTGGCCATTGGGAAGCGGCTTGCCGGGCATGGTGCCGGAGACCACCACCGAGTACGGGGGCACATAGCCCATGTGAATCTCGCCAGTGGCACGATTGACGATGCGGGTGGAGGCGCTGAGATAGACCCCCATGGCCAGCACGGAGCCCCGCCCGACGATGACACCCTCGGCCACTTCGGCCCGAGCGCCAATAAAGCAGTCATCCTCAATCACCACTGGATTGGCCTGAAGGGGTTCCAGAACCCCGCCGATGCCGGTGCCGCCGGAGATGTGCACGTTCTTACCAATCTGGGCGCAGGAGCCGACGGTGGCCCAGGTGTCTACCATGGTGCCGCGATCCACGTAGGCCCCAATATTGACGTAAGAGGGCATCAAGACGGTTCCGGGGGCAATATAACTCCCCTTGCGCACGGTGGCGGGTGGAACAGCACGGAAACCGGCTTCCCTGAAGCGTGTCTCATCCCAACCGGCAAATTTTAGGGGCACCTTATCGAAATAGGGCACCTCGCCGCCGTCGATAATGGCGTTGTCGTGGAGCTTGAAGTAGAGCAGTACCGCCTTTTTGGCCCACTGGTTAACCACCCAGCCGTGTGTGGCGTCATGGCCGTCTCCGGGTTCGGCAACCCGTAGCGTTCCGGCGTCGATGGCTTCAATGGTCTCCAGTACCGCATCACGGACCGGGCCTTGGGTGGAGGTGTCGATCTGGTCGCGGTTGTCCCATCCCTCTTCGATGATGGTGCGGTTTTTGTCGTTGGACATGGGGGCCTCGCTATATTAGGCAGTTGGGGGCTTTGGCGGGTATGGAAGCGCCGTTAGCCCCAAATAAAAAGGTTCGTTCTGTTGATCCGTTGGGGTGTGGGGGCGATTCTATCAGGAAGTGCCCTGAGAGGCACACGCTGCAATGCGCTGCATCGCCTCGCGGTTGTCCTCCAGAGGGGCTACCAGGGCGACGCGGATATAGGGTGCTCCGGGATTTTCGTCGTTGGGAGAGCGTCCCAGATAGGCACCGGGCAGTACCGTGACGTTCTGTTCTGCCAGAAGGCGTTGGGTAAACTGTTCACCGCCGCCGGGCACTCTGAGCCAGAGGTAGAAGCTGGCCTGAGGGCGGGTGACAGGAAGGGTCGGAGAGAGGATCTCCACCGCCTCTTCCAGTTTGGCCCTGTAGAGGGCGCGATTGTCGGCGACGTGGGATTCATCGCTCCAGGCCACGGCGGAAGCCCGCTGGATAAAGGGGGGCATGGCGCAGCCGGTATAGGTGCGCAGTCGAAAATAGTGTGCCAATAATTTGGCATCTCCAGCCACAAAACCGCTGCGGGCACCCGGCATGTTGGAGCGCTTGGAGAGAGAGTGAAACACCAGGCAGCGGGCATAGTCATGACGGCCGCTGGCGTCGGCAGCCTGAAGCAGGCCCGGCGGCGGACGCTCGTACCAGATCTCCGAGTAACACTCGTCGGAGGCGATGATGAAGTCGTGTTTTTCAGCCAGTTCGATGAGTCGGGTCAGCTCTTCCAGAGAGTGGACGGCCCCGGTGGGGTTGGAGGGGCTGCACAGGTAGAGCAGTTGTGTCCGATCCAGCAGTTCGGCAGGCAGCTCCGTGAAGCGGGGCAGAAAGTTGCTCTCTTCGGTGGCGTCGATATAGACCGGCTCGGCTCCGGCCATCAGCGCTGCCCCTTCATAGATCTGGTAGAAAGGGTTGGGGCTCAGAACTACGGCGTCTTTGTGTCGGTCACTGTCCACCACCGCCTGAGCAATGGAGAAGAGCGCCTCACGGGTGCCGTTGACCGGCAGCAGGTTGCGGTCTGGATCCATGGATGTGGGGGTGAGAGCGTAACGGCGTACCAGCCATCCGGCAATGGCTTCGCGCAGGGCCGGTTCTCCACGGGTGGTGGGGTAGTTGGCAATGCCATCCATGGCATCGATCATGGCCTGACGCAGAAAGGGGGCTACCGCATGCTTGGGTTCGCCGATGGAGATGTTGATGGGGCGAATGTCCGCCGGAGGGGTGACCTCTCCCAGAAGACGTGAGAGTCGCTCAAAGGGGTAGGGTTTCAGTTGCTCCAGTCGCGGATTCATGCCGGGTCGCTCCTAACGGCTGCGGGGTTTTGGCGGTTGAGAAGGGAGGCGGGAGGGGCCATCATGATCCTCCACATTGTGTCGCATCCAGTGTACCAGATCGGTCCAGATTCGGCTGGTCTGGGTTCGAGTGGGCATGATGCCGGCATAGGACAGCTCAATGGTGACCACAGGGACCCCCTCCAGAATGCCGGCAAATCGTCCCAGAGAGCCGGGATAGGTGCCGAGGACAGAGAGATAGAGGTGTCCGAGCTTCTTGGGCGGCACGGTGGGCGCGCCGTCAAAATCAAGTAGGCCAAAAGGGGCATGCACCGAAACGATGACGTTGGGCTGAAAAGCGCGGATTTGGTCGTGGATCCAGCGGCTCTCTGGCTCACTGAGGGGCTTGGGGCCGGGGTAGCGGCGCGCATCGCGGTGGGTTTTGCGGACCCAGTAGTCTTCGCTTTCGTTCTCCCAGTTTCTGGTGGGAAAGTTG
Organism: Magnetococcales bacterium; assembly: GCA_015233785.1. GTDB lineage: Bacteria > Pseudomonadota > Magnetococcia > Magnetococcales > JADFWT01 > JADFWT01. The sequence continues at coordinate 20,843 of JADFWT010000013.1, forward strand.
CGATTCAGATCTACGCCTCTGGCGTTGGTGCGTTGCGATTTTTCTCGCAGCAGCCCATCGGGGTTGGTGAGGGGCGCGATACGCCAGTGAAACAGCCCGGAGTGGTAGCGGTCGAGCACTTTCATCCACTTGAAGATAACGCTCACCGAGGAGTACTCATCGCCGTGAATGCCGCCGATGAGCAGAACCCGCGCCTGGGGCTGCCGGGCCGGAAGCGGCGGATACTCCTTAAAGAGAATCGGCGTCCCCTCTACCGACACACCGCCGGAAGCCACCAAGCCGCTTCTGAGGCACTCTAGCGTGCCGACGCTGCCCAGTTTATTTCCGATCATTCGGCAGGTCTCTTCCGCCGTTTTGACGGTGGGCGCATCGGGTAGGCGGCTCTCGGAGGCGATGATGTCATCCAGATCGTCGGCCTGGGCCATGGTGGGGAAATGGACACAGATAGCCGTCCAGAGCACTCCGCACAGCAGAAGTCCAGGCCAGCGAGGGCGCATGGTTGAGGGAACGATGTTTTCGCCAAGCGAGTAAAAGAGATTCATGATTATGTGATTTTATCGGTGCGTTGCTTTATGATTGTGCGCGGTGGGTGCGTCGAACGTTTTTACTTTAACGGGAAATATTCGTCAAACCCCCTTGGGTGGAAGTGACCATTTTAATCTTGACTTCCGATGGTGGTAAAGTGTGTATCGATTATTGTTAAATCTTATTTGGCGTGGATGTTGCAAATTCGGGATCGTAGCGAGATAGCGCTCTCCATTACGGTAGAGCGTCTCCCAATTTGAAAAGGGGTCCTGAATTTGAATGTCAGGTTGGGGAAGGATATGAATAGACGCAAGTTGTTGAAAACCATCGCGGCAGCAGGAACAGGGCTGGGTGTGATGGGGAGTAGTGGTCTGGCTGGAGCTGCTGGTTTGCTGGAGAGTGGTTTTGATGTCCAGATGTTTGGCAGCTACTTTCGGCAGGAGTCGGAAGACGACCTTCAGCGTCAGATCAAGACCTACCTTAAAAAAGTACGTAGCTTTGACGACCACTATACGGACGATGTTTTTTTGGGAAGCGAAAAGCTGAGAATGCTTCGTTCGGTGGCTTCCCGCCTAAAACGTCTTCAGAGGGTGGTGGGGCATGGAAACTTCTACCTGCTGGACTTTGATGATGCCTTGAAGATCTCCAGGCGCTATTCCAGAGTTGGAAAGTTCACGCCCAAAGAGCTGGACTTTTTGGAGATGATTTTTTATGAGACGGCGGCCCCCTACGGCTTCTTCGGTGAAAAGCCTCTAAAAAATCTGACCGACCGGATTCCCCGTCGGGAGGTGGTGAAGGTGCGCGGCACCGGCAACTATCTCTATCGGGGTGAGCCTGTGCGGATGTATAAGCGCATTCGTCGCGATGTGGGCCCCAATGTGGTGTTGACTTCCGGCGTGCGCAGTATTACCAAGCAGTTTTTCCTGTTTTTGCAGAAGGCCAATGCCACCCACGGCAACCTCTCCCAGGCTTCCCGTTCGTTGGCGCCTCCCGGTTACTCTTTCCACGGTATCGGTGATTTTGATGTGGGGCAGCGTGGTTTCGGTTACCAAAACTTTACCGACCGTTTTGTCACCACCAAGATTTTCAAGCGTCTGGCCGAGCTTGGTTACATTCGGCTTCGTTATCCCAGGGATAACATGTTGGGTGTTCGTTTTGAGCCGTGGCACATCAAGGTGGTCTCTACCTGATCATCAGAGGTTGCGCTCTTGAGCGGTTCCGCCAGAGTCTGGGTGGGGGTCGGCGGTAACGTTGGCGACACCCTCGGTCTCTGCCGGAAGGTGTTGGCGCGTCTGGCTGATGCCTCATGCTGTTTTCATCTTCGTCACTCATTGTGGTATCGATCCGAGCCTGTGGGCGGGGTGGATCAGCCGTGGTTTGTCAACGGCGTGGTTCGTTTTGAGACGCCTCTCTCCCCTCTGGAGCTCTTGGGCATGTTGTTGGAGGTGGAGTCCCAATTGGGGCGAAATCGGCAACAGGAGCAGCGCTGGGGACCGCGCCCTATGGATCTGGACCTGCTCTTCTATCGGGAGTTAATCATTCATCATGCCGACCTTGTTGTTCCTCACCCCCGACTTCATGAACGTCTTTTCGTGCTGCGTCCGCTGGCTGATCTGGACCCCCATCTGCGCCACCCAATCCTTGGTAAAACAGTTGACACGCTCCTCCATGAAATGATAGATCGGGGCAGGGTGGAGCCGATTTCCGACCAAGCGCCGACTCTCTGAATGTCTGGGGAGCGGCGACGCGGTGTCAGGATGGCGTCGCCCCGAACCGATGGTTCGACCGTCAATGATCCGACGGGACACGAAGCCCGGATCCACCGAAGCGTGGCGGACCGGGACTGAAGATCCCTCTTAGCGGAGTCTATGGGCCGATGAATTACTGTGTCGGCGGCTTCGCAGCGGCTTCTGTTGCTGTCCCTCTTCCAGCCTTTTCCCGGCGGATCCTGTTCATTAAGGATCGCCCATGTCATCCGAAGTTACCATTCCCGACCTACTCGCCATGAAGCGCGAGGGGCGCAAAATTGTCTCTGTGACGGCCTACGACTACACCTTCTCTCGCCTGTTGGATCGGGCTGGGGTGGATCTGCTGTTGGTGGGTGATTCCCTTGGTATGGTGATTCAGGGGCATAAGACCACGTTGTCAGTCACCCTGGATGAGATGATCTATCATGTGCGGGCCGTAAAGCGCGGTGCTCAGCGTGCTCTGGTGGTGGGAGATCTTCCCTTCGGTAGTTTTCATGGTGGTCTGGAGCAGACTGTGCAGAGCGCGGTGCGCATGTTCAAGGAGGGCGGCTGTCATGCGGTGAAGCTGGAGGGGGGTGGACCGATGCTGGAGAGCATTCGCCACATGAGCGAACGCGGCATGCCGGTGATGGGCCATGTGGGGCTGACGCCGCAGTCGGTGCACGCTTTTGGCGGCTTTCGAGTGCAGGGGCGTGGCGCGGCGGCGGAGCGGGTGATGAACGATGCCCTGGCGGTGGCGGAGGCCGGGGCCTTCTGCTTGGTTCTGGAGGGAATTCCCCACACCCTGGCTCGGCGCATCACCGAAGCGGTCTCCATTCCCACCATCGGCATCGGGGCCGGACCTGAATGTGATGGCCAGGTGTTGGTGCTCTATGACCTGCTGGGGCTCTATGACGGCGTGGCACCCCGTTTTGTCAAGCGCTACATGTCGGGTGCCGAGCGGGTAGATGGGGCGTTGAAAGGGTATCTTCAGGAGGTTCGAGAGGGTCGTTTTCCGGCCCCGGAGCACTGCTTTGAGGATGAATGACGCGGGTGGGTGATGGGCGTTGGGAGAGGTGATGGAGATTCTGAATCGCGGTGATGCGCTGCAAGCATGGACGGCGCAAATGCGGGCCGAAGGGCTTCGGGTCGGTTTTGTGCCCACCATGGGGGCGCTGCATGAGGGGCATTTGACCCTGATACGCAAGGCGCGTCAGGCGTGTGACCGGGTGTTGGCTTCAATTTTCGTCAATCCCACCCAGTTTGGCCCCGGTGAGGATTATGACCGTTACCCGCGGGATGAGGCTCGAGATCGGGCGTTGTTGGAGGGAGAGGGGTGCGATGCGCTGTTTCTCCCTACCGTAGAGGAGATCTATCCCACTGGTCGGCAGACCGTGGTGCGGGTGGGGGCCATGAGTCGGGTGTTGTGCGGCGCCAGTCGTCCCGGACATTTTGAGGGCGTGACCACGGTGGTGGCCATTTTGCTTAATCGTACGCAGCCTCAACGGCTCTATCTGGGGCTTAAGGATTACCAGCAAGTGTGTGTGATATCGCGCATGGTGCAGGATCTTGGGATGCCGGTGGAGGTGGTGGGGGTGGAGACGGTGCGCGAAGCGGACGGTCTGGCGCTCTCCAGTCGCAACCGCTACCTGACCTCGGAGCAGCGGCAGCAGGCCACGGCGTTGAACCGGGCACTGGAAGCTGTCAGGGCGCGCTATCGGCAGGGGGAGCGCGGTGGGGAGACGTTGTCGTCTCTAGCTCGGGCTGTGTTGATGGAGTCTGGTCTGGATCGAATTGATTATGTGGCGCTTTGTCAGTCAGATACGCTCCTGCCGTTGCCACAGGCGGGAGAGGATCCCATAATGTTGCTCGCCGTGCATGTAGGTGGCGCGCGATTGATCGATAACCGTTTTCTAGCAAGGGATTGAGTGGATATCCCGGGAACTTGTGATATGAGCGGCATGAATGTCTCGCTATTAAAATGTAAAATTCACCGGGCGACCATTACCGGCACCGAGCTTCATTATGAGGGATCCTGCGCCATTGATGAGGATCTTATGAAGGCGGCCGGGCTGCGTGAGTATGAGCAGATTCACATCTGGAATGTCGCCAATGGTGAGCGTCTTACCACCTATGCGATTTGCGCCCCGACTGGTAGTGGAGTCATCTCCTTGAATGGTTCTGCGGCTCACAAGGGGTCGGTGGGTGATCTGGTGATAATCGCTGCATTTGCCTGGATGGATGAGGCCCTGGCAGAGCATCATGAGCCGCGTCGGATCTATGTGGATAAAAAAAATCGCACGGTTTCTCCTGGTAAGCCCTTGTCTTCCAAGGCGGCTTGATGGAAGCTATCCCCAAGCGCCTACAAAGTGAGGCGTCTTCTTTATAGTTGGCCGAACCGGACATGATCGCTGGATTTTGCTGAGGTATATGGGGAGTCGGGCCGACTCCTGTTTTCCTTCTCAGTTGAGATTCAGGACAGATTTTTCTACTAGGAACCGAACGCCGGCATCATGAACCTTAATCGTTCATCTCGCCCCTCGCGTCCCCCCCGTTTTGATTTTCAGAGCGGCTCTCAGCGTCGCATGCCGCGCTATGGTCGAATTGTCCTGGCGATGGTTGTGCTGTTTTTGGTCGGTCTTGGCGTCAAGAGCTGTTCGGGGTGGAAAGAGGTCCAACCCACTGTTCGTTATGAGCGGCTTTATCCCCCACCGGATGCTGCGGCGCCCTAGACCTCTTAGCTCCCTGAAAGGTCCGGGAATGTCTACCCACGGTCAAAATCGTCAATTTTCCGTCTCCAGCGTTGTTTCAATCGGTTGGACGTTTGCTCTGTTTGCGTCACTCTTTGCGGCTGGCTCACTTCAGGCGGCCGCGGTGGATCCCAGTCTTTCTGAGTTGATGGATGAGGCGATATTCTCCTCGTCCTCTGCCCCCTCTGAATCCGAATCTTCCACGCTCAAGCCTTCCACGATTCGCGAAAAACGTCTGGTTCAATCCTCTTCAGCCAAGGCGCGTTTTTTTATGACGCCGCGTCAGGTGGAGTTGTTGGCGCTGGGCGGGATGCCGGAGTGGGCCTTGCAGATGGCGGAGCAGGTGTTGGCACAGGGAGAGGGTGGGGCATCCGTCAGCGCCTGGCTGCCGGTAAAGGCGGCGGCGCTGCTGCGTTTGGGGCGTTATGGTGAGGCGCGCACCTTGCTGGAAGCTCGCGCCTCCTGGAAAAGTGCCGGTGATCCCCGTTATGCCTTGATGTTTGCCGACGCGCTGTTGGAGGAGGGACATCTGAGCGATGCCCGGAAGCGTTATGGCGACTATCTGGCCAAATATCCCCAGGCCGAAGGGCGCTTCAAGGCCCAGGTGTTGATGGCGCTCTGTTCGTTGCAACTGGGTGCGTTGGATGATGCTTCTTTTCAGTTGGATCTTTATGAGCAGGAGGCGGAGCGTCCCGAGATGGATCCTCTGCTGCTGATGGTGCGGGCCGATCTGGATCGGGCGCAGAAGCGGGAGAAGAGTTTCAAACGTCGCATGGATGAGTTGGAGGAGCTGGAGCGTAAAGGCGAGCTGCCGCGTGATATGTCCGTCCGGCAGACAGCTCGTTCGCGGTTGGCACTCTGGCACGCCGATGAAGGGCATTGGTCTCGGGCGTTGGCACTGGCCGAAGCGTGGTTGCGGGAGGAGAGTGCTCCACCGGCCAGGCTGCTGCATGCCAATTTGATTCGGCGTTGGGTGGCCACGACCCATGTAAAAAGTACGACAAAATCGAAGAGGCGTAAGAAGAGATCCAAAAACAGAAAACGCGGCGGTTCAGCGCTGGGTGAGCAGGATCTGTGGGAGGCGCTCTATCACCCCAGTGCGGCGTTGTCTAAGAAGATGTCGGCACTGAAGCGGCTTCTGGCGGCGGAGGATCGTCAACGGCTGGGATTGCTGCGGGGAGATGGTGCTCTGGCTCCTGCTGCCATCGGTTGGGCGCAAGCCATGCCGGAGGAGGTGCGTCTCTATTTTGCCAAGAGCTTTGCCCGTTTTGGTCGGGCCGATCAGGCGCAGGAGCTGTTGCGTGGTTTGGAAGGGGCACGTTACGACGGTGTACGTCTTCGTCTGATGGGGTTGGAGGCGCAGCCGGAGTTGGATGACCTGGAGGCGATTCTCAGGCGCTTGCCGCCGGTGAAGGATCCTCTAAGTTGGTACCCTCAAGTTCGGGAGAGTGCCCTTTGGCTGCTGTTTCGATTGACGGATCGGGGTTTTGATCGGCATCTGGTGCCGCTACGCCGCTGGTTGGTGCTGTTTGTCGACCTTCCCTCGGTGGATCGGGGGTTGCGATTGCAGCAGGCGTTGGTACGGCAGAAGGCGGGAGAGCCGGTGATGGCCCTGATGTCGGTGCTGCCGTTGGTGGCCGGGCCGGGGGGAGAGACCAAGCTTCTCTCGGCAGGTGCGACCACCCCCAATGGTCTGATGGCCCACTGGGCGCGACAGATGGGGTTTGGGCCGGAGGCGCGAATCTTTCTGGCGCGCGGTGGTTTGGCGGCGCTTGCCGCTCCGTCGGAGCCGCCGACCCCGACGAAAAAGTCAAAAAGCAGGCAGAGAAGGCGCAAGTAAGAGGCCCTTTTTATGCCCCTTTTGGCTTATCGCTGTCTGAATAGCGGCGGCAGCATCGAGGGGGCATCTTGTTTGATGTCGTTCAGTTCCGACTGGGCGATGACCCGTTCCCGTGAGCGGGAGGAGAAGTGCTGGATGGCTTTTTTGTAGTGCCAGCGTGCTTGGCGCTTTTCCTTCTGAAGCAGGGCGTGTCGTGCCAGTGCCAGGTGGCTGGGGCCCAGCTGTCTCCTCTGACCCTCCACCACCCCCAGCAGATAGAGCGCTTGGGCGTTCTCCCGGTTCTCAGCGGTAAGGCGGCGTAGGATACGTGCCGCCGGATCCAATCTTCCCGCCTCACTCAACACCTTGGCCAGTAGAAACTGGACCTCCGGCTGCTTGGGTTTTTTTATGGCCGCTTTGCGTAGATCTTTTTCTGCCTTGCCGAGTTGATTGCGTTCCAGGTGGGTCAGTGCCCGCTCTCGAAGTAGATAGGGGTCGGCGGGGCTCTTTTTGAGTAGTTGGTCAAGCAGTTTTTCGGACTGTTTCAGCCGGCCTGTGTAGCGGTACCCCAGCGCCAATCCGTAGCGTAGAGGGTCGGATTGCGTTTTTTTGCGCAGCATGGCGCGCTCCATGCGAGAGACTATGCCATGGAGGTCGTTGCTTACCTGAACCCTTAGTTTGGCCTGGATGCGTGCCAGCCATCGGTTCTCTGCCTGGGGGCGAAGTCGGCGCGCTTTGTGAAGCGATGCCAGATCTCGCGCCTCGTCGATACGCTGTCCGGTTACCGGATGGCTGAGCAGGTAGGGGGGTGGCAGGCTTACCAGCCGATGTCGGGTGCGAATGCGCTCCAGGAACGAGGCGATGCCGTCGGGGGCGAATCCGGCTTGGGTTAGATAGCGCACCGAGAGGCGATCTGCCTGTAGCTCCTTTTGGCGTACCGAGTTGAGGAGCGAAGAGCGGGCACCGGCCTGTCCGCCGATGATGCTGGCTGTGGTGATTTTTGAGTTGCCGGAGGCGACCCCAACAGCGACCCCGGCCGCGGAGGTGATGAGGGATTGAATGGCGGCTTTTTTGCTGTCGGATTTGAGTTTTTGGTGGTGACCGGCGGAGATGTGCGCCACTTCGTGTGCCATTACGCCGGCCAGTTCGTCCCGGCTTTGCGAGGTGAGCAGCAGTCCGCTGTTGAAGACAATGTGACGATTGGGGAGTGCGAAGGCGTTTAGGGCGTCGTCCTGGATGACGAAGAAGCGGATGGACGCTTTGGGGAGGCCAGCCGCTTTGACGATGGGCTGGCCCATCTCCTGGAGAAAGTCCCGAATCTCCGGGTCGGTGATGAGGCGTATGGCGTGTTCGCCGCTGCGGGCCTGGAGTGTGACGGGCAGCAGCGTTGAGAGCACTAATATCAGTAGGAGATATTTTTTCATGGATCGGTTTTCTGTTTGGTGCGATCTGCTAAACTGGCTGCGACCCGCTGTCGCCGGTTCATCTTGCCTGTGGTCAGTGTGGGGCACCCGGAGCCGTTTATCGAGTGTTTGTCAGAGTCTGGGGCGCTTTTTTGAGCGGCAGGTGTGCGTGTAATGGCGGTGCAATCCAAAAATCGGTTTACCCGTTTGGTGGGGCTGCGGCGTCTGGAGGAGGAGAATAAGGCCGGGCTCTATGGTCAGGCCGTGGTGGCACTGGAAGGACAGAAAGAGCGGCTTTCTGCGCTTGATCTGGAGACCGAGCAGGCTCGCCGGGAGGAGCAGGAAAATTTTGGCGATGGGCGACTTTCGCCGGAGTTTTATCTCAATTTCTATCGCGGGCAGGCGGAGCGTCGCAAGATGGTTCTCTCCGATATTGAGCGGGCCGGACAGGAGTTGGAGCGGGCGCGTCAAGTCTGGAATAGTGCCCGCGTCAAGATGTTGCAGGCGGAGAAGTTGGAAGAGAAGAGCGGCGAGAAGCTGCGCAAGGAGGCGGAGAAGCAGGCGCTGCGCGAGATGGATATGGTGGGGGTGATTCGCCACCAAAGGGAGTTTTTATTGTGAGGAGGGTTCTTGTGAGATCTCGGGCGATAGTGCGTAGTGTGGCGGTTACCTTGTGGATGGTGGCAATGGGATCGGGTCTGGCCATGGCGACCACGCCGGGTATGCCGGATCCGCTTAAGGATCCGTTGCAGCTGCTTAAGGTGTTGGAAGAGAAGCGGGTGGCTCTGGATGCCCGAAGCAAGGCGCTGGATCAGCGCGAGGCGGAGTTGAAGCGGTTGGAGGAGACCATCGACAAGCGTCTTGCGGCCATGAACTCTCTGCGGGCATTGATTCTCAAGGATTTTGAGCGGGAGAAGGCGGTGGATGACGCCAACATCAAGCGTCTGGCCAAAATCTACACCGGCATGAAGCCCAAACAGGCCGCAGCCCAGTTTACCAACCTGGATCAATCTACGGCCATCCGTGTACTGAAGGTCATGCGTGAAAAGGTGGCGGCCAAAATCCTCGGCAAGATGGACCCTCAATATGCGGCCAGTCTCACCGAGGTGTTGGGGATTCCCATCTCTCAGCGGCGGCGCTCTCAGTAAAACATATTAAGAAACAGTGTTCTGTTGTTTTTTATTCGGGGTGCGAGCAGAAATCCCTTCAGGGTCTTTGTCCGCTGGACGATACCCTATAGTACGCAAGGGGAACAGTTGCTCGGGCGGCGATAAAAAAGATCAAAAAAGACCTCAAGAAAATATGGTCGGGGTCGATAAGTAAAACAGGTTCGGCGGTCGGTTCAAAGTGACTTGAACGACTTGATAAGATTTATAAACTTGATCTTAGAAGCGAACCGAAAAAAAGATGAAAAAGGCCTCAAGAGTGTGACGTAAGGGGCCGATAAGAGATAGCAAGCATGGGGCGTTAAGTTAGCAGTTGGAACACACCCTTTACCGGGTTATTTGCTCACTTGGTTTCATGTTTCACTGGAGAGATCATAGATCTCCTGGTCAGGGTTAGGGTCGGCCCTGTAAAACGAACAACCCAATCTTACCCAAGGACGGAAACTTCAGCGGAGCCCAGATGGGTTTTGCAGTAGGAGGTTTCCAACATGTTTCTCTTCATTAGTAACGACTCATCCTCTCTTAGAACGCAGCATGGACCCAGCGGCGCTGGCGGCATGACTTGCGGTCGTCCTCAATACATCTCTCTCGGCGTTCAGGGGAGAGGGGTACAAGAGGCGGCAAACGACGCGTACCTTTCCCAATTTTTCGAGTGGTTTCAAAACGGTATTCCCGATGAAGTGGAGTCGGAATCGGATGGTCTTGTCGATGATGCACTCGGCGAGCTTCTGGTTGGCGACCCTGCGATTCGAATGTGGATCGTCAATGGCGACACAGTGTTCGAAATCGGGGCAACTGGTCTCTCTGAGACGGCCGCGCTGCTTCAGGAGTAGCCGTAGTCTCTGAGGAGCGCCTTGCGGCGGCCACGCTGAGCAGGTAACGCCTCTGTGTGAGGTGAACAGGACGCCTGCGTCTGATGGGTGAGATGTGTCTTGAGGATGAAAAATACTTGGGTTTTATTTGATGGGCAGTAGAGGGGTGTCGTCGGGGTTTTTGTGAGCGTGATGAGCGTCGATTGAGGCGATGATTACGGTACATGCTTCCTAAGGGAGCGGCGACACCTCCAGTGCGGTTGGGTATCGGGTGCGGCAAACCTTGGTCTGTCGATGGGTGTAGAGGAGCGCCTGAATATACAACTGAACGTTGATCATGTCTGTTTTTGGTCACCACATGCAACGTTAAAGAATATTTAAATAGGTTGATTGGATTTTTATCATTCAATATTTTGGCAGATGGATCGGTTTTTGTGTCGAATGGGTGCATTGTAAGCTCGCTGTTTGTTGATATTGTGGCAACTATTCAAGATGGTTTGCGTGAAGTTATTTAAGTAATTTTTATAGCTCGGCTCTTGCGGCTTTGCGTGACGCATCTTTAGCGGCGCTAAGCAAAAAGGTCATCGTTCCCAGGAAGGGAGCGCATGAGGGTTAGGGTTGGCCCTTTTAAATGAACAACCCACCTCCACCCATGGATGGCTTGTTGGAGACCTGTTTTTGTCAGTGCGGCCAAGGTGGCCCCGGACAGGTTTCAATGCCTGGAGGTAACGGATCATGGCTCTTTATATCAACACGAACGTTTACTCGCTTAACTCGCAGCGCAAGCTGGCCAACGTGACCGGACGTTTGGCTACATCATTTGAACGGCTCTCATCTGGTTTGCGGATCAATCGATCCAAGGACGACGCGGCTGGCCTCTCCATCTCCAATCGGATGACGGCGCAGATTCGCGGTTTGAATCAGGCGGTACGCAACACCAATGACGCCATCTCCATGGTGCAGGTGGCGGAAGGGGCGCTGGACGAGACCACCAACTCCCTGCAACGAATCCGCGAACTGGCGGTGCAGGCGGCCAGTGACATGATGATGAGTGGTGATCGTGAAGATATTTGGAACGAAATTGAGCAGTTGGTGACGGAGATCGGACGGGTTTCGTCCAACACCAAGTTTAACACCATGCAGATGCTGGGCGAGTCTACCGGCAGTTATGAGATTAAGTTTCAGATTGGTGAGAATGCGTACCAGACCTACGACCTGACGGTGATGAACGCTGGTGCTTCAGCGCTTGGGGTTCACGCTTCAAACATCGGCACCGCCTTCTCCATGGGGGGAGGGAGTGCAGCAGCCACTGGCATGACCATGGCCAGCGCACAGGTTCGGGCCACATCGGTACTCTCCATGGTGGATTCGGCGCTGGACAGCGTCTCTGATATTCGGGCCTTGCTGGGTGCTTCTCAGAGTCGCTTCGAGTCCATTGTCGCCAATTTAAGCAATGTTTCGGAGAACACATCAGCGGCTCGCAGTCGAATTTTGGATGCCGATATCGCCTCGGAGACTTCGACGTTAACTCGAAACTCGATCATACAGCAGGCTTCGACGGCCATCCTGGCTCAGGCCAATCAGCAGCCGCAACTTGCTTTGCAGCTTCTCGGTTAACCGGGACTGGCGTAGCAACAGAACGATGGACGACAGGTAGGCCGTTCCCAGGATGGGAGCGGGAGAGGGTTAGGGTTGGCCCTGGTAAATGAACAACCCACCTCCACCCAAGGATGGCGAATATAGGAACCCGCTGAGATGGCCTAAGGCCCCAGACGGTTCCATGCCGGAGGTACTGAATCATGGCTCTTTATATTAATACGAATGTTTATTCGCTTAACTCTCAGCGCAAGCTGACCAACATCACCGGAAAGCTCTCTACCTCTTTCGAGAGACTCTCTTCCGGTTTGCGGATCAATCGTTCCAAGGACGATGCAGCCGGCCTCTCCATCTCCAATCGGATGACGGCCCAGATTCGCGGATTGAACCAGGCGGTGCGCAACACCAACGACGCCATCTCCATGGTGCAGGTGGCAGAAGGCGCACTGGATGAGACCACCAACTCTCTGCAGCGGATCCGTGAGTTGGCGGTTCAGGCCGCCAGCGACATGATGATGAGCGGCGATCGTGAGGATATCTGGAATGAGATTGAACAGTTGGTAACGGAGATTGGGCGGGTTTCGTCCAACACCAAGTTCAACACCATGCAGATGTTGGGCGAGTCTACCGGAAGTTACGAGATCAAGTTCCAGATCGGAGAGAACGCTTTTCAGACCTACGATCTGACGGTGATGAATGCCGGAGCTTCAGCGCTTGGGGTTCACGCTTCGAACATCGGTACCGCCTTCTCCATGGGGGGAGGGAGTGCAGCGGCCACCGGTATGACTATGGCCAGCGCACAGGTTCGGGCCACGTCGGTGCTCTCCATGGTGGATTCCGCACTGGATAGCGTCTCGGACATTCGGGCTCTTCTTGGTGCTTCTCAGAGTCGCTTCGAGTCCATCGTCGCCAATCTGAGCAATGTTTCGGAGAACACTTCAGCCGCTCGCAGTCGGATTCTGGATGCCGATATTGCCCAGGAGACCTCGACGCTGACTCGGAACTCCATCATGCAGCAGGCTTCCACGGCCATCTTGGCTCAGGCCAACCAGCAGCCGCAATTGGCATTGCAGCTTCTTGGTTAGTCGGCAAGGTTACCAGAGATAATGGGAGTATATAACCATAAGTTACGTCAGTAGCCTCCATGAGAGGTCGGTAAAAGTAATCGGGACGGGTGCCCCCTGCATGAAGCAGAAACAGCCCGGTATGCGCGCCGCAGCTTAGCGGGATCGTGGATGGATTCCGAAAGATCAAGCAGAAGGTGAGGCGTAGGACGCTCCAGGATGGGGCGGGTAGATCAAGGGTTAGGGTTGGCTCTTTTAAATGAACAACCCACCAAAGCGCTGCAACGCCATGAAGGCGAGTGAAACGGATGAGGCGCACGCCTTTCCCAGGAAGGGATCGGCAATCAAGGGTTAGGGTTGGCCCTTTTAAATGAACAACCCACCTCCACCCAGGGATGGCTCATAGGAGATCCGTACATTGCGAGGCCGGAAGGCCCGGCGGGTCTCATGCCTGGAGGTAACTGAATCATGGCTCTTTATATCAATACCAATGTTTATTCGCTCAACTCGCAGCGCAAGTTGCACAACGTTACCGGAAAGCTGGGAACCTCCTTTGAGAGACTCTCCTCCGGTTTAAGAATCAACCGCTCTAAGGATGATGCCGCCGGGCTCTCCATATCGCAGCGGATGACCGGACAGATTCGCGGCTTGAATCAGGCGGTACGCAACACCAACGATGCCATCTCCATGGTGCAGGTGGCAGAGGGGGCACTGGACGAGACCACCAACTCCCTGCAGCGAATCCGCGAACTGGCGGTGCAGGCGGCCAGTGACACCATGATGAGTGGTGACCGTGAAGATATCTGGAATGAGATTGAACAGTTGGTGTCCGAGATCGGACGGGTTTCATCCAGCACCAAGTTCAACACCATGCAGATGTTGGGCGAGTCTACTGGAAGTTATGACATTAAGTTCCAGGTTGGTGAGAATGCGTTCCAGACCTACGACCTGACCATCATGAATGCGGGGGCCTCGGCGCTGGGAGTGCATGCCTCAAATGTTGGAACCGCCTTCTCCATGGGAGGAGGGAGTGCCGCCGCCACTGGTATGACCACGGCCAGCGCACAGGTTCGGGCCACGTCGGTGCTCTCCATGGTGGATTCGGCGCTGGATAGCGTCTCGGATATTCGGGCACAGCTGGGCGCTTCCCAGAGTCGCTTTGAGTCCATTGTCGCCAACTTGAGCAATGTGTCTGAGAACACCTCGGCAGCGCGTAGTCGCATCATGGATGCCGATATCGCCTCCGAAACGTCGTCACTGACGCGGAACTCCATCATGCAGCAAGCTTCGACGGCCATCTTGGCCCAGGCCAATCAGCAGCCACAACTGGCTCTTCAGTTGCTGGGTTAGTGGATTGAAGTAGAACCTTTGGGAATATTAACACGCTTTTAGGAGTTGGTAGGAATCGGATGATGCGCACTCTGCTCACACATATGGATCTTCTGGAGATGGTCGAGTGCCTGCTCTCCGTGAAGACGAGCGGCCAGGGAGATGGACGCTTGGGTGATCAGGATGAGACGCCGGAATGCCGGTTGGCGCAGGGTGTGTGGGAGTCGTCGGGCTGGGCTGGATTGCCGGCCGACCTCCTGGAAGGGGCGGGGATGGCCCCGGAAGGAGCGCCATGGATGGCTGGGGCGTCATGGGGCGGCGAGATGAAACGTTGCGCTCATGACGAGCCCAGGAATCAGGGCGGTGTTGGACTTTTTTTGAATTCTCTTGCGGTGCACATGGTGCCAGCAGCGGTTGCAAATGGTGACTTTTGCGGTGAGAGGGCGGATTCGGGCTTATGGGCTTGTGGTGTGGATGAGGTGGGCTCTGCGGTGTGCGGCGTCTATCGGCCATCCGGTTTGGATCTGCTGGGTAAAGTGATCCGTCGTCGTCCTGGAGAGGTGGTTGTTCTGGGGGGTGATGGGCGGATTTCTGAAGAGGGTTTTAACGATCCGGCATGGCGTCGGAGTGGGGAGTGTTTGGATGCTCCTCCCTGTAACCGGAATGTTGATTTATGTGCTGGTGCTGCCAGCGATGTTTGGAAAACCCAGGATGGCGGGGTGGTGTGGATGCTTTGCCAGGATGGCGAGCCGCTCCGTGATGGCTTTGACCAGGTGTGTGGGGATCGTGCGGCGGAGTCCGATGGTTCCTTGGTATGGCGGGATCGTGCGGCGGAGTCCGATGGTTCCTTGGTGTATCGGGATCGTGCGGCGGAGTCCGATGGTTCCACGGTATGGGGTCGTTCGGCGGAGTCCGATGGTCCTTTGGGATGGGGTTGGGCCGACCCCGCAGTAGATCGGCCTTTGCGCTACGGATGGCGTATGAACGGGGCAGGACCGACCCCGCAGGAGCTCGGTCCGCACGCTACGGATGGCGTTGTCGCTACGACGTTGCGGCAGGAGATGTTTTGCCTGGAAGAGAGTGCTTGTGATGTGCGTCCCGAAAAGGAGTACGTCTGGCGGAGGGTGCGTGAGGATGAGTGCGGATGGACCTATGGTGCGTCGCGTTCGCCAAGGATGGCGGCTCTCCTCTCCCATCTTCCAGGTGGAACGCTACAGCCTTGGTTGTCGGAGTGGCGGATAGATGGCGCACAGCTTCACCATGGTGAGGTGTCGTCGAGGATTGGTAGCGGTTGGTTCTGGATGGACCGTGTTGCCGATCCCAACGATCCAGGACGGATCGTCATGTTTGCAGCGGTTGGTTGTGTCCAGGATGGACATGGCGGCCAGATGCGTAAGTATCGGAT
Organism: Magnetococcales bacterium; assembly: GCA_015233785.1. Lineage (GTDB taxonomy): Bacteria > Pseudomonadota > Magnetococcia > Magnetococcales > JADFWT01 > JADFWT01. The sequence continues at coordinate 36,439 of JADFWT010000013.1, forward strand.
ATCTGTCGAAGATTATAGTGCAAAGCCTAGGATGGGCGGGTGCCGTAAGAGGCAGGTAGATGGTGTGGATCGCTGCTGCGAAGGCCACAGGATGGTGGTCAATATTGGGGCTGAACCGGCCCGTCGAGTGAACGGTTCTAAACAGGTCATGGATGGCCGACCTGGCTGGATGCTGGGTGTGATGGCGTGGAATGGTTTGCCCTGGATGGGCTTGGTCCACGGATGGATCGACCATTCCGTCGCCGTGACAAGGGTTAGGGTTGGCCCTTTACAAAGATCAACTCACCTCCGCCCAAGGAAGGGCGCTTCTATTGGAATGGATTGCGTAACTGGAGGATTAAACCATGGCTCTGTTTATTAATACGAATGTTGCTTCCCTCAACGCCCGTCGTCGTCTGAACTCTTCGACCAACGAGCTGGGCAGAAGCTTTGAGCGTCTCTCTTCGGGTTTGCGGATCAATCGGGCTAGAGATGATGCGGCTGGACTTTCGGTTACCACGAGGATGACGGCGCAGATTCGCGGCATGAACCAAGCGGTGCGTAATGTCAATGATGCGGTCTCCATGGTTCAGGTGGCCGGTGGCGCTCTGGATGAGACGGTGAATGCGCTGCAACGGATTCGGGAGTTGGTGGTTCAGGCCTCCAGCGAGACCCTCACCAGTACAGATCGAGGCGATATCTGGGAGGAGGTTACCCAGTTGGCGTCGGAGATTGATCGCATTGCCACCAACACCGCCTACAACGGCAACGTGTTGATGACCGGCAACTACTCCACAGCGACCTCGGGCATCTACATCCAGACCGGGCCCAGCGCCGGACAGACCTTGCAGGTCAACATGGGGCCGGCCAATGCGTCCAACATCGGCCTTGGAGGTGCGGCCTCCATTGTCACTGCCTACAACGTCGGAGGTGCCAGCACCGGCGATACCGGCAACACCGGACTCAGCACCACGGATGCCCGCACGCTTATGGCTTCCATGTTGGGACGGGTGGATAGCGCCATCGCCAGCGTGTCGGATATTCGCTCCCAGTTGGGCGCTGTGCAGAACCGTTTTGAATCGATCATGGCCAATCTGAGCAATGTGTCTGAGAACACGTCCCAGGCCCGTAGCCGGATTATGGATGCCGACATCGCCGAGGAGACCTCGAAGTTGACCAAGCTCTCCATCATGCAGCAGGCCGGTACGGCGATTCTTGCTCAGGCCAACCAGCAACCCCAGCTCGCCTTGCAGTTGCTTGGCTAACGGGGGGACCGGTAAGGGCGTCCAGCTCCTCTGAGGCTGGATGTGCCTCACCAGCGAAACACCCGGATTGCCGTGCAACGGTGCGGCAGACGGGAACAGCGGTAAGGGTGTCCGGGTCTCTCTGAACCTGGATCTCCCTCACCGGAGGGCATGCGCCCATGGTGGGATGCATCTTCCGGACGGGACTTTGAGTACCCGAGTACCCATTCGGTGAGACGCACACCCATCGCGCCAAGGATGGCGCAGGCGGTGCCGTCAGTAGAGGTGGAAGCCCAGGCTTCCATTGAGAAGAGGATCCCTCTCCCAGGCCGGGAAGGCGTGAAGTCGGGAATGGATCCATCGGGAGTTTTGAAGGGAGGTTTGTAGCGCAGATATCACAGGTATGGCTTTGACTTAGGGCTAGGGTTGGCCCTGTAAAACGAACAACCCACCTCCATCCAGGGACGGGTAAGTGCATGAAATGGATAAACATGTCAGGAGGATTGAATCATGGCTCTGGTAATTAACAGCAACATTGCATCTCTTAACGCGCAGCGGAAGCTGAATGCAACTTCCAACTCGCTTTCTTCAACCTTTCAGCGTCTCTCTTCGGGTCTGCGTATCAATTCAGCCCGGGACGACGCCGCTGGAATGGCGGTCAGCACCCGCATGACGGCACAGGTTCGCGGTTTGAATCAGGCGGTTCGTAACTCCAACGACGCCATCTCCATGGTCCAAGTGGCCGGAGGCGCTCTGGATGAGACGGTCAATGCATTGCAGCGTATGCGTGAACTGGTGGTTCAGGCTTCCAGTGAGACCCTCACCAGTGCGGATCGCGGCGATATCTGGGAAGAGGTTACCCAGTTGGCATCGGAAATTGACCGTATTGCCACCAACACCAACTACAACGGTCAGGTTTTGATGACCGGAGGATTTTCCGCAGCCACGTCGGGCATCTACATCCAGACCGGTGCCAGCGCTGGGCAGACCATGCAGATCAATTTGGGGCCGGCCAACGCCTCCAATATTGGTATTGGTGGAGCGGCCTCCATCGTCACGGCCTACAACGTTGGTGGTGCCAGTGCGGGAGATACCGGCAATACCGGTCTCAGCACCACGGATGCCCGGACTCTCATGGCCTCCATGCTGGGTCGAGTGGACGACGCCATCGCCAGTGTTTCGGATATTCGTTCCGAGCTGGGCGCCGTTCAGAACCGTTTTGAGTCCATCATGGCCAACCTGAGCAACGTTTCCGAGAACACCGCTCAGGCCCGTAGTCGGATCATGGATGCCGATATTGCTGAGGAGACTTCGAAGTTGACCAAGCTCTCCATCATGCAGCAGGCCGGCACGGCGATTCTGGCTCAGGCTAACCAACAGCCGCAGCTCGCCTTGCAGTTGCTGGGTTAACGGCTCACCGCCACGGGATGAACGGTGGCGGTGGATAGAGATTTCGGTGGGCGCGGTCGGGCCCCTCTGAACCCGACCGCTCCTTTCCGGAAAGGCGCTCGCTCATGCGGCGGCGTCACAGGAGCAGTTTGAAATTCACCCCCTCTTTTGTCATGGACGGCAAAGCGAAGAGGGATATTTGAACAGGCATAAGGAGGTCTGCAAGACGAACAATCACATTTTGTAGCATGGCTTTGACAACGGGTTAGGGTTGGCCCTGTAAAACGAACAACCCACCTCCATCCAGGGACGGGTTCGTACATGAAAATGGATACACATGTCAGGAGGATTTTATCATGGCTCTGGTAATTAACAGCAACATCGCATCTATTAACGCGCAGCGGAAGCTGAATGCAACTTCCAACTCGCTTTCTTCAACCTTTCAGCGTCTCTCTTCGGGTCTGCGTATCAATTCGGCCCGGGATGACGCCGCCGGAATGGCGGTCAGCACCCGCATGACGGCACAGGTTCGCGGTTTGAATCAGGCGGTTCGTAACTCCAACGACGCCATCTCCATGGTCCAAGTGGCCGGAGGCGCTCTGGATGAGACGGTCAATGCATTGCAGCGTATGCGTGAACTGGTGGTTCAGGCCTCCAGTGAGACCCTCACCAGTGCGGATCGCGGCGATATCTGGGAAGAGGTTACCCAGTTGGCATCGGAAATTGACCGTATTGCCACCAACACCAACTACAACGGTCAGGTTTTGATGACCGGAGGATTTTCCGCAGCCACGTCGGGCATCTACATCCAGACCGGTGCCAGCGCTGGGCAGACCATGCAGATCAATTTGGGGCCGGCCAACGCCTCCAATATTGGTATTGGTGGAGCGGCCTCCATCGTCACGGCCTACAACGTTGGTGGTGCCAGTGCGGGAGATACCGGCAATACCGGTCTCAGCACCACGGATGCCCGGACTCTCATGGCCTCCATGCTGGGTCGAGTGGACGACGCCATCGCCAGTGTTTCGGATATTCGTTCCGAGCTGGGCGCCGTTCAGAACCGTTTTGAGTCCATCATGGCCAACCTGAGCAACGTTTCCGAGAACACCGCTCAGGCCCGTAGTCGGATCATGGATGCCGATATTGCTGAGGAGACTTCGAAGTTGACCAAGCTCTCCATCATGCAGCAGGCCGGCACGGCGATTCTGGCTCAGGCTAACCAACAGCCGCAGCTCGCCTTGCAGTTGCTGGGTTAACGGCTCACCGCCACGGGATGAACGGTGGCGGTGGATAGAGATTTCGGTGGGCGCGGTCGGGCCCCTCTGAACCCGACCGCTCCTTTCCGGAAAGGCGCTCGCTCATGCGGCGGCGTCACAGGAGCAGTTTGAAATTCACCCCCTCTTTTGTCATGGACGGCAAAGCGAAGAGGGATATTTGAACAGGCATAAGGAGGTCTGCAAGACGAACAATCACATTTTGTAGCATGGCTTTGACAACGGGTTAGGGTTGGCCCTGTAAAACGAACAACCCACCTCCATCCAGGGACGGGTTCGTACATGAAAATGGATACACATGTCAGGAGGATTTTATCATGGCTCTGGTAATTAACAGCAACATCGCATCTATTAACGCGCAGCGGAAGCTGAATGCAACTTCCAACTCGCTTTCTTCAACCTTTCAGCGTCTCTCTTCGGGTCTGCGT
>JADFWT010000140.1 GCA_015233785.1 Magnetococcales bacterium
CGGTTCAATAAGGAGTAGATTTATGGAAGGATCGGCAATGGACTTTAACAACGCCGATTGAGAGCCGCTCTGACGGCTGAAAAAGAGCGGCACCGGGAAGAGCCGCAAGGCTCTCTTGGTTTCGTAATACCCGCCAAACATAGCCAGACTTAGTGGCCGTTTTGGTGTTGGCTTTACAGTGCGCATCAGAGCGTGCAGCAGGGCAATGATGGCGGCCATCCCGCAGCGTGTCACCAAGTGAGAACCTGTCCAAGCAGGATGTCTGTTGCGCCGATAGGTTTTGCCTCTGGCCTCCAGATGGTTGGGGTAGAGACAGCGCTCATAGCTGAAGGTGGCTCGTGACCCAAGAGGCAGGCGCTTGGTCACACCATCTGCCGGAGATTTAAGGTGAGCATCGCCATGGTGGTGGGCGTTCTGCATCCAGAGCCGCCTAAGCACCTGTGAGAGCTGGTCCAGCGCCTCTTCATCGGCGTGATCGGTCAGGCTCTCTTGTTCTAGAAGTCCGGCGAGTTGTTCCCGGAATGGCTGTAGCGTTGCAGCCATTTGGGGCACGCCCCTGAGCATATTTTCAACGATAGACGCCAGCCGTTGAGCCTCCTCCCGAAGCGGAGTTGGGCTTTGGGGCTCCTGATCGAAGTGACTGCGGGGGTGATTAGGAAGCGGGGCATTTCCAGTATGAAATTGAATCGCCATAGAGCTGAATATTACTGGATGGAGAGGCGATCAACCATGTTTATCAGGCGTATCGTCACGTTTTGCATAACATAGTCCCTCTTGGGCATCCCCCCGGCGGGCTCGCTCTTGGGCGCTTTGCATGGTGTGGGCACAGCTTGTCAATGCCTCCACTCGATTGCGGTTACAGACGGTATTTTTCAGCCCCTGATACGAGAGAGATCTCAGTTCATCTTCCAGGGCATTCATCACCCGCCGGCGTGGAACACGGGTTTGAAATCGATAGTCGTCACCGCCGGAACGCTCCAGGATTTCCGCCTCAGGAAAATCGGTCTCAATATCTCCGGGGAGCCGCGCCCTTATGTGTAAATAATCGGGGTCATCGGCATCTGCTGCCAGGGAGAGAAAACGTCCTCCCTCCAAAAATAGCCACATAGTATAATTTCCCGATTTTAAATATGGTTTCCTGTTTTTTTGTCTCTTGATGCGTTCAGACCACTGTGACATCGGCTTCGGAAAAGTCAGCGGCAGTGACACCGCTTATTTTGGCGATCACCTCAACGCCTGCCGATGCATCGTTATCATCATAAAGCAGGAAGCTGGCGCTATCTTCGCCGCCGCTGTTGTCGGTAAAGGTGAGAAACGCTATGTAATCGGTGTTGTCGGTGACGTTGGCCAGCGCTTCGATAGAGCCGTTGCGCATGGCCCGTCCCAGGCTGGCGTTATCGGCCCCGGACCAGGATATCTCAAAGTAGTTGCTGCCGGAGTTCAAGGTGGCAATATCGCCAAAACCGGAAGACTCTACAACAATTTTATCCCCTTGGCTGCTGCTAAAGTCGCTGATGATGTCCGGGCTGGATGGACCGCGAACCGTCTCGGTACGTTCAAAGTAGAAAAAGCTATCAGCCCCCAAGCCGCCGGTCATGGTGTCGGCACCGGTATCGCCGTAGAGTGTGTCATCTCCAGCTCCGCCATTCAAAGTATCGGCCCCTTGGCCGGCATAGAGAAAGTCATTACCTATGCCTCCGTTTAAAATATCGACCTCGTTGCTGTCTCCGGCATCCAACAAGTCGGCCCCGGCTCCTCCGTTGAGCGTATCTGAGCCAGCCCCGCCCAGCAGGAAATCACTCCCGGCATAGCCGGTAAGGGTATCATCTCCAGCGAGTCCTCGGAGGTAGCTGTTGAGTGTTGCATGTCCGGTAATGGATCCATCTGCGCCACTGGTTCCGGTGCTGGTGGAAACAAGTTCTGGAATCACCAACAGTTCAATGATTTCGCTATGGCTGGAGGCGGTACTATCGGTGGTTTGTACGGTGAAGGAGTCAAACCCCACATAGCCGGAGGTTGGTGTATAGGTCCAGTTACCATACGTGGTATCAAGCGTTACCGAGCCATGGTCAGGATCATCAAGTTTGGCCAGAGAGAAGCTTGTATGGCCGCTATTGGAGTCACTGGTGGTGACACTGCTGGCGAAAGTCGACCCCGCCTCAACCAGGAAAAACTCGGCGTTAAGGGTGGGTGCCGTGGTGCTCCATGTGGCCCCGGAGATGGTGCCGTTTTCCGTCGTGTTTCCAGCCACATCGTTGAGGGTGGTGGCACCGTTGCCCTCATCCATATGCCAGTAGGCTAGAAGACCGGTCTCTGATCCTGACAGGGCTTGGTTGTAATGGGCGGCGATTTCAGCGCCTGTGCGCACGTCGCCCCAGATCCGGGCTTCATCCATCAGGCCATCCAGCCAGGCAGTGCTTTCGGCTCCATTGCCTCCCAGATAGAGAGAGGCACTGGTTCCGCCATCGGGATTGGTGCTGTAGTTCCAAGAGGTGGCGGCGGTGGATGAGCCATCAAGATAGAGGTCATAGCTTGTTGTGCTGGTGTTTCGGGTCAGAGCCACATGATGCCACTCGTTACTGGATAGGCTGGCATTATAGGTGGTAAAGGCATCGGTTCCACTGGCGCCGTGTTCATGGCCAAAGACGAAATCCACGCCGGTTCCATCACTGGTCAAGGAGAGCTTGTAGAGTATGTTGGTGGCGGTATTCTCTCCGGCCTCGACGAACTCGAAAAGCGTTTCATAGCCGCTTGGTGTATTGGAGGAGTTGAACCAGGTCTCAACGGTCATATCGCCCGTGATGGCTAGATTATCACCGGTTCCCCGACCGACAGTCACCACATCGTTGACCCCATCAAAGGTAAGTCCTTTGCCGAGAATTGTAATCTGAGTGGGGTCGGTACTCTCCACGGAGTTGCTCGCGCCCAGGGTGCCGTTATTACCGTTTGTGCTTTGATCTATCACAACATTATCAGGCAGTTGATCAAATTTCCAGTAGCCCAGCAGGGCGCTGTCACCGTCCATGGGGTCTGAGAAGCTGTAATCGGAGGTGATCTCGTTGGCACTACGCACTCCGGACCATATTTTCAGCTCGTCCAGCATGCCGCCAAAATGTGCATTGGAGGCATCGTAGGCCCCAATGAACAGGTTACCGGACCCGGCATAGTCGCCGCTTGCGGTATCGGCTCCCACCTGGATGCCATCTTTGTAGAGTATTCGGGCATTGGTAGTAGCGTCATAGGTTCCGGCCCAGTGGTGCCACTGCCCGGAGTCATCGCTGTTGGTCACATCCAGAGTGTCACCATAGAAGTCGAAGGTGAAGGTGTTGGCACTTCGGTAGCCGATCGAGAGGGCATTATCGGTGCTGGCTGTTCCCTGGCCGAAGATCCAGTCATCGCTCCCCTGGGCAGCGCGATAGGTCCAGGCCGACCAGGAGAAGGAGCTGTTGGCCAGGGACAAGCCGCCATTGACCGTGATGTAATCGTCGGTGCCGTCAAACAGGGCGACCCCGCCCCGTGCTTTGATGCCAAGCGTGGGTGCGTGGTCGATGTTAAGGGTCATGGTATTGGTGCTGGTGGCGTAAGATGTGCCGTCGTGGACCTGATAGGTGAAGCTGGCATAACCGGTTCCATTGGCATTCCAGCTAGGATAGAACTCTAGAGAACCCTTCTGTAGTTGCTCAAGAGTGATCTCTTGATTGACGGTCACCGTCGTGCCGTCCAAGGAGAGGCTTCCAGCAGAGGGTAGGGCGGTGATTTTGATCTTGCTCAGGGCGTCATCATCTACATCGCTGTAGCCGAATGAAGTGGGAGTCAGAGTGACATCATCGTTTTCCAGGCCGTTGACGCTGCTGTCTGCGGCGGTGGGCAGATCCTGAACCGGGGTAACGGTGACGCTTTTTGTTCCAGTAACAGGCGGTGCTATTCCATCCGAGAGGGAGGTGGAGATGGTAAAATTGGAATAGTAGTTGGCCGTGGGGGAGAACTCCACACCAGCCAGCAGGGCCGCCACATCAGTGATGCTCCCTGATGCGCTCCAGACGCCATTGTTGAAGCTGTCTCTTGCCTCTGTATTGGTGGCAATGGAGGAGAGCGAACCGGCTCCACTGTCGGAGAGTGTAAGCGTGGCGGTTAGCTGAGCGTTTGTATCTGCATCGCTGGGCACGATGGTTTGCAGCATGAAGGATGCGCTATCTTCCGTAAACGACTCAGCGGCTGAGAGATTGGTGGCCGTTGGGATGTTGTTAGAGCTAGTGGTTTCTCCACCATCGACGGCAGGTGGGGAAGGGGGTAGATTGGTTAGGGTGTTATTATTTAAGTCGTAGATGTTTTCATAAATAGTACGATCCTGAGGCGGTGGTGGTGGAGGCAAGCTGTTTTCGGTAGTTGGCCCGAAGTTGGATGGATTGTATGACAATGTCGTTGAATAGGGGTTCAACGGGTCATTGGCGAGACCATATGGATTTGTGCTGTTGATTTGGTAACTGTTCGGCTGCTGGGCAGGAGCCGTTTGGGGAATGGTGTTGTCGCCATCCTCGATGCCGTCTGTCCTGATGGCCTGATCTCCTGGAGGTGGATTAGGAGGTGAGTCATCTGTGGGTGTGGTTCCAGCTTCTATAGGGGGCTCATCAGTTGCCGTCTGTCCATCGGCCTCTGTGGGAGGAGGTTCTCCATCGGTTGGCAACTCACTATCTTGGGGTGGTTGGCCATCGGGAGGTAGTTCCCCTTCAGGGGGTAACTCACCTTCAGGGGGTAGTTCACCATCGGGAGGCAGTTCCCCCTCGGGGGGTAACGCACCTTCAGGCGGTGGTTCACCGTCGGGAGATAGTTCTCCTTCGGGGGCTAAGTCACCGTCCGTTGGTGTTTCTCCATCGGTTGGTATCTCGCCTTCCGTGGTGTTCTCCTCTTCTGTAGGCGCGGCTTCGCCCTCTGCGGGATTCTCTGCGTTATTGCTCTCTTGGTTTTGTTGATTCTGCTGGTTTTGCTCATTTCGCTGCTGTTGGCGCTGTGCTCGGGTCTCAGTGCGAATAAGGCGTACATTACTGAAGCGAGCCTGGACCTGCTCTTGGGTCAACACCACTTGCTGGCTGGGAGCTTGACGAAAACTGGTGACTGTGGTGGATGCGTATGGGGTGTCCAGAATCTGTTCACCGCCATCATTGATTACCGCCAACTTGCCCACTGTGCCATCATCATCCGGCTCCAGGACGAAGGTGTTGTTTTGGCCTTCGCCGCGACCTTCACCACTACCGGTGGTGCCGCGAAGCCCTAAGACCGCTACCGGAGTGCGGATCACCATATGATCTTCACCGGACTTAGCCACTTGACCACTGCTGAAGGCGAAGGCGCCCTGTACCAGATTGAAATCCGCCTTGCCTTGGCCACTGGCGGGGTCATAGTCGAACTGCTCCATCACCAAACGGCCATTATCGGCCAAAGCAAAGGTGGTTTCGTCGGCCATTGTCATGGCTACATTGGCATTTTTACCTTTAGCCTCAATGATATCCCCTTCATGGATGGTCATTCCGGGGCGTCCTTCGACCTGAACGCCATTACTACGGGTGACGACCACGCGCCCGCTTGCGGCATCGATTTCGCCGATGGTGCCGCTCTGATCGCTGGCCGTATCGCTCTGGGTGGTATCGTTTTGGGCGTAGAGGCCCGCCGCCCTGGGACCGGCAAGTCGGGCTGCCAATCTGGCGTCAATGGTGGCACCAAAATCGGTGCGCAGGCTGGGGGGTTGATCAAGGCCGAAGTAGCCCTTGATGATTAGTTCACGTCCGCTATCGGGCCCGGTTCCGGAGAGAAGCAGGTCATCGGCCCCCAGTCGGGAATAGTCGGCTCTGAGCAGAAAAAACTCTCCTGGAATCTCCAGGATCTCCCCATCGCCGGCCCAAATCACTGGCCGCACGGCACCAAAGGTGAACACAGACT
>JADFWT010000141.1 GCA_015233785.1 Magnetococcales bacterium
TATTTGGTTGTTGGCCAGAGGGTGAACAGGTACGGGAAGCAGACAGACCTCTCTCCAAGCATATAAATAGTTGGAGAGAGGTCTTTTTGACCGGGGAAGCGTGGTGAAGATCGCGTCCGGGTAGAGTCAGGGGGTCACGACTGGCTACATGAGAGCATTTTCCAGTTCGTTGCTACCCTTGCTGCGTTTCAGGTATGAGTAAACTCCAACGCCGACGGCTGAGACAGCTCCCACCAGCAGGATTGGTCCCCAGGCTCCCAGCCCCAGACCCAGACCGAGGCTCAAACCGCTTCCGGTCCAGATGGTGCCTCCAGCGGTCGTGGCTGCTGCGGTTCCGGTTCCGGCAGCGGTTCCGGCGGCAGTGCCAGCAGCGCCCGCGCCAGCAGCCCCAACGGCACCGGCACCCGCGCCGGTTTTTGCTGCTGCCAGAACGGTATTCCCGGCAGCACCCTTACCGGCGGCACCGACCACCCCTTTGGCGGCAACGCCCTTGACTCCAGCTGCGGCACCTTTGGCCCCTGCTGCCCCTTTGGCACCGACGGCTTTGGCGGCTTTGGCTATTTCCGGGGCTTCCCACTCCCCCACGAACCCTGGTGGTGGTCCGGCGGCGGCCCCTTTGGCAGCCGCGCCCTTGGCGGCTACACCCTTGGCAGCAGCACCTTGCCCGGCGGCACCACCATTGGCAGCAGCGGGGCAGACTGCGGCCCCTTGACCAGCGGCCCCTTTAGCCGCTACGCCCTTACCGGCGGCGGCACCTTTACCAGCGGCAGCACCTTTGCCTCCAGCGACCTTGGCGGCCCCCTCTGGAAGTTCCACTTCGCCCATTACGGCAGGGGTGTTCCCTGGGGGCGGGCAAACAGCCCCTCCAGCGGCGGGATTAGCCGCGCCTCCGGCAGCTTGAACCATGGTTTGTCTCCTCAGATTAAAGATAGATATCAAATAAAAACAGAGCTATAAAAGGACGAAGTCCGACGCCTGAGGGGCAGGCTCCGAGCATCCTCGCAGTAGCTTGTATACGCAATTCGCGTGGCCAGGATAACAGAATCGCGCTGATTTTGCACCCGATTATAAGACGTATCCTGACACGCGGGTAGTCCGATGGTGTGTCAAGCTGTCATCATGATTTAAATTTGCGATAGTAGTGGAGCACCTTGACCACATAGCGTCGGGTTTCGCGATAGGGTGGGACTTGATAGCCGTGCCTTTTGACGGCGTATTCACCGGCGTTGTAGGCGGCCAGGGTGAGGGTCAGATTGTTTTTGAAGGTACCCATCAGATTGCGTAGATGGCGGGTTCCGGCGTGAATGTTGGAGGCGGGGTGTTCCAGCTCGGTTATGCCGTAGCCGTAGGCTTGCCCGGTAGCGGGCATCACCTGCATGAGGCCGCGAGCACCACGTGGTGAAATCGCTGCCGGGTTGAAGGCTGACTCCACCTGGATTACAGCATGTACCAGGGCAGGGTCGACACCATATTGGTGGGCTATTTTGTTGATGGTTGTTGAGAAATTGTCGCGACCACCGTCCGCGCTGGAGTAGGATGGTTGTGGGCGTCGTTTTGGCGAAACAGCGGGAAGGTGGACGCCTCCCTGCGATGGGCCTGAAGCCTTGGAAGCCGCAATGCGTGACCACGAGGCAGAATCCATGGATGTGGATAATTTGGTGGAGAAGCGATCAGCGGAACTGTCTTTGAAGTGACGTGGGTCAAGGCGATGCGTCATGTTCAAAGAGACAAAATTGGGCAGGCTCAGAGATGGTGCAGCGTTGAACTGTGGCGTCTGATTGTTGATCGGTTGTGCCCAGCAGAAGAAGGCCAGAGCAGCCACCAGAGCCGCTGCCGGGCGCGTTGTCTTGGGCAGGCGCGAGCGCAACTCGACGACGCGCTTCAGGGAGTGTCGCGGTTGCTGTTCCACTTTCAGGTACGGATTGAGGATGATATCGTTGTACATGGTCCTCTATTTCGGTTCTCAAGGGGTTGACGGTCGCCACGTAAATAGCCCCGCTCGATATGCCTTTCCTGAAGCAACACACCTTACCATGTTGGGCGGTATGGAATCCATTTATTGGCCCATTTCCCAATTTTCATCTGACCTGATTTTTTCTCTTTTAGCGCAACGATGCAAGGCGTTTTTTTATTTTATTATAAAACAAGCTGTTGTGTCGTGTGGAATGGTCGTGCTGTGGAAAACTGTGCCGGTTTCCCCTCCACCTCTGCAATGATACCATTGTAGCCGATTGTTTTTCAAACCGGCTAAATTATTTGTTTTAGAACGGCTTTGATGTCAAATATTCTGAGTAAATCCCATGTCTGATACAGTCGCCCATGAGGCAAAACGTCCCATAACGGTACTCTTCCTGTCGCGTACCAACGCGCCGAATGTGGTGCATCACATCGAGCCGCTACTTTACTCCGAGGTGGTGGAACGGGTGGTTCTCATCCGTAATCAGGCCATCCCCTTGGAGCACCCCAAGTTGCAGCAAAAGCCCTATAATCTCACTCTGCGAGAGGGGGGTAAGTGGCGTAGAACGCTGCGTTTTGGTTGGCATCTGCTGCGGTTTTTATTTTCTGGAGTCAGGGAGGTGGTGCGCTGTCGTCCGCACTTGGTGGTGTCCATAAATCCATTTCCATACGGGGTCTTGGCGTGGCTGGTGGGGGTGGTGGCGCGGCGACCGACTGTCTGGATGATTATCGGTGATGATCTGGCTCACTTTCAGCGACCGTGGCTGGCACGTCTGTTGGTGGGATTGTCGCGTTTCGGCGTGCGGATGACGGTTCCCGGTGCGGTGCAAAAGGCGGTTCTGGTTACCGCAGGCGTGGCGGCGGAGCGCATCTGGATCATGCCGCATACGGTGGATCCAGCCCGTTTTCACCCCGCACCGCAGCGTCAGGATAATAACCGTGGTGGCTTTGATATCCTCTTTGTTGGCGGACTCTATCCACCCAAGGGGCCGCATCTGCTCTGTGAGGCCATGCGGCAGGTGGTCCGCGAGGTTCCGGGGGCGCGTCTGCTGCTGGTGGGGCGTGGCGATCTGGAACCCCACCTGCGGCAGAGTATCACGGCGTGGCAGTTGGAGAAATCCATAGTTTTGGCGGGGGCGGTTCATGGCGAGGCTCTGATCAGGCTCTACCAGGATGCGCGCATCTTTGCCCTGCCCAGCGAGACCGAAGGCTTTCCATTTGTTCTGGTGGAGGCGTTGTGTACCGATACGGTGCCGGTGATAACGGCTGTTGGTGCTATCGGGGAGGTTATCGAGGATGGTGTCAACGGTGTTCTGTTGGCTCCGCAACCGGATGTGGCTACTCTATCCCAGGCTCTGGTCAACCTCTTACGGGATTCGAAGTATTACGCCTCGCTGTTGCAAGGTGTGCGAACTACCGCCGCCAGGTTTGGCCATGATCGGGCGGCTCAGGTTTGGGCGACTATTATCTCCTCCCCCCTGTAGGTACAATCCGTTTTCAATGTTCACAACGTTCATAATGATCACAGTTCAAGTTTTTTAGGAACCCGTCGCAGAGAGTCAACAAACGCCGAAGGGAAAACGGCACATGGTCTCGGTAAAGTCTGGAGTCGAGGGTTGCCGAGAGTCTCCTTTGCAGCCGTAATGAAGGCTACGGTCATAAACGTCAAACGGTTCATGCGCTACCAGTGCGCCCAGATTTTGGAAGAGAAAAAAGAAGTAGCGATGGCCCTGCATTGACTTGATCTACATATAATCAATCTATATACTCCGCACGTCGTTATTCACGGGTTTTCAAAATACACTCTATTAAACTGATTTGTTATGTAGTTTTATGGTTTCGCAAAATCAATTTGGGTGGAGTTGGTTCCGAGCAGGCTTTATAGAGGGATAGTCCGACTAACCAGGCTTTTTGTTACGTTTAGTGAAGCGTAAAAACAAATAAAACACAATCAGTTAACAAGATATTTTTTTGGGGTGGAGTCGTATGTTGGATAATATTAATGTCGGTAACAAAATTTATGGGCTGGCCGGTATTCTTCTATTAATCACACTCATTGCCAGTTTCTATACCATTTATCAGGTAAACATCATTGCTGCTGAGATCAAGGAGATTGCTGAAGAGGACATGCCGTTGATCGAGTTGGTCACCACCGTTACGGAGATGCAGTTGGAACAGGGCATTCACCTGGAACGGGCGGTTCGCCACTCCGGCATCCAACCGGATAGAGAGCACATGATGCAGGAAGAGAACCGCTTCCATTCATTGGGAAAGCAAGTGGAAACACTGTTTGATAAGAGTGAACAGTTGGCCCAACACGCCGTCGGTATGGCCCACAATGAGGAGGCTCGGCAGGAGTTTCATCAATTGCTCGATGAAATCAAACATGCCCGAAAAGCGCACATCCTTTTCGAACAACATGTCGATGAGGTGTTCGAAAAGGTCAATGGTGGCCATCTTGATGAGGTGGTGTCCCTGTTGACAAAGATTGAGAACGAAGAGGACAGGCTATCCCATGAGGTTGAGGATATCCTCAAAGAGATTGAAAAGTTCACGCACCACTCTCTGGAACGTGTCAATCATGAAGAGCAGATGATTGTCAAACTGGTCATCCCAATGACCTTGCTAGCGCTTATCATCGGGATGATTCTGGCTTTCCTCATTGGTCGAAACATAACCGCTCCTCTGAAAGAGTGTGGCCACATGTTCGGGCGTTTAGCGCATGGCGACCTCTCCATCAACTGCGCCATGAGTCGCCGAGATGAGATCGGAAACCTGTTCAATGCCATGTCGGGCATGACCGGTAGACTACGCGAAGTGATTACCATGGTACGCGGTGCTTCGGATGAGGTGATCGATGGAAGCAACCGGTTGGCCGAGGTAGCCGGAGACATCTCGGAAGGCGCTACCCGACAGGCCGCTTCCGTTGAGCAGACATCAGCGGCCATGGAGCAGATGAGCGCCAATATCAATGCCAACACCGATAATGCACGCCGTACCGAAACCATCGCATCCACAGCCGCTTCCGGGGCTCAAGAAGGAGGGCAGGCTGTTGATGAAGCGGTAGCCGCCATGAAGGAGATCGCGGATAAAATCTCCATCATCGAAGAGATTGCCCGACAGACCAACCTGTTGGCGTTGAACGCCGCCATCGAGGCAGCACGAGCCGGAGATCATGGCAAAGGCTTTGCTGTCGTTGCCGCCGAAGTCCGTAAGCTGGCGGAGCGCAGTCAATCGGCAGCCGGAGAGATCAGCCAACTCTCCGCCTCCAGTGTAGAGGTGGCAGAGAAGGCGGGCGATATTATCAGCAAACTGGTGCCCGATATTCAGGAAACATCGGATCTGGTCAAGTTGATCTATACCTCAAGTGCGGAGCAGTCCCAGGGAGCGGATCAGATCAACCACGCTCTTCAGACGTTGGACAGTGTGATCCAGCAGAATGCCAGCGCCTCCAGTCAGATGGCCTCAACAGCCAACGGCATGTTGGGTCACAGTCGTCAGTTGGGAGACGCCGTTGGTCAGTTCAACCTAGGAGAAGGGGACTCCTCGGCTAGTGCTGCATTGCCAATGCCTCAACGGGCGGCTCTACCGGCACCCGGTGCGTAAATCACCACAAGCGGGGTTCACATTGATGTGGCAAGGGTTTTCTGGACACAAAGTTACGCGACCATTTGATACTGCTACAATAAATTCCAAGCCCATCCATCAACCGTGCAACTCGTGAACGACTTATTTTCTCTTCACCATCACGTAGGAGTTCAGCTCGTATTCGTCGTGCTCCATATGTTCCACGTCCCTTCTGATGGATTGCCTTGATCTTCTCACCCAGACGACTATCTTCCTGCTTTCGGTTACTATCCGGTCGATCACGCCATTCATAGAAGCCACTCTTAGATACTTCCAATACAGAGCACATAAGACTTACACTGAATTCATCTTTGTTTTCAAGTATGAATGCGTACTTTACGACACATGCTG
>JADFWT010000142.1 GCA_015233785.1 Magnetococcales bacterium
AGCTGGTGGGCTGGGGTCGAGCCTGTGGATAGGCCGACGGGGCCTGTGGATAGGCCGACGGGGCCTGTGGATAGGCCGACGGGGCCATGCCTGGATATTGGCGCGGTGCGGCGTGAGGATAGGCACTGTGCGCGGCACCTGGATAGGCGTTGTAACCGGGCTGCCCGTGAGGCGCCTGGGGATAGTGGGCCATACCGCGATGGGCGGTGGGACCGTAGTTGCCGAGGGCTTCACGAATGGCACCGAAACCACCGGGGCCACCGACGCCGTGAAGAGAGAGCGCCCCTTGGCCGGGGGCCATGATGATTTCAGAGCCGTAGCTGCGCATCTGGCGTGGGAATTTCATCTCCACGGCTTTTTGCACCACTACCGGCACGGGTTGATGGGTATCTTCCACTTGGCTGAAGTAGTCCCAGGAGCCCTCTTTGGAGGGGGTATGGTTCCACCAGTAGTTCACCGGATGCATGCACCCTTTCTGGCGGACGTAGGCTCTGACTACTTGCATGTCGTCGCCTTCGGAGGCATCCAGAAACAGCGTGGCCTGGGCTGGAGTGGAGATTGCCAGGGCCAGAAATGTGGTGATGACGGGCACCGAGTTTTTGATGGTGCGCGAAAAACGATTGGAACGAATCATAACATTCACCTTGCCGTATCTGGTTGCTGAGCTGGGGAGGGGGCCGGATCCGCCCCGCGAGTGAGCGGATCCGGTTGGCCTTGTCCCAACGTCGGCAGTTGCCGAGACTCCTTCAAGTTAGAGGTTGCGCCTCACTTAGGGTAGACGATTTGCGGCGGTTGCTGAGAGATCACCGGGTTAGGCGTTGCCGAACCGGCTCCACCGACGCCATTAGGACCGCCCTGTTTGCCGTTTGGATCGCCGTTTTGGTTGGTCATGTACATGGGCGGGGCACCGAACATGCCTGGCATACCCGGCATACCGGAGGGCTGTTGCATCACCACCATGGGGGGTTGTTCCACCACCAGTGGGGGTTGTTCCAGCAGCAGCGGCGGTTGTGGAATGACCACTGGCGGCTTCTGGATGACCATGGCATTGGGGCCCATCATCATGGTAGAGACGTTGCCGGGTCCATTACCGCCGCCGATATTGATGGGCATATTGGCACCGATGGGCATGCCGCCGGAGGGCATGCCGACATTTTGGTAACCGGCGGAGTGCTGCTGCATGCCGCCCATTTGACCGTAGCTTTGGCCGTTGTTCTGGCCGTATCCGCCACCCATGCCCATGTGGCCGGTGAGGCCGTTATTGGAGGGCATGATAGGCATACGACTCATAGGTGAGCGTACCACCATGGGCGGCAGGCCGGATCCTGATGTGTCGAAAGGTTGCGAAACCTGCACTTGGCCTTGTGTATGGGCGACCGGCTGGGCTTTAGGCGCAGGGGCCTCGGCTGCCACAGGAGCCGGAGCAGGCGTTGCCGCCGGAGCTGGGGCGGTGACCTGAGCCTGCACGGCGGCTGGGGCTTGTGGTTGATGTGCCGGCGGCATGGGGTATGGATAGGGTCCATACATACATGCGGTCATGACTGGCGCAACAGCCAGAGCCATGAGCGGCATCCGATTCCGCTTAACAAAATTTTTGACGAACCGTTTCATAACGTCGCCTCCTCCATGAAAAGAGTTGAACAAAGCCAAAGGTGTTATGATGTTTATCGGACAGATTGGATCGACCTATAAGAAAAAGTTGTCCGACGAGCCATTTTTTTTCGAAACAGTCTTTAGTAAAACCCTGCTATTCGATCAATAGGGTTCGAAAAGTGGCTCAGAGAAGCCGACTTGTTCTGCCATGATGGTTACGAATTAAAACGCTCCCTACCTTTATCGGCGGTATG
The DNA here is from genome assembly GCA_015233785.1 of Magnetococcales bacterium. GTDB lineage: Bacteria > Pseudomonadota > Magnetococcia > Magnetococcales > JADFWT01 > JADFWT01. Next base: position 1,848 of record JADFWT010000142.1, read on the forward strand.
TGTTGGAGCTTAACGTCTTTTTTACTGGATCGTCACTTTATTTTTAGTGTAAAAATACGATAGCTCTATCGAACAAGTGTCATTGGATTGCGTGCCACGCTGGTAGAGACTGTCGTCCAGCCCCTTGAATCCTGTATAGAATAGGGGGGGTGTGATCTTATATATGGATTGGAGAAGGGATGTTGCTTGTGTGGGTTGGATGCATATTGACGGGTCTTGCGGCGGGGATTCTGGCGGGTCTGTTTGGGGTAGGCGGCGGCATTGTGATTGTGCCTGCGCTGCTGTTCCTCTTCTATATGGATGGGATGATGCCGGCCTTTTCGATGCAACTGGCGGTGGGCACCTCTTTGGCGACCATTATCGTTACCAACCTTCTGGCCACCTGGAATCACCATCGACGGGGTTCGGTGGCGTGGCAGGAGGTGATGCACTTTACGCCGGGTGTGATTCTGGGGGCCTGGCTGGGGGCGATGCTGGCGGTGAAGGTGAGTGGGGCGTCTCTAAAGCTGTTTTTCGGGCTGTTTGAGATCGCCGTCGGGCTGATGATGATGTTCGCCACCGACCGGTTTACCCGCCGGGAGCGCAAGGGCACCAAGGATTCCGGGGTGCATGCGCTGTTTGGGCTGGGCATTGGCGGTGTGAGTTCTCTTCTGGGCATCGGCGGCGGCACCATGTCGGTGCCGGTGTTGAGCTGGGTGGTGGGTCTGCCGATTCGGCTGGCGGTGGGTTCGGCGTCGGCCATCGGCGTGGCGCTGTCTCTGGCGGGGGCGGCGGGCTTTATTCAGGCCGGTTGGGGGCATGACGCCCTACCGCCGGGGAGCTTCGGCTATGTGCTGCCCCAGGCATTTTTCGGCATTGTCATCGGCACGCTGATCACCACCCCCATAGGGGTCAAGCTGGCCCATACCATCCAGCCTCAGCGGCTCAAGCAGGCGTTTGGGGTCATGCTGCTGGCGGTGGGGGTTAAGATGGTGCTGGTTTAGGGGGGCCGGCGATTATAGTGGCCCATGATTTGCTTTGTTACGGAGGAGGGGGGCTTGTATATTTGATTTCTTGTAAGTATAATAAGCATAACAGTTAGTTGTGCTAAATATGTTGGAAGAGAAGCCATGGCCAGTGCAGCCCAGATCAAGGCGCTTATCAAATCCCACTTTGGGGGGGATGGGGACCATTTTTACTCTGTCGCCTTGCAGGTAGCGGCCAATGAGGCCCGGAGTGGTCATGGTAAATTGGCCAAGGAGATTCGTGATCTTGTGGATGCGGCCAAGCATCAACAGAGACCTGGCGCACTTTCTCCATCAACGCCCATTCCCATCCATCGTCCCGATGGTGAACTGGCCCATCTGTTGGAGGCTTCCTATCCAAAGGAGCGTCTGAACCACATGGTGTTGGCTCCCCATGTGGTGGAGCGCCTGAAGCGTGTGATCAAGGAGCAGCGCCACCAGCAGCGGATTTTGGAGCATGGTCTACGTCCGCGCCGAAAGTTGCTTCTGAAAGGCCCGCCTGGAACTGGGAAGACCATGACCGCCTCCGTAATGGCCAAAGAGCTCGGTGTGCCGCTGTTTTTGGTGCGCCTGGATGCGCTGATCACCAAGTATATGGGGGAGACCGCCGCCAAGTTACGTCTGGTGTTTGAGGCTATGCAGAGTTCCAGAGGTGTCTATTTTTTCGATGAGTTTGACGCCATCGGCTCCCAGCGCGGACTGGCCAACGACGTGGGGGAGGTGCGCCGGATACTGAACAGCTTTCTACAGATGATAGAGCAGGATGACTCTCCAGGTCTGATTGTTGCCGCGACCAATCATGCTGAAATTCTTGATCATGCGCTGTTCCGGCGCTTTGACGACGTCATCGCCTATGATCTGCCTTCCGCAGAGGCGGCGGCCCGCCTGATGAAAAGCCGTTTGGCGGGGTTTTCGATTCCCGGCGTGCGCTGGCAGGCGTTGGGTAAAGCCGCCCATGGTTTAAGCCATGCCGACATCGCCCGTGCCTGCGCCGAGGCCATCAAGGATGCCATCATGCGTGATGAGAAGGTGATCGCCATGAAAGAGATCAGAGCCATGCTTGAAGAGCGGCAGATTGTGGGCGTGATTGCAAATTATTGATTGTGTATACAATTACTTTTTTTATATTAACTAACTTGATGTTTTTATAGCGGACCTTTAGGATCGTTTTGTCTGGAATTATTGACACTAACGATTGTAACGGTGCGTTGTGGAAAATAAAAAGTATAACCTCTCCCACATTGTCCTTCCTAACACCTCCGAAACTGGGCCCTATACCAAAACCGCCCGAATAGACTTGGATCTACCGGCGCGCAATCGTCAGACGCATGGAAACAAGTTGCGAGATCAGTTGAGGTCTCTTGAAGACCTGTCTGAATGTATTACAAATGAACAGAAAAAAAGAGGGTTGAAAGCCAAGCACGGTTTTCAGATCCGATTCGCCAGTCAGAAGCGCTATGAACTGGCTATAAAGAGCCTATCCCACGAAACAAAAGGTATTGAGCTTCTCAATGTTCAACAAAGAGAAGGCGTCATGTACGCAACCGTCATGGTGCCCGAAGGAAAACTGCAACATTTTATTCAACATGTCTCTAAATATCTTGAAACAGGAAAGAATAGAAAACTTGTTGAAAGCATTGAGTCAATAGAAGAGGTCTCTTTGATTGACCTCTGGACCGATTTTGACAAGGTGCCGAGTCTGTCAGATGGCCCATTGTGGTGGGAGGTATGGTTGCGGGCCGGAAAAGATGAGCATGGGAAGTTTCTAGAGCTGTTTGACGATGTCGTCAAGCGTGTTGGATTGGTGCGCGCTCCTGGTGTGCTGAATTTCCCTGAGCGGAGCGTCATTCAGATTTGTGCGACACGCCAGCAGCTTGAAGATCATCTGACGCTGTTTCTCCCTTTTATTGCGGAACTTAGGCGCGCAAAAGAGACGGCTGACTTTTTTGACGCGCTTCCAAACGATCAACAGGCGAAGTGGGTCGAAGATCTGTTGGAGCGCACAACCTATGCAGGCCATGATGGCGGTCCTACCGTATGTATTCTGGATACGGGCTTGAACAGAGGGCACCCTTTGTTGGAACTCGCTGCCCGTAAAGAGGACATGCATTGCATTGATCCTAGCTGGGTAGTGTCCGATCAGGATGGTCATGGAACAGAGATGGCCGGACTTGCCTTGTATGGAGATCTGACGGATGTTCTTGATTCGTCAATTTCAGTCCAGCTATCCCACAATCTGGAGTCGGTCAAGATTTTAAGGAAAGAAGGTGATAACAAGGGGAGAAGCCATGGCTATCTGACACAACAGGCCATCACCATACCGGAAGATGCGGCGCCCTTGGGAGACGGAAAAAGGGTCTTCTGCATGGCTGTTGCATCGGCCGATGGTAGAGATCTCGGACAGCCCACGGCATGGTCCGGTGTATTGGATGGTTTGGCGTATGGTAAAGGTCATGAACAGGATACCCCGACGACACGATTATTCGTCGTTTGTGCAGGCAATACCCAGCAAGAGCAGGTCGCTTACAGAGCCTATCCCAAAAGCAACACGACCGATGGCATCCATGATCCCGGACAAGCCTGGAATGTTCTTACAGTAGGAGCCTACACCAAGAAAGACAGGGTGACCGGAGAGGGGACCAGTCCATATTCTCCTCTTGCAGAATCAGGAGCTCTGAGCCCTTTTAGTACCACCTCTGCGTTTTGGGAAACAAAATGGCCCATGAAGCCGGATGTCCTGTTTGAGGGTGGTAATAAAGGGGATGATGGTCAATTTATCTCTGATCTGCCCAGTCTGGATCTCCTGACGACAGGCCACAAAGCCCACGAACGGCTTTTTTCCAGCATGCGTGCCACGAGTGCAGCTACGGCCTTGGCTGCAAAGATGGCGGCTGAGCTGATGACCACCTATCCAACCTACTGGCCGGAAACCATACGCGGCTTGATGGTTCATTCGGCACAGTGGACGGATTGGATGGAACAGACATATCTATCTCCGA
>JADFWT010000143.1 GCA_015233785.1 Magnetococcales bacterium
GAAGGTCTTATTGGCCGAACCGCCCCCTTTGGCCACAAATAGAAATTTATAGCTATCCCCCTCCACGGCTTCGATATCGATCTGGGCCGGTAGATTGCAGCCGGTATTTTTCTCCTCGAACATGGTCAGCGGCGCTACTTGTGAATAGCGCAGGTTGGTCTCGGTATAGGTGCGGTAAACCCCTTGAGAAAGGGCTTTTTTATCGCCGCCGCCGGTCCACACCTGTTGGCCTTTCTTACCAATGATGTTTGCGGTCCCGGTATCCTGACATCCAGGCAGGGTCATGCCGGAGGCGATGACGGCATTTTTAAGCAGCTCCAAGGCCACATAGCGATCGTTGGGCGAGGCATCCGGGTCGTCGAGAATGTTACGCAGTTGCTGTAGATGCGTGGGCCGCAGCAGATGAGCAATATCGCGCATGGCTTCACCGGCCAGCAGGGTGAGCGCTTCCGGGGCAATCATCAGCATCTCCCGGTCGCCCCATCGCTCCACGGAGATGTGCTCTTTAGATATCAGGCGGAATTCGGTTTCGTCGCCTGCCAGCGGGAACATCTCGGCATAGTTGAATTCGGACATAAAGATCCCTCTCAAGTGGCGTGGGGTGACCATGGAATAGAGCCGCTCAGTCTACCGATGACCACCGCCCGGCATCAAGTTTTGCCGACGCGTGGTTGCCGGGTTAGTCGGCAATGCTATTCACCACAAAATCGGGGCGGATACCACGAATTTCGCATAGCTCTTCCAGTCGATTCCCTTGACCGGCATAGACCCCCGATAGAGTGAGGCAGGTAGAAAAGCCCATGGCTGCACCACCCAGAATATCGGTATCCAGGGTATCGCCCACCATCAGGATGCATTTGGGGTCAGTGGCAGGGTCCAGGGTCGAGAGCGCCAGCTCAAAGATGGGTGCAAAGGGCTTTCCGATACCCATCAGAGGCGCTGTTGGGGTCTCATCCAGCAGACGTGCTGTGGTATATCCGGCCACGGCATAGATGCCATCGTTGACATCCGGGGCCACCATGTCGGGGTTGGCCAGCAGAACGGATGCGCCGTGTTCTTTCAGTAGCCGGAGGCATTGTTTATGTTGATCGGCCTCGTAGAAGTGCTTGTTACTGCACATGAGGATATATTCGGCTCTCTTCCAATCATCCGCTGAGGTATCGTCCACCATCAGGCGCTGTGGATCCGGGGCGTAGGCTTCTCGGCTATCCTGACTGCCTACCAGCAGATAGGGACGATTCTCAAAGCGGGATTCGGCCACAAAGGGGTGCACCGCCATACCGGAGCTGACGATCTCATGCAGCGGGATTTCAAAGCCCATCTCGGCGAAGCGACGCACCAGCTTGGCTGGAGATTGGGAGGCGTTATTGGAGACCACCCGCATGGTTGCGCCCGCCTGACGCAGGGCATCCAGTCGCTGGGGTGCGCCGTCAATGGCCGACCGGCCCCGGTTGAGCACGCCAAAGGCATCGAAGAAGAGGGTGTCGAACTGCCCGGCAATCTCTGAGAAGCGGGTTCTCTTCATAGTGCCGCCCCGGAGACGTCCATCCAGCGTCGTATCGATGTCACACAATATGGTCCGGTAGCGGGCGTAATCGGGGGTGAGTTGTTCTTGATCGTGGATGACTGGCTTGGCCCTAGACATCATCTCCTCCCTGGTAAAATGGTCCCCAACCCTTGTGATGTGGTCACTCTGTAGGAATTTATCGAGGCATCTCAATGGATCATTAAAAAATTAGCAAGTTCTTAAATGGCTTTCCTTCCATCAGGAATTTTTTTAGAGTATAAATAGGATTAAGGGCAAAGGGCGTGAGAGCCCAGTTGGAAGCCGTAGGCATGTTAGCCGTTCCAGAGGTGTGATTAAATGAGCTTTTCAGATACCCGTCTTCGGGTTTTTTATGCAGTCGCCAAGCAACTCTCTTTTACGCGCGCGGCAGAGGAACTGTATCTTACGCAGCCTGCGGTAACGTTTCAGATTCGCCAGTTGGAAGAGCACTTCAACACGCGCCTTTTCGATCGTCATCATAACCGCATTTCACTCACTGAGGCGGGCAAGACGGTCTACGGCTATTCGGAGCGAATATTAGAGCTCTACCGAGAGACCGAGAAGGCCATCAGTGAGATGACTGGTGTCACCCAGGGGATTGTAAAGCTTGGGGCTTCCACCACGATTGGCGAATATATGCTGCCTGCTATGCTCAGCGGCTACCACGAAAAATTCCCCAACGTTAAAGTGCGTCTCAGTGTGGATAATACCCGGCTGGTCGTACGTAAGTTGGAGGACGCCACCATTGACATCGGCATGGTGGAAGGCCCAGTAAAGAACAAGAATATCATCGTTGCGCTCTGTACCGAAGATGAATTGGGTGTGATTGTGGCACCGGGGCACCCCTTTGCCGAGATGAATGAGATTCCCATTCAGAAGCTCAAAGAGCACCACTTTATCTCTCGTGAAGAGGGCTCCGGCACCCGTGATGTGATCGCCGATCAGCTCTCCAGGGGGGGGCTGAATTACGACCAGCTCAACACGATCCTGGAGCTTGGCACTACCGAGTCGGTGAAAGGGGCCGTGGAAGGGGGCGTTGGTTTCAGCATCGTCTCCAGCGTTTCGATGAGGAAGGAGCTGAAGTTGGGCTCACTGGTCATCAAACGCATCAAGGGGCTCTCCATGAAGCGCAAAATCAACTTCGTCCATCAAAAGCAGAAGTTTCGCACCAAGGCCGTTGAGGAGTTTCTCAACTACGCCAAGGGGTGCTGTGAAGAACTTAAGAGCGATTTTTAGTCGCAAACAGGGGGGTTGCGCCATCCTCGTTGTCTAATTGTACCACCTGGGCGGTTCCCTGTACGGCATTGCCCATACGAATCTCATCCGCCGCTGCTAGGTCTTCCAGGCCCAGAGAGCGTTCTTTCGCACGCAGGTGTTTCATCTGCTGACCTCGCCAGAGGCTTGGCAGCAGGCCATCTTTCAGTGGTGGCGCGAACCACGCCTTGCCGATGCGCACCAGCAGTGCCCGAAGGCACCCCTCGGTCACATCTCCTTCATGATTCAGAAACAGCGCCTCGTCGTAGCCGGCTTCTTGGGCATCGGCCCACGCCCGGTTGAAGATCTCCCGACGGCTGCTTTTGTGGGCTAGAAAGCGGTCGTTTCGGTCGACCCGCTGTGGGGAGATGCGAACGGTCACTGTCTGTTTGGGGTCGAGATGGGCGCGATGGGTGAGATGCACCACGCCGCCGGGGGCCAGCGTCCAGCGGATTACGGCAGGCCGGGGGCCTGTTCGTTGCAACTGGGTGATGGTCGCTCTGATCTGAGCCTCTGTTGTTTTGGGATCAAAGGGGTAGCCCAGCGCTTGGGCCGAAGCCGCCATTCGCGCCAGATGGGCACCCAATAACGGAAAGCGGCCATCGGCTTCCATTAGACCGGTCTCGATCAACGCCGGGGCTGGGTGTTTCGTGGCAGTCTGCATAAAGCGTCCTTTGGTTGCCAGCTCCTGGTACTCCGCCTGCCAGGAGGAGTCCGCCACAATACCGCCTCCCAGCCCCAACTGCGACAGCTCTCCATCCGGATGAGCAGCGGTGCGGATGGCCACGTTGAAGACAAAATCACCCCCTGGCTTAATCACACCAATAGAGCCGCAATAGATCCCGCGTCGGCGGCGTTCCAGATGGCGGATAATCTCCATGGTGCGGTGTTTGGGTGCACCGGTAATGGAAGCCGCCGGAAACAGCGCCTCAAAGATGCCTCCCAGATCAATGCCGGGCCTCAGTTGTCCTGATACACGGCTCTCCAGATGATACACGGTGGGGAAAGGGCGCGGTGTGGCCTGACGCGGTGCCGTCACCGAGCCGATACGGCAGATACGCCCTAGATCGTTACGGGCCATATCCACGATCATCACATGCTCGGCTCGCTCTTTTTGCGAGGCGATGAGTTCCCCACGAAGCCGCAGATCCTCCTCCAGGGTGGTGCCTCGGGGGCGGGTGCCTTTGATAGGGGCCGTGGTGAGTTGGTCGCCGCGTCGGCTAAGAAACAGTTCCGGCGAGAAGCTGGCGATGGAACCGCCGCAGCCACGGGCCTCATCGTGCCAGCGGATCCAGGCGGAGTAGGGGAAACGGTGACGAAGATGCAGCGCCAAAAATCGCTCTGAAAGAGGTGTGGCATCTTGGGGAAAGCGGCTGCTGGCCGTGTAGTTGACCTGATAGCTCTCTCCGTCCAGGATAAGGCGATGAATCGCGGCCAGGTCGTCTCGATAGCGCGTTTGGGAGAGCATCAATTGAGGTGCATCAAGCGCAGGCGGAGAGGGGAGTTCCGGGAACTGCGCCGTGTGAGGCTTATTAAAAAGAGCAAACCAAGCCAACGGCTCGCCGGCAGAGGCCGCGCCATCCAGGGTTGAGTTCTCCATAACTGGCAGTCCAAAGGCCGCTGCCGCCTCATAGCCGATAAATCCAGCCGCCCAGAGCGCCTCAGAGCCGCTGGCACGCTCCAGGCGCTCCAGCAGATGGTCGATTTCAGGAGGCTTCCAGGCTGTTAGAATCTCGACAGGATGGGAAAAAAAGAGGGGCCGACCAAACTCTACAAAATCCACCATCAGGCAGGTTTCGCGATTCAGTCGGCCAGAGTCCAGCCGGGCGTTATCCATGATATCGGGCATCACACGGCCACCCCCAGAAGGGAGAGAGACTTGTCGGGGGCGTTGAATGGCAGCAGAGCGCCACTCAGATGTCCATCTGTTTGATCACCTCTTGCGGCCCTACGTGTAGGCGCTGAATACCGAGTTGTTCGCTGTTCAGCCCCAGAGTGAGGCCCAGCAGTTGGGCAAAGTTCAGCTCCGGCAGGTTGATGGGCTCGCCAATCACCTTTTCAGCTGCACTCTGGTATACATTCAACGACATGTCGCAGAGCGTGCAGGGAGAGATCATCACTTGGGCACCGGCCTCTTTAGCGTTGCGGCAGTTGATACCCACCATGCGCCGCATCTCTTCGGCATCCGAGAGCATGACATGGAAGCCGCAGCAGCGATCCTGTCCGTCATAGTTCACCGGGCGACCCCCTAAGATGGCGATCAGGCGATCCAGATGGTCGGCTTTCTCACCCGCTTTGCTGTCGAAGATAATCTCCGGGCGCAGATTGTGGCAGCCATAAAAAGGGGCCACTGAAAGGCCCTTCAGAGGGCGTGTTACCTTCTGCTTTAGCACGTCGGGATCCACCATGTCGGTCACCACCCAGAGCAGATGATGCACCTTGATGCTGGCTTCATAAGGTCGGGTTCCGGCCTCTTTGAGCACGGCATTGATCTGATCGAGAATCTCCGGCTCGGTTTTGAAGCGGTGATTGGCGTGGGTCAAGGTCTGCAAGCATGTGTTGCAGATGGTCATCAGATCGCAGCCGAGGGCTTCCGCTTCCGAGAGGATACGCGCCGCCACCGCCAACGAAAAGGCCGGTTTGGTTTCGCGCAGACTCACGGCACCGCAGCAGGTGGAGCGGGGCATCTCATGCAGTTTTATATCCAGCTCCTGACACACCGCCCGTGCCGACCAGTCGCCTTCTTGCTGTACCTGTTTGCCCGCGCATCCGGGATAGTAGGCAAATTCCAGACTCATTGGGATCACTCCTTCTTTGCGACTTGCCCGTCTCTATTCGGGAACCACTTCCTTGGCTTTGGTCTCGACATCCAGCGGATTTTCTTCAAGAATCTCATAGATCCGCTTCAGTTCATCCAACCCTTCGGACTTGTGTGGGAAGGGGGATGGCACCTTGCCCTTACGCATCATGTGCAGGG
>JADFWT010000144.1 GCA_015233785.1 Magnetococcales bacterium
ACGGATTCCCATGTGATAAAGCTTGGATTGCTGGGCGCGAAGACAGACTCCGATATCTCGAAGACTCTCCCGATAGGTGAGCTGGGCAAAGGCCATGCAAAGGAATTGATCCAAGCATGAGAAACTGATCACCTTATGATTGCCTTTATACTTCTGAATGCAACGCCTGAATGTATGGAGTGGAAGGTGGTCCATCAATTGGGCGAAAACGATTTTGCCTTTGTACATCTGCCATTCTCCCCGTTGGTTTCTGGAGAGCATGGCGGAAGGGTGCGTTCAAGTCGATAACAGGTAATAATTGCTGATTTTTCATTCTATTTCATATGGATATAGGCTTGGAAAATCTCAACCTCCGGACACTAGTGACAATTTTTGAATATTGTTAAAAATTTTTCACATTGCCCCCCCCCCCCCAATGTTGATTATATAGAGAGCATACTGAGCACAGTGATTTAAAGCGCCATAATAAAATCGGTGCAATCGCTATCTATCTATTTGTTTTACAGTGTAATTCATTCTGTTATTCGTGCCAGTATTCACATGGGAGGCGATTTGCGATGCCTGTGTATACAAATATAAAACTGGCTGTGGGGGAGTCCATCCGGCTTTCAGGTCCGGGTGTGGTCTCGGTAAAGGCCAGTAACAGCGTGGCGATGGCTTCTTCCGCCAAGGGGAGCATGGCTACCGGGGTTGGTCTCTCCTCCTCATTGGGGGCCATGGCCGGTCCTTTTGCTGGCGTTGTTTTACTTGGTTGTTGTATCTACTTTTTGGTCCGGCAGGCGCATGCTGGATCATGAAACAATAATATTGGCACAAATAATATATATCTTATATGGACATTGCACAGAAGATAAAAGATGCCGGTATTCGGGCCACACTCACCCGCGTGGATGTGTTGAGCGTGTTTGTCCAGCACAAGGGAGAGCATCTTTCAGCGGAAGATGTCTACCAGGCATTGTTGGAGAAGAGCACCGGGAACTCCAGCTCACTGGCCACCGTCTATCGGGTGCTGATGCAGTTTGAAGAGGCGAAGATTCTCCGACGGCACCAGTTTTCCGACAACAAGGCGATCTATGAGTTGGATGATGGAGAGCATCACGACCACATCATCTGTGTGGATTGTGGACGTGTGGAGGAGTTCTATAGTCAACGTATTGAAAAGCGCCAGGTGGCGGTGGCCGAAAAGTGTGGTTTCACCATCGTGGACCACGCCATGACGCTCTACGCCGAATGCACCAAGCCGGATTGTCCCCATCGAGGGGGGTGAGGCGGGTTTGATCGCAGCCTGTTCAAGCGTAGAGCCGGCCCCATACGGGTGACCGGCTCAATTTGCGTTGGGCTGCGGGTTTTATCAGGTGGAGAAGTTGCCGTTTCGCATTCTCTCGGTGGACATTTTCTCAATCTCCAGCGCCCCGGAGGTGACGATCTTCGGATCCGGCACAAAGTCCAGTTCGGTATTGCGGCCTTCGTAGTTTACCGAGCTGAGCAGCACCTTGATGGCGTTGAGGCGGGCCAGATGTTTGTTGTCGGAGCGGATCACCGTCCAGGGGGTTTCGCTGGTGTGCGTCCGCTTCAGCATCTGTAGTTTGCGCTCGGTAAAGTCCTCCCAGCGATCCTGAGCCTGAAGATCCACCTCGCTCAATTTCCACTGCTCCAGCGGATCGAAGCGGCGAATGTCAAATCGGCGCTCCTGCTCCTCCTTGGTGACGCTGAAATAGAATTTGAACAGCATGATGCCCTGACGCGCCAAGTCCTTCTCGAAGCCCACCACGCCGCGCATAAAGTTGTCGTGCTCCTGCTCGGTGCAGAAGCCGAACACCGGCTCCACCATGGCGCGGTTGTACCAACTGCGGTCAAACAGTATGATTTCACCGCCGCGTGGAAAGTGCTCGACATATTTCTGAAAAAACCACTGAGATCGTTGTTCACGTGTGGGTTTTCCTAGTGCCACCACCCGGTAATGCTTTTGATTCATAAAGCGGGTGATGCGGCGGATAGCGCCCCCTTTGCCGGCGGCGTCGCGCCCTTCAAAGAGGATGATCATTTTGCGGTCGCTCTCTTCCAGATGGCGCTGCATGACGATCAGTTGCGAGGCAAAGGTACGGATTTCCGATTCGTGGCGATATTTCCGTAGGGCTGCGGCCTCTTCCTCGCCGCGTTGTTTTTTTTCCGCTCTGAGTTTCTTGTTATCCGCTTTCAGTTTGGCGACTTTTTGGAGGAGTTTTCGTTGCTCCTCATCGCTGAGATTCGGGACTTCGACTGGTTCGGCCATGGTGGTGACTCCCGGTATTGAAAGGGGTTGCAGAGGCGCCGCTAGCTGGGGTGATGTCGCCTTTCGATCCGTGTTGTGTTGACGTTCTAATCAACAATGAGAATAGCATCATAACGCCGTTATTAATTGATGGGTACAATGAATCGTTTTATGGATGAGATTGAAGGATAACATCCTGCACGTTATGCTTATCAGGGGTGTTGGGTTCGATGATGGCTGCAGTCCAATACGCTCTGATCGTGGCCAACTTTCCAAAGGAGAGCCCTCATGCGCAAGTTCATTCTCTACACCATGTCTCTGCTTTTCATCGGCGCGGGTGGGGTGATCATCCTTGCCAGTGCCGACCACGGTCTTGGTCAGGGCAATCTGGATGATCTCTATGCCGGGCTCTTTATGGGGGGGTGTCTGCTGCTGGTCGGTATCATGATCTGGGTGGCGGCGCGCAAGAAGGGGAAGCGCAACAAACCGGGCCAAAAATGGGATGGGGAGGAGGATACCGATTTCGACGGGGGAGGAGATGAAGGCGGTGGTGACCGGGGAGATGGTGGTGATGGCGACGGCGGCAGCGGGGATTGAGGAGATCTTAGGTGTAGGTGATGTGTGCCGGTATTGTGTATTATTTTGCCGATAGTTGTTCACGAAGTGTATGCAGGATCCGACCCTTGTTTCCGGAGAGCCCATGACCCATACCCTGACCACCCTAATCCAGCAGGCTGAAGCCCAAGACCCCGACGCCCAATATGCCCTGGCTGTGGCCTATCAATATGGCCTTGGCGTGGCCCAGAGCGATGAGGTGGCTGCCGAGTGGATGCAGAGAGCTGCCGAGCAGGGGCATGCTCTGGGGCAGTGCTGTCTGGGTCATCTCTACGAAAAGGGGCGCGGGGTGGATCAGGATGGGGAGGATGCCGCCGAGTGGTTTCAAAAGGCTATAGAGCAGAATCACTTTCCGGCCCGCTACCGCATGGGGGTGCTCCACGCCTACAATCAGGAGACGCCCAAGAATTACGAACAAGCCGTGGCCTACTTTCAGGAAGCCGCCGAGGCGGGAAATCATTGGGGGGCCTGCGATCTGGGGATTCTCTACAGCTATGGACTGGGCGTGGATCAGTGCCATGAAACCGCCCGCCACTGGCTGCAAATAGCCGCCGACCAGGGCAACGGCGTAGCCCGCTCCAAGTTGGGGTGAGGCGTGGCTATTTCCACTTGATCGCTGGGTTCACGACATCATACTGCTTCTCCACCTACCTTTTGTCAGGGAGTCCACCGCATCATGCCCGATCATGCCGACCTGTCGCCTGTCGCCTCCACGTTACGCTGGATTAACGCTTCCCCATCGCCATTTCATGCCGTGGCCATCATGGCCCATATTCTGCATCGTCACGGCTTTGTGGAGCTCTCTGAGATGGACTCTTGGCGGTTGGAGCCGGGTGGACGCTATTTTGTAATTCGTGGAGCGGCCTCTATCATCGCCTTTGTCACGCCTCTGGATCACCGCCATCCGCCTGCGGTGCGCATGGTCGGGGCGCACACCGACAGTCCCGGCCTTAAGTTAAAGCCTAACCCATTGAAGAAAAAAGGGAATCATTGGGTGGCCGATGTCGAGGTTTACGGTGGGCCGTTGCTTTCAACCTGGATGGATCGGGATCTCTCTCTGGCCGGGATGGTGGGATACATTGGGCCGGATGGCCAGTCGCGGCAGCTATTGGTGGATTGGCGCGAGGCGGTGGCGCTGGTGCCCAACTTGGCCATTCATCTCAACCGCACGGCCAATGATGACTACAAGATTCAGCGTCATGAAGAGCTTTCGCCGATCTTTATGCCGCTGGATGCAGAGCAGGAGGAGGCCCAGGGGCGGGATCTGTTTTTGGCTGAGTTGACAAAGGCCCTGGTCCGTAACCACCCGCAGATGACGTTGGAGGGTTTTACGGCGCTGGATTGGGATCTGTTTTTCTACGACACCCAACCGGTGGCCCGTATCGGTCCCGAGGGAAGTTGGGTCAGCGGGGCGCGGCTGGATAATCTCATTAGCTGCTTTTCGGGTCTGCGGGCGCTGCTGGCCATCCTGGATGAGGAGAACAGGCCGGAGCAGGCTCTGCCGATGCTGGCCTGTTTTCACCATGAAGAGGTGGGGAGTCACTCCACCACCGGGGCCGCGGGTAACTTTACCGAGGCGGTGATGGGTCGTCTTCTTCCTGAGCCGGAGTCCATGGCGCGGTCCATGGCACGGTCGCGGATGCTCTCGGTCGATAATGCCCACGCCGTCCACCCCAACTTTATCAGCAAACACGACGGCAACAACGCCCCGGAGATCAACAAGGGGGTGGTGATTAAGAGCAACGCCAACCAGCGCTATACCACCCATGTGATCTCCAGCAGTCACCTGAAGGCGCTCTGCAGGCGGCTGGATCTGCCGGTGCAGGATTTCACCATGCGCTCTGACATGCCGTGCGGCAGCACCATCGGCCCGATGCTGTCGGCCCGTCTGGGATTGCAGAGTATTGATATCGGCGTGCCCACCTGGGCCATGCACTCCATTCGGGAGAGTGCCGGGGCGTTGGATATCATTGGGCTGGATCGTCTGCTGGCGGGGTTTTTCAGCGAGCCGATGGAGGCTTAGGGTCTGAAGTCGAGCAGCGCCAAACGCACCCACTCGATGACCGATGACCAGTTATCCAGTTCTGTCTGACGAAAGAGCTGCATGGAGGGGTACCAGGGGGAGTCTTTCCTGTTCAGCATCCAGCGCCAATCGGGGGCGAACGGCAGCAGCGTCCAGACCGGTTTTCCCATGGCGCCCGCCAGATGGGCCACTGAGGTATCGACGCTGATCACCAGATCCAGATTGTGGATTGATGGTGCGATTGCGGTCGATCCTGAAAAGAGTGTGTTCGCTGGAAAGTCCCCGACTAAAGATGAAAAATGGTTGCAGCTCTGTCGCGCATTTAGTGGGGGTGGGGTTCATCCAGGGGTAACGTTGGATAAGGCGAACGGTTGTCTGGTGAGGAGTCGGGGACGAACGGTTTTGGCTTCCAAATTTCAGCGCCTGGTGGGTGAGGGGTATCAATGGAAACCTTCAACAGGCCAGGTGGGGTGGGCTGTGGCGGCGGGGTACTCTGCGGGAAAGGGAGGGAAAACGCTCTATCCCTGTCGTGCTCGGTTGGGAACAGCTCTCTTTCCGGGGGAACACCTTCCAGGATCTGGTTTCTGTGTCATCTCATGGTCGGGGAAATCACAACAGGTCAAACCTTTTGAGATGCTCCATGGTCCTATGGGGGGGTTGGATTTGAATGGTCTGTGGGGGAGTGGACGGGGGGATATGCGCATCATTCAGGGACAGGGTAAGGTGACAGGGGATTATGAAAAGAGGGGGGGGCGTCTTGAGGGAAGCGTGAATGGTAATGTGATGACAGGTTACTGGACTCAGATTCGTTCACCCAAACGCTGCTCTTCCATTCGGCAGGATTATAGCGGGCGCAATCAGTGGCATTGGGG
>JADFWT010000145.1 GCA_015233785.1 Magnetococcales bacterium
TAGCAGCAGATGGCGCTCCACCAGCAGGGCCGCAGCCAGCCCTAGTTTCTGGGTCATCCCCTTGGAGTAGGAACCCACCGATGATGTCAGGGCTTCAGGTTCCAGATCCAACCCACGGCACATTTCTTCTGCCTTCTCTCTGGATACCGATGTCCCGTAGAGGTGCGCGGTATGGAGAATATAGGCCAGCCCGGTAAAAAATGGAGCCGGTGTGAATCGTTCGGGAAGATAGAGTAACGCCCGGCGGGAAGAATCGTTGGTGTGGGGTGTGTTACAAATTTGGATATCACCGGCATCCAGGGCGATAAAGTTGAGGATGCCCTTAATAAGGGTGGTCTTTCCAGCGCCATTGATGCCAACCAGGGCTAGAGACTCCCCAGCCTGAACCGTCAGGTCGATGCCATCCAGAACCGGGCGCTTGTCGTAGCTCTGCTGAACATTGCGGATGGAGAGAGCCGGGGAGGGAGATGCGGTTGTCATGGCATTATCTCCTGCTCTACCTTCTTCATATACGACGGCTCGCCGCTCTTTTGAACACCGCCTTGTTGCTGCTGGCGCTCCAACATCTCCAGACGCTCCATAAGAAAATGGATCTCGTTGGCATCGATAATCTGTCCACTATGAAGCAGCGTCCTGACCATCTGCACTGCTTGTTCCAGCTCCCCCATATCCTCCAGAATCACAAACTCCATTTGCGTTACCCAGTGTGGGATATCATATTGCTCAATCCCGCTCTGCGACAAGGTTCGTGCCAGTTTTAGGGCTAGAGGCAGGTCGTTTAATCGGTGCTTGGCCAGAATGGCTGCATGGGCCACCCAGCGCCAGCGACGAGGTGGATCTTGCAAAAATGAGCGGTGTAGAAAGTGAATCATGCGCCGCTGTTTTTCCGGATCTTTCACCTCGGCATAGAGGCGGCTTGCAGAGAGTAACGGATAGCTGCTGAGAGGATCCAAGGCCAAAATCTGCGTCAACCAATCTTCCAGATGGCGGTAGTCCAACCCCTGAAAGGTGACACTCACCCCCGATTGATAGTCAAACGCCTGAAGCCAGAGCATCAACCCGCGTGACAGCAGCTCCGGCTCCCCAAGGGCCATCAGACGCAGCGTGCTGCCGGAGGGTGCTGCAAAGAGAGGTTCGGCCTTGGCTTGGGGGGTGGGTTGAACGCTGTGCCACAGGAGCTGCATGGCTAGCGCCCCGATCAGAAGAAGACGACTCCAGAGAGGAGCTACAGAGAGAGGTCGCAATCGGGCGCTGGAGGCAAACATCTTCATACGCTTTTGCGATAGAGGTCCAGCAGTGCCGCAGCGGCCAACAGCGCTGTATAGAGCAGGGTTTGGACCAGCACAAAGCCCAAGGCATCTGGAAGCTGGGCGGTCATCTCTATGGCCCGCTCCTGGATCAGCCAGGCGGAACGGGTAAAGCGCTCCAGATCCGGTAGCAGAAAGGCTAAGCCATCAAGAATCGATGACATCAACATCACTGAGGTGGCGCTATCGGGCATGATGGGACCCCCCGCCACCAGTCGGAGCGCAGTCACACTACGTGCCAGAAGGTAAAAGGCGGAGACGGTTGCGAAGCCGATGGGAACATTATGGAAACTGAGCTGGCAGAGCAGTGCCAGGGTGGAGATAAGGGTCATCTCGCAGAGCAGCGATATCCCCCAACCCAGAGCCGGAAGCGGGGCGGCAAACAGCAGCATCAGCCCGGTGAGTAAGGTGACGATGGCCAGATGGATCCAGAGATACCCCACCATTTTTCCAAACAGGTAGATGGCCCGAGGGGACTCCAGGGAGAGCAGTTGCGCCATCCCTTTGTCTTGCTGTTCCCGCGCCTGACTGGTGAGCACAAACAGCGCCATGGCCAAAATCGCCGCCAAGCGCAGAAAGCCCCCCAGCGTCATGGCCCCGATGGTGGCGGACTCGGTGATGGCCAGGGTGGAGGCAAACAGGCTCAGCCCTAGCCCGGATAGCGTCAGCAGCCCCATCAGCAGGGGAAAGTGGGTACGGCGGCTCTCCAGCAGCGTGGCGGCGGCGATGGCCGACAGGATGCGCAGGTTGGGATTCATAGGGGTACGGCGTAAAAGGGCACGGGGTCGGCGCTGGATGAACCGCGGGCAAAGCCGGTGGTGATATCGTCGTCATCAAGAATCCGGTCCAGCTCCTGGGCCACTTCAAGGGGCAGATTATCCATCTCGACGACATGCTCCACGCTGTCGGGGATGGTGGTGACGCTGCTGGCGGCCCGCCTTAGAACCCGCATGGCACCAAAGCGGCTGGCCAGATCATCGCCACCACCCCGGATCATACCGGCCTGCACCAGATGATCAGCCACACAGCTTGATTCAGTGACGGTTCCGGTAATGACCACGTTGTCGATGCGCCCATTGCCGATATTGGCCTGCGCGGCGGGGGCATAATCGCACTCGGTGGAGACGCCGCTGATATCATCTCCTGCATTGGGTAGGTCGCCGGGCCAGAACTTGTAGCGCTGTTTAAAGAGGCGTGCAGCGCCGGAGAGATCCTTCTTGATGGCGATCAGATCCTTGACCTTGGCCCCCTGAATCAGCGATCGGCCCATCATGAGTCCACCACCCACCAGCAGGCCGATGATCACCATGACGGTGGCGATCTCGATGAGGGAGAAGCCCCCCTGATAGCGATCTGTTTGCAGAGCACTTGATGAGCTGTGAGTGTTGGAACATATAGAGAAAAGGGCGTGCATGATGGCTAATCCACACATTGGGTAGGCGGCGAATCAACGTTAATGGAGGCATCGGCCATTTTAGAGATCAATTGGCCAACGGTGATGTCGTAACAGTGATCATCGGTATGACAGTCATTGGTCACTACCAAAGAAGTAGCGTCCACTGAACCATCCGAACCACCACTGACCAATCGGTAGATGATGGTTCCTGGCGTCATTCCATTGTATATACCTGTATAGTTTTCACCGACGGCAGGAGAATCGTCCGTAACAGTATTAACGCTGACAATGTACTGCACGGTGTTGCTCCAAGGATCCAGCACCTCATCAGCGCTTCCCATACCGATGGTCTTCCAAGGGACATTGCCGCTGAGGCTTCCGTTATCTTCAGATCCGTCTGTGGCGCTGTCTGCATCTGGAACGCGATGACGATAGCAACGTATTGGATCCGTGCTGGTATCAGGATCCACCATATCGGAGGCAATGTAGTAGAACATGGCATCCTTAATACCGTTGATGATCTCATCCAACTGCGCCCAGGCGGTGGAGGCCGAGCCATCCTGGATCAGAGGACCCGTGAGATCATCCACACTCAGATAGACCAAAATGTCGTCAAAGGCTCCTTCGGTAGTACTGTCGTCGTCATCGTAAGCCCGTTGCACGTAGTGGGTGCCGCCATCGGTGTTGTCCGTCTCATCGGTCCCAGTACCTGGCGCTTCAATCTGCGTGCCTTTAATCGTATAGGCGTTTCTTCCATTCGGGCCATGGGATAGGAGAATCACCACGGCATTCGCACCGTCATCTGGCTCGTTTAGGGTGCCCGTTGAATCCCGTTCGGCCACGGTGAGAGAGGCCCCGTTGGTGACACTGAAGTTGTCGGTGATGGTCCAGTCGTTGACATCTCCCACATCATAGCTAATGAAGTGCTCCCAGCCATCCATGGCCCTTATACGAGGAAGCCCAAGGGTATTATAGGGGACGAGACCCAGAGCGGCGCTGCAATCGGTGGTCACATCCCCATCGGTGGTGCGGTTCTCATCTCCATCAGGCGCGGTAAGATCGCTGTCCGGGCAGGGTAGTCGACGGTTGCGCGCCAGATAGGAAATCAATGTTTCCCTAATAAGTTCAAGTGATTCTCTCGTAACTTGATACGATGTATTCTGGAGCCGTTGGGTAAAGGTCGCTACTCCCATGGTGAGCAGAATGCCCAGTACCAGCACCGTCATGGCCAGCTCCGCCAGGGTGAATCCGGCTTCTCGGGAAGCCCCTATGGCGTCTCGGCGTCTCATGGCGTGATGGGCTCCAGCACACGCCCCAGCTCCCCAATTTTCTGGGAGAACTGATTCCGCTCGTTCATCATATCCTGGAGCTGTGATGCCTCCTTGCCGTAGCTGCTCATGCGCGAAGCCGAAGGGGGTGTCTGACGCCGCTTGGTCTCATCAACCCATTGACTGCGCACATTAAAGGTTTCGTAAATCTCACCGGTAAGGCCGTTGAGGGTCTGGCCGGGCTTGAGGATCAGTTGATCCTGTTGTCTGGGGAGTTGCACCAGAAGATGCGGCGACTCCGAGGGGCGCATGGTCTGGGGTAGATGCGCCCCATCCGGTAGGGGATCGTTGCGCACCGTGCGGGCGTTGTTGATCCAGATCGCCGTGGGGCCATTGGAGCGGGTTACCAGCCCTTTCAGGGTCATGGAGGCCTGAAACGGCTTGTGCCCCTGTCCAGCCTGCTCCTTACGTTGCGCCTTGAGTTGGGCCAATCGACGCGCTTTATCCAGTAGCAGGCGGTCATTGGGTGTGGTAAAGAGCCGACCAAAGCGGTTCTGCTCCCCAACCCCCAACGAGCCCGCCATCAATGGCGCTGACGGCAGCGTGAACAGCACCGCAAGCACCAACCACAGGTGCATGCGCCGCCGCTTCGACCTTTGATCAATTGGACCCACCCGGTTCATCTCTTCATCGGCTCCCTGAGGATTCATGACAAGGGACGCTTCATATTAACCACCTTCCGTAGAGGGTAGGATAACAGAGTACCAGAGCAGCAGACATTTTGCCGTCAGATTCGGCTTGGCAGCGCGAAGATCAAGCTTCTCTCCCTTGGCTTTAATTACGCAGGTGGCAGTAGTGAAGCGGCTCTTCTCCTGCCCCTCCAGAGCCTGCAAAAGCTTCAGGAGATCCAGCTCATGCAACAGCTCCATATCCAGTGTCATGGGATTGACCTGTGCCTGAATGGCCACCAGTTTTGGTACCCATGCCCCACTAATTGACTTGGAAGGGTCAAGATTGAAAGAGAGCTTGCCGATACCGATACGCCGGGCCTCCTCACTAAGGCGTTCCACCCACGCCTGTCGATGGTCGGTACCAATAAACCCCTCTTTACGCAATCTCTTGAAACTGGGTAGATAACGCTCAATCTGCGCCAGCTCGGTGGCGGCATTACTCACACGATTGCGAAGCTTCTTGACATCTCTTGAGGTGCTTTTCGCCTTTATAGCCTGCTGATCCAGATGACGACTTGCGGCATAGAGACAAGCCATCGCCGCCGCCAATACCAGCAGAAAGAGCACAACACGTCTCTGCACCATGGCCCGCTCAATCCACATGACTACCCCCCTTGGCGCTGCTCTGACTGTGACGCCAGACGATGGAGAGGGAAAAAGGCGCGCGGTCGATGATGTTCTCCTTATAGGCCAAGGCATCCCCTGAGAAAGATACGGTCCTCGGCGCCTTTTCCGGCAGTTGCAGCGCTGTGACCTTCATCACATTGGAGTGGGATTTGAGGACTGAGATCAGACGCAGCACCTGTTGACGACCATGAGCGACATTGCCTCGCAGCTTGGTGGCCTCTCCAAGCAGTGTTGCCTTTTGGACCAGTTGCGGCTCTTTCTTGATGGGTTGCAGGCGTGACCGTCTCTGTTCGAGGCGGCCTCCAGCGCGATAGCGGGTGGCACCTCGCTCGGCGCGCCTTACCTTTCTGTCAGGTTTCTGTGCGGAGATGGGTTGTGCCCCACCATCTGGCCCGCTCCAGCTCAGTTG
>JADFWT010000146.1 GCA_015233785.1 Magnetococcales bacterium
ATTGAGTACTTTTATCACCTCTTCCACACTGTCCATCATCAGGCTTTCGGTAATTTCAAGCTCCAGATGTTTGGGGTCGAGTTGGGTCTCTTTGAGCACACGGGCCACATCATTAACAAAATTGCGTTGCTGAACTTGGCGCACCGAGAGATTGACCGCCATTTGCAGGTTTTTATGTCCGGCATCGAGCCACTTTTTGGTCTGCTGACAGGCTTCGTTAAGAATCCATAACCCCAGAGGGACAATCAGCCCGGTCTCTTCGGCGGCGGGAATAAACTCCATGGGGGAGACCATGCCCATTTCATCGTGTTGCCAGCGCACCAGGGCTTCCATACCCAGGGGTTTGCCGGTGGACATATCCACCTTAGGCTGGTAGTAGAGCTGAAACTCTTGGCGCTCTAGGGCTTTACGGAGCTGGCCTTCCAGTTCCAAGCGCCGGGTGGCGTGGGCATCCATGGTGGCGGTAAAAAATTGAAAATTATTGCGCCCGGTATCCTTGGCCCGATTCATGGCAATATCGGCATTGCGAATCAGGTCGTCGGCATTCTTGCCATCTTCTGGAAAGAAGGTAATACCGACACTGGCGGTGATGTATAGCTCCTGGTTCTCCAGAAGAAACGGCTTGGAGAGGGCGCTAAAAAGCTTTTTCACCACAATCATGGCGTCTTGATAGTCTTGCGCCTCCTGCAGGACAATGGCAAATTCATCCCCCCCCAGACGGCAGACCGTATCCCCACCGCGCAAGCACTGGCGGGTACGCTCGGCCACCTCTTGCAACATTTTATCTCCAGCGGCATGTCCCAGGCTCTCATTGACCTTTTTAAAGAGGTCCAAGTCAAACATCATCATGGCCACTTGGCCATTGACACGGCGGGCTTGACGCACCGCCTGTTTCAGTCGATCCCGCAGCAAAGTGCGGTTGGGTAGACCGGTTAAGGCATCGTGAGAGGTCTGATAGCGCAGGGCCTCTTCGCGCTGGCGAATGTCGGTGATGTCGTTAAAAATGGCGACATAGTTGGTGATCTCGCCATTGCGGTTTTCAATGCCGAGAATAATCATGCGCTCCAGGTAGGCTTCACCATTTTGGCGGCGGTTCCATACTTCACCCTCCCAAAGCCCTTTTTTGCCGAGATCATCCCAGATATTTTTGTAGAAGGTGTTGGGATGGCGGTCGGAGCGGAAGAGGCGGTCTCGGCGGTTAAGCACATCCGAAGAGACATAACCGGTAATGTTGGAGAAGGCGGGATTGACCGATTGAATGGCGCCGTGGGCGTCGGTGATGGCGACCCCTTCGTTGGCGCGTTCCAAAATGCGTTGGGTCAGATGGAGCTGATTTTCCACCTCTTCCACCCGCACCATGGCGCTGCTAAATACCTCAGTGGCAATGCGAAGGCGCTCTTCGGCGTGGCGATAGTCGGTGATATCCTGAATGGTGCCCACCATGCTCAGGGCTTTGCCGTCGGGATCGCGATTGACCTCACCCAATACGTGCACAATGCGCTCTGCCCCATCGGGACGCACAATGCGGTGCTCCAAGCCATATTCGCTGTCGGGCGTTTCCAGTGCTTGTTCCATCAGGGTGCGGGCGGATTCACGGTCTTCTGGGTGCACAGCCTGAAGATAGTTACGTATGGTGGGGGAGACCGTTTGATGGCCGTAGCCAAAGATACGGGCCGCTTCGTCGGACCAGGTAAAGGCTTGGGTTTCAAGATCCCACGACCAGTTGCCCAGATGGGCAATCTTTTGAGCATTGGCGAGACGGGCTTCATTTTGACGCAGCGCCTCTTCGGCGGCCAGACGGCGGAGCTGATTGTTATAGGCGTTGGCGTGATGGGTAAGACGGGCGGCCAGCTCAATGGGTTCGGTGGGTTTTACCAGATAGTCATCGGCACCACAGCTAAAGGCGTGGGCTTTATCGTCTGGGCTATCGCGGGAGGAGAGAATGACCACTGGAATATCACAGGTGGTGGGGTTGGCACGGAGCTGGGCCAACACTTCCAGGCCATCCACCTGGGGCATAACAAGATCCAGCAGAATCACCTGGGGATTGCTTTTGGCAATCTCAGCCATAATTTTCTGAGGGTGCTGGCAGTAGTGCATGACAAAGCGTTTCAGCTTGCTTAACCGACGACGCAGCAGCAAGGCAAAGTCAGGATCATCATCAACCAGCAAAATGGCTGCTTTTTCTACTTCCATACCGGATAACGCCTACTCTTCAATCGAAAACAGTGATTCAATCTAACGCTCCATCGTACGATCTGATCGTGAGGATTCCAACCTCTTTTATCGCGTTACCTCCGTAATTAATTGAGATCAGACTCCATTAACCCAGATATTTCATGAATCGTTGACGTCCTCGCTTGACCTTTGATTCTGTAGAAACTTTTTATCCTTTGTCCGTATCAATAAGTACGGCACGCAGGATAAAAACTCCCTACAAAACCAAATTTCTAAGCGATCATCGGAACGATTCATAAAATATCCGGGCGAGTAACATGTTGAAAATCCGAACCAGAAAGAGCAAACAATAGATCACGATGGACAGATTAATCGACAACACACTAAAAATTGATGGCAGAGGCTATCCCGCCTATAAATCCCTCAAAGGGCGCTATAATCTGGGAGAGAGCCTGCTTATTATCGATCATATTCAAGGGGATCCCTTTGCCGACCCCTCCCGCATGCGGTTGAGGCTTCACCCCGATGTGGCACAGTTTCCTCCCCATCACTTTACACAACGCATTCGCCGTACGGCGCTGGAAGATTATCTGGCCCGTGCGGTCGCTCGTGCTATTAAACTGCACGCCAAGGGGAGTCGGGGCAGTGGTAAGAGTGGCCGCATCACCATCGCCCGCCATGGTCAGCAAGTGATGCGACGTAACGCCATTAAGATCAGCGACGACGGCACCATAGAAGCCCGCATTCAAGTCGGGTTACCTGCCGCTGGAAGACGCATCTTAGCCCATGATGCCGTACGTATGCTCACCGAAGAGCTACCGGCCATCGCCCAGCAAGCGCTTATCCATGCCCATCTTCCCGCCGATCAGATTATCCAGCATGTCAACAGTGTTGAAGATCAACACACCCTGCGGCACGCCCTTAAAGCGCAGGATTTGGTGGCTTTTGTTGCCGATGGATGCCTACTTCCCCGTCGCAGTGGTATTGACGATAGACCCATGCTTGTTGAGAGCACCCCCTCTGGAGACGAAACCACCCCCCCAAAACCCCGTGCTCTTTCAAAGCCCTCCATCATTGCAACGCACCATCACCCTACCCCACGCCGGAGAGATCACCGGTATGGGCATTCCCCACGGGGTCACCCTGATTGTAGGGGGAGGGTTCCATGGCAAATCGACCCTGCTCCACGCCCTGGAACGGGCCGTCTATGACCATATTCCCGGCGATGGACGAGAGCAGATGGCCACCTCAGACGATGCCGTTAAGATACGCGCCGAAGATGGACGCAGCGTCAGCCAGGTCGATATCAGCCCCTTTATTGGCAATCTCCCCAGCGGCGCCGATACCCGTGCATTCTCCACCAGCAATGCCAGCGGCAGCACATCCCAAGCCACCAATATTATGGAGGCACTGGCGCTGGAGAGTTCCCTGCTACTTATCGATGAAGACACCTCTGCCACCAACTTTATGATTCGTGATACCCGCATGCAGGCCCTGGTACAGGGTGATAAAGAGCCGATCACCCCCCTGGTGCAGCGCATTCGCGCCCTCTATACCGAGCGTGGCATCTCCACCATTATTGTCATGGGGGGATCTGGAGATTTTTTTGAGGTGGCCGACACCGTTATCATGATGGACAGCTACCGCCCGCGGGATGTCACCCAACAAGCCAAAGCGCTCTGTTCTCCTGCGATGGAAAAGAGCCAAGAGGGCAGACCCAAAACAGCCCCCCCTAACCAACATGATCTAACAGAAAAAACATCGATCACTACCCGACATTTCCCCACACACAAGCCACGCACTCTGCAACCGGGCACGCTATCGGCAGCCTATCGACGTCGCAAGGTCAACATTAAAGCCCGTGACCGAGAAACCCTGCTCTATGGTGAGCAGGAGATCGATCTGCGCTATCTGGAACAGCTTTTGGAACAGGCACAGACCCGTGCATTGGGATGGATTATCCACCAATTTGTAGAACGCGACAGCGGTGACCACGACATCACCAGCGGACTGTCACAGGTTTTGGCGGAGATCAACGAGAGGGGGCTGGATGGCATGGACCCCTACGACGGCGGACAACTGGCCATGCCACGTCTGCATGAGGTGGCGGCGGCGCTCAATCGCCTGCGGGGTTTAAAACTTGAGCCAAAATAGAAATGGCGGCTCACCTCGCGATGAACCGCCGAAACAGTCTACAAACAGATCTTTCAGGATACTCTTCAGAACGTCACCTGATAATCCTTTTCCCACTATATCACTGATGCTCTACTTCTCACCTTTGGAGCGCAAAAACTTAGAATAGCGCTGGTCAACACCCATAATGTGGTTGAAGAGCCAATCCTTTAGGAAGGACATCAACTCCATGTTGATCATGGCACCCTCCTCATGGAACTGGCGCTGAAACTCCAGCACCTGAGAGACCAGTTTTTCATGTTCGGCAAGGTGCTCTTTGGTCTCAGGATAGCCGTGCTTTTTAAACATCACCTCTTCGCGGTTGAAGTGGTTGGCCGTATACTCCACCAGAGCGTCCAGAATGCGTCCCAGTTCAACTCGACCACGGCCCAAGCGCATGGCGGTATAGAGGTCGTTGATCATATCCACCAGACGACGATGGTCGTCATCGATCACCTTGATATGAACTTTAAGGCTGTCGGTCCAAGGCATAAGGGAGTAACGCTTCTGCTCCTTTTCAGGCCGCCCGATGCTATCTTGCTCCACCAGATAGAGTTGATCTAATAGATTGAAGAGATCCTGCCTCAGACTCTCAAAATCAGCCATCTTGGCAACGGCTTCGTCTGGCTTGGCCTCGGCCACCAACCCCACCACCTCGCGGGCCATAACATGCACCTTTTCGTGTGCTTCACCCATCTCGTGGAACAGTGGCAGAGAATCAAAAACGGTGGTGCCTTGGCTATCATACCATTTGCCAAAAGCACAATCATGTGCACCAACAACCTCTTCAGGTTTCAACTGATCACGTCCTCGAATCACCTGCTCCAGGCGTCCCAACCATTTTAGATGCGCCTGTTTAACGGTGCGCACTTCAAAACTGGCATCCTCAATAGTCAACCCCTTCTCAGCCTGCTTCAGGGCATCACTACACTCTTTAAGCACATCAGAGAGACGGGAGAAATATTCGACTGAACCCCCCATATAACGCACCAACTCCATGGATTTAATCATCATCTTTTGAACATGGACCGACGCCTCATAGATCTCACCAGAGGAGATTTTAACCGAAGCTGCCCGCTCATTGGCTCCAGCACTATCTTCCGCAACCAGAGTCGCATCATGGGCAACTGTGGAGGCAGATTGGGCGATCTCCGCAGTACCTGTCGCTGCCTCCATGGCAGCTCGCGCCACCTCTTGTGAGGCCATGGCCAACTCAGAGGCGTTCCGGGTCACTTCATCGGATGCCGTTGAGACCTCATTCATTGAGGCGGTAATCTCATCCACCGACTGGGCCTGCCCATCCACCGCATTGGTGATCTCCCGATTGGTCTCGGAGATCTGCATAATCTTATCGGTCACCTGGTGCGTCGCCTCGGA
>JADFWT010000147.1 GCA_015233785.1 Magnetococcales bacterium
GGGACATTCAGGGTTTTGACAACAGAGCTCTCCCAATCCGCTCATCAGACACTCCTTGTCTGAAGGTTGAAACTGGTTCAATTCTCAGCATTTTTGCCCCTTAGGTCAAGAGTGGGCACCACCGATTTCAGGAGATCCCCCAGCGCCTCGGCCAGGCTGAGATCATCCTCGACGATCAGGGCGACATGCTTGCTTTTACCTCGGCTGATCACCATCTCAGTTCCTCCTGTTTCAGCGGCAGCGAAATCGTCACCGTAAATACCCCTTATACAACCGGGGTCAAAATTGGACGCCGATGGGGGGTCAATTTTCGATGCCGATTGACAGACCATACTCGTCGCACAAATCCGATACCGGCGTATTCTCCACCAAATGCCGCTGAAATATGGTGATCTTCTGCTCTGCTGTGTAGTGCTTCCGCTTCTCCGTCATATCCATTCTCCCCTGGCTGGTTATAGCTTACACCAAACAGCGGATTTTTACATTCCATCTGGTTCATCACAGAACAACAATCAAGGCGGCAGCGCTTATGGAACCAATCGCCAGCAATAGAACGAAAAGGGAAAACTCTGTGGTTGTCATTTGCGTTCTCCGAAGATTAATCGCCAACGGTAATAATATCCGGCTATAAAACCCCTTTCAACCTTCTAAGTAATAATAATTGTTAACATTTGTTAATAATTAGGAGAGGAACAATGCCAATCGAAACCCAATACAATATCGACGGCGTTGGCACCGTCATCGTAAACAAACTCACCCTGCGGGAGATTTATGACCTCTTCGCCCGCCAGGACGAGGACGACACTCCAACCAAACCTGGCCCCGATCTCATGCTGGGGCTTCTTTTCCCTGACCATGGCGGTCTGGATGACCTGGCCCTGTTTACCGATATTTCAGCTGATCAGGCGATGAATCTCCCTCCCGACGCCATCGACCAGGTGATGGTGGTGGTAAAAAGGGAGAACCCACATTTTTTCGCCCTGCTGGAGCGGTTGGGCGAACTCTCCGGGGCCCACAAGCCGCCGCCCGTATCCGCACCGCCGCCTTCAGCCTGATCGAACGAGGGCATCTCCAGGTCTGGGAGTATGACCTGGAGATGCTCAAGCATGCTTTGATTTGGTTCACCCAGGAACGCACTCGAAAGTAGACCCCATGGCTTCTGCAACACAGTCGGCATTGGAATTCGCCATCAAACTGAAGGATGACCAATTCCTCCAGGCCTTGACCGGTCTGAACCGGCGTTTTGGCGACAGCGTTCAAACCATGGCTGATGAGGCCGCTGGCAGTGCCCGCCAGATATCTCAGGCCATGGGGAAGATCGAAGGATTCCGTTCGCTCCAAGAGCAGGTCAAACAAACCCAGGCCCAATGGATTGCTGCCCGGCAGGAGGTCAACGGCCTGAAACAGGCCATGAAGGGGGTAGAATCCCCCTCTCGCAAAATGACCACCGCGCTGAAAAAGGCTGAAGCCAGATCCGACCGCCTGCAACAGAGTCTGGATCGGCAGCGCCAGGCGCTGAACGATACGAAAGGAGAGCTGAAATCTGCCGGGGTGTCGGTGGATAAACTGGCATCGGAGCAGGGTCGGCTTGGGGCTGCTCTGGACACTGCCAATGATGAACTTAAGCATCAGAACAATCTGGTCACCCTGGGAGTCCGACCAGTTCGGGACATTCGTAGCGCGATTCAAAACCTGGAAAAAGCCTACGATCAGCTTCGTGCTTCTGGCAAACTCTCTACCAGCGAGCTTAAACGGGCCAAAGCCGCCCTACGGGAGGAAACCGGCAAGCTTACCCGGGAGATGAGGGGGTTGGACCGGGCCTTTGATGGACTTGGTCAGCGTGGTCACTCCATTCTGGGCGTGCTGGGTGGTGTTGGTGCTGCTTTTGGAGCAATAGGCGCAGTTGAACTGGGTCAGCGGGTATTTGAGACCGGCATCACCTTTGACTCTTTGCAGAAGAAAATGGACGCTGCTACCGGCTCCGCTGAACAAGGCCGCAAGGAAATGGCTTTCATTGAGCAGGTGGCCGGCGACATGGGGCTGCGTATTCGGGATGCTGCGGATCAATACGCCTCCCTGGCAGCGGCCACCAGGGGTACCCGATCTGAAGGGGAACCAACCCGAAAGGTGTTTCAGGGGATTGCTGCTGCCGCTGGGGCATTAAAACTGTCTGCCGATGACACCGCTGGGGCCATCAATGCGGTCCAGCAGATGTTTTCCAAGGGCAAGGTCCAGGCGGAGGAACTCCGGGGCCAACTGGGGGAACGACTCCCAGGGGCTTTTAAAATGGCTGCCCAGGCCATGGGGGTAAGCGAGGTCCAGCTGAACAAAATGCTGGAACGGGGTGAGGTCATGGCGGATCAGCTTTTGCCACGGCTTTCCTGGATGTTGGAGGAACGGTTCGGTAAGGCAGCCCGCAACAGCGCCAATGAAGGGCAGGGTGCGTTGAACCAGTTCCAGAACGCCATGGACCAGACCGCCCAGGCCATAGCTCAAAGCGGTTTTCTCACCGGTGTTACCGACGGGATGCAGGCATTTTCCCAGCAGCTACAGGATCCAGAGACCCGGGCTGCGCTGGCGGAACTTGGGCAGGGCGTTGGTCAGTTGATTCGCTTTGCAGGGGAGCATGCCAAGGAAATTGCCACTCTGACGGCTGTGGTTGCGGGATTGGGTGGTGCCTTGGTGGTGGCCAGAACCGCCATGGCTGGGTTCAATACGGTGATGGCGCTGAGTCCTATCGGGCGAGTTGCTCTGGCTGTTGGTGGTTTGGCAGCGGCTTTTGGCCTGATGGGCGATGAGTCGGAACAGTCCGGTGATCAGGCTGTCGATGCGTCGCGGAAAATCGTTGATGCGGCGGGGCAGACAACAGCGGCCTCACAGGCCATGTCAGCAGCTGCTCAGGCACAGGCCGCGACGGTGGTTTCCAGCCAGCAAAGTGCCAAGGCTGCTATTGATGCCACGAATAAGGCGTTGAACGAGGGCCTGAAACAGGTGGGTGAACGAATCACCGCACTAAACGCTGCCATCACAGAGCGACAGGCCAATCTGGATACTGCTGCTCAGGCCGAACAGGCCGCATGGCAGCGCATTACCACGGATGTGGAGGCAGCGTATACGAAGCAAAAGGAACTGATGGATGGGCAGCATGCCCAGCGCTTGCAGCAGATTGCCGATACCGAACTTTCCGAAACCGAAAGCCGGGCTCAGACCACTGCCGCCATCGTTGAAGATCTCACAACCCGATCAGAAGCGATTCTAACTCACAGCGATACCATTGTTGAGATGATCAGTGGGGCCTATCGTGCTCAGCGCCACGCTGCCCGCCAGACCGAAGAGGAGGTGCGGGAACTGGCAGTGCAGGAGATGATGGCCAAACGGGATGTCTACTCCCGAATTGCCGACCACCACCGTGGCACCATCGATCAGCTAATCCAGGAAGAGCAGCGCCATCTGGATGAGGTGCGCGATATCCAGGCAGCACGCCAGCAATTGCACATGACCACCGAGGAGCGGATACGGGCTCTGCGACGGGAGACCATGTCGTCCAGTCAGCTTCGTGCCGATCGGCAGTTGGAAATCGATCAGCTCCAGGCTCAGGCCCGTGCCGCCTTACGTGCTGGTGATCATCAACAGGCAGTAGATTTTGCCAAACGGGCTCAGGAGCTGGCCAGTCAGACCTCCGATGCGGTTACTGAGACAGTGCGCCGGGAGGTGCGGGTTAAACGGGCCAATTACGATGAATTGGAGGCCCAGGTCCGTGCACAGAACGGTCGCATTGTCTCCTACCATGCCCAATCGGGTCAGGTGATCATCGAATACGACAAACAGGTCATTTCCAAAAAGCAGGCGGTGGCCAACGCCATCGGCGAGGTGCGGGAATCGGCTGCCATTGCTGATGCGGCGATGAAGGCCCAGTCCAAATCCCACATTGACGTCTACAAACAGCTGCGCGCCTCCCAGAATGCCGCTTCAAACAGTCTAACCCAGGTGACCGGCCAGGTTAAACAGCTGGATGCGGCCCTGTCCAAGCAGCACAAGCTGGTCATCACTGCCAGCACTGCCGAAATTCCTCATGCTCTGGCGGAAATTGACCGGCTATTGGCCGAAAAGGATGCCGCCATTCGCATCAAGGGGGATCTGGAGGATGTCAAACAACGCCTTGATGATCTGGATGAACGGTTGAAGGTAGGTGGAGGTATCACCATTACTGCAACTGACAAGGAAGCCCGAAAAACTCTGTCAGAACTGGATCGAACCATTCGCAATTTGGATCCAAAGGCTACCGCCCACCTGGACACCCGTGAGGCCAATACTGCTGTGCGGGATCTGCGGGATCGCATTGAGGATCTCAATACAATTCTGACCAGCAGCCGCCACACCATCCACGACAATATGTCTGAAATACTGGGTCATCTGCGGGAACTGGACAACAGCCACACCGACAGCATCCATACCATCCACGTCTACAAAAAGAAGCACTACAGCACCGGCGGAGAGGTTTGGCCAGATCCGGTCCGATTCAATACTGGCGGCGTGGTCCAATCCATCCGCAATGGCTGGCAAGTACCTGGGGTAGGGGATCGGGACAGTGTTCCGGCCAAACTGCCTGTTGGGGCCTATGTTCTGCGCAAGGCAGCTGTTCAGCGGTATGGCCGTGGCCCGTTACTGGAAACCCTCCGAAATGCCGCATCGATCAGCAGTGTCCATCATGCCGTGGACGCTCTGCTAACTCCTGGTGAAATAACGGCACCCCCCTCAGCGGTACAACGGTTGGGGCTTGGGTTCTTCGAAGCCCTAAACAACCTGGAACTTCCCGCCCTGGCCAGCGGTGGGTTGGTACCCGATCTGGGGAGTGTTTTGGCTCCGATGGATCGCTTTGATCGTCAACCAGCGCAATCCAACCGACAGGAGTCAGCTCCACGCAGAATTGAAGTTACTTTCAACCTGCCTACAGGGGATCAGCCCATAGGTGAATTCACCGAAGCCCACGCGGATGCTTTTGTCCGATTCCTCGAAGACCAGAAACGCCGTTCCTGAGAGTAACCCTCATGCCCATTATCCTGACCCCAGAGGACGGCCAGCCCGCCTTCACGTTCCCCCTTGGGCTAATTCTGAAGGATGAGTTCAACCACACTCAAATCAGCCAGAAAGTTCGCATTACCCTGTCCGGTGACCACGTCATTGAGGAGTCGGCCCGCGCTGCCGGTCGCATCCTGGTTTTTGAAGGTAACGACTGTTGGATGGCCAGAGCGGATGTTCAGACCCTTCATGCCCTCAGCGAAACCCTTGGGCTGATTATGGATCTGGCAACCAACGATGGCCAGCACTATCGGGTCATGTTCTACCGAGAGCAGGGATCGGCGTTGAAAATTGACCCCGTCATCCTATTGGAAGACCCCAACGAAGACACCTACTACAGGGTCAGCTTGAAACTGATCGAAATCGGAGAAGTTTGATGGCTATTACCGTGAATGATCTCAAACTCTACAAAGCGGTTGATCAGTCTGACAATGCTACCGGTGGAGGTCCCCGTGGGGCTGAGATCGTGGTCGATAATCAGGTTGGTAACCTGTTCGGCAATATCACCCGTTTGGCCCGTGCCAGTGGAGAAACCCAGGCCCGCAAGGTCTATCACACCGTCACTGCTGCTGGGGACGATCACCACCAGGGTGTGTTCGCCTTTATCGAACAGCCCCCTGCCGATGACAACGTGACTGTGTCGCTA
>JADFWT010000148.1 GCA_015233785.1 Magnetococcales bacterium
CGGAGAGACTTTGCGGGTGGCGGGGCACCTGAATCAGCGTCGCTGGATTCGGGACGGTCAAACCCGTTGGGGTCGGTTGGAGTTGGTGGCACGTACGATAGGCCCAGGGCCTGAGCTCCCTAAGGAGTCGCCCATACGGGCTGAGTCCAACGATACGATTTGAATTGCATAACGAGGTATTTTATATGTCCTTCGAGAATAGCAACGCTGGCGGAGAGTCGCGTGGTGGTTTTGGTGGGCCCCGTGGTGGTGGTGGTGGCGGTCGCGGTGGTCCTGGTGGTGGCGGCGGTGGTGGTGGTGCTGGCGGTGGGGCTCGTCCATTCCGTTTTCGTCGTCCCTTTTTCCGTCGTCGCAAGGTGTGCCTTTTCTGCGCCGACAAGAGCAAGATCATTGATTATAAAGATCCCAAGCTGATGTCTCGCTTTATCACGGAGCGTGGCAAGATGGTGCCAAGTCGTATCACCGGCGTCTGTGCACCTCATCAGCGTAAGCTGGCAAAGGCCATTAAGCGCTCGCGTAATATTGCGCTGTTGCCTTATCTGGTTCGCTGAGGTCGCTTCGGGCATAACGAGGCTTAGGAGCCCTATGAAGGCCCTGTTTACCAAGCCGATTGGGGCGGGTGCGTTGGCGGCGCTGTTGCTTTTTCTGCCGTTGGCCAGCCCGATCCTGACACCGATTCAACTCATTGTCCCGCTGCCGATCATGCTGGTGTCGCTGATTCGTGGCGTCCAGGCTGGCGGTGTGGCGGCTTTGGTGTTGATGGGGATGACGCTGATTGGCAACAGCAGTGCAGGACTCGCTGCGTTGATGGCACCTATCTCGGTGTTTCTCTTCCTGGCGGGTTTCCCGCTCTTGGCGGGGTGGCTGGGGCGTAGCGGTTGGTCGCTCAATCAGTGCGGAGCGGCGGGCTATTTGGTCGGCGCCCTGCTTTTGACGGCCGGTTATCTGCTGTTTGGCCTGATGGGATGGTCGTTGTCGCCGCAGATTGAAGCCCATTTGGGTGGTATTCGAGATACGGTGATGGCGACGCTGCGCACGGCCCAAGGGGTAGATGCTCAGAGTCTGGCGCTGACCCAACAGGGGTTGGATCATTTTATTAACCTGATGGCGCTGTTGTTTCCCGGTCTGTTTATGACCGTGGTGCTTGTGGTACAGGTGAGCAATCTCTATCTGGCCCGTCGTCTGTTGCAGCGCTGGGATGCGTCGCCGTTTCACCCCACCGATGGGTTGGAATCGTTACGGGTTCCTGAGCTTTGGGTCTGGCCGCTGATTGTTGCCATTGGTGTTGGGATGGTGGCTGGCGGTGGCCTTGGGGCCTTTGGGCTCAATCTGGCGGTATTCATGGCCGCGCCTTACTTTTTGCAGGGCATGGCGGTGATTCAGGCGCTGTTTCGAAGCTATCGGATCGGCCCGATGATTCGGGGTTTCTTTTATGCAATGCTCCTGCTGGTGGAGTCGCTGATTCTGGTGATTGCGTTGGTAGGGCTGTTTGATACCTGGTTTAATTTTCGCGGTCGGATGCCGCGCATGGATCCCTCTGAGGATACCAACGAGAGGTAAAGACGGATGGAACTCATTCTTCTGGAAAAAGTGGAAAAGCTTGGCGATCTGGGCGAGACCGTAACGGTTCGCAATGGTTATGGACGCAACTTTCTGATTCCCAAAGGCAAGGCGCTTCAAGCCACCCCTGCCAACAAGGTCCGTTTTGAGCGCGAGCGCGAAGCGTATGAGCAGAAGCACCGTGAGGAGCTGAAACTCGCCGAGGAGATCGCCGCGCAGTTGGAGGATATCGAGATTGTCCTCGACCGTCCGGCCGGTATGGGCGAGAAGCTGTTTGGCTCGGTGACCAACAACGATGTGGCGCTCTATCTTCAAGAGAAGGGCATCGACATTCATCGTCGTTTGGTGGAGATTCCCACGGCGATTCGGACGCTGGGCGAGCACGTGGTGCGTGTACGTCTGCACCCGGATGTCACCCCCGAGATGACCATCACCGTGGAGCGTAGCGTTCGCCAGAGCTAGGTTTGCGTTGAGACGGAGAGAGATGTTATGCCGATCTACGACTACAAGTGCGATGGCTGCGGCCACACCTTTGAAGAGACCCGCCGGATGGCTGATCCTCCATTGACACTCTGCCCGGAGTGTCAGGAGGAGAAGGTGCGTAAAGTGCTCTCCACAGGGGGGGTTCTCGGCTCCATCAAAAACGGCGAAGCGGGTGGGGGTGGTCCCCCCATGCCGCCATGTGCCGGCGGTGGTTGCGCTTCAGGAATGTGCGGCCTGTAGTTCTGCGTCTGGATCTACTGGTCGGAGGCGGCAATGAAGCCATGGACCCTCACGCTGCGGCGACTGTTTGCGGCTGGTCTGCTGGTGGTGCTTCCGCTGGCGGTTACCTGGCTGGTGTTGGTGACGCTGACCGGCTTTGGTGATCGTCTGCTGCTGGGGGTGTTGCCCCAGGCTTGGTTGCCGGAGTCGCTGCCCTCTGGGCTCGGTGTTGTGACCCTGCTGTTGGGGTTGCTGCTGGTGGGCGGGTTGGTGCTGACACCGCCGGGACGAGGATTGCTTGGCTTTCTGGAGAGGCTGATCCGTCGTATTCCGCTGGTGCAGAATATCTATTTTTCCGTCAAGCAGCTTCTTGTCAGCCTTTCTGCGCTCTCCTCTGAGAAGTACCAGCGGGTGGTGTTGGTGGAGTACCCCCGACGGGGACTTCATGCCATCGGTTTTGTGACCGGAGTGGGAAGTGGTGAGGTTCAGGCTCTTACCGATGCTCGGGTTCTGTCTGTGTTTTTGCCGACAACGCCCAATCCCACCAGCGGCTTTTTGCTTTTCGTTCCCGAGCAAGATCTGATTCCGTTGGAAATGAGTGTGGAGGATGGGATTAAATTGGTCATCTCCGGCGGTTTTGTAACGCCACCTTGGTCCAAGGAGACGCCTTCTGCTGGGTGTCTGCCTGATTCCGGGAGGGGCCGTTCTGGTTAGTCGCTTTACCAAAAGGCGGCGCGATATCTATGATGTATTATCGCGCTTTAGGCCACCATTGATCGCACTGATCCTGGTGAATACCTTTGGTGTTCTCGGGTTCATGATCATTGATGAGTATCCATTTTTGGATGCCGTTTACCAGACGGTCTTTACCTTGACGACGGTAGGGTATCAAGAGACCCATCCGATCTCGGATCCTGGCAAGCTGTTTGTCATTCTGCTGATTTTCGGCGGGGTGATGGTTTGGTCCTACGCCATCGGTGTCACCATCTCCGCAGTGGTTAGCGAAGATTTGGTGGGTAAGATCCAAGAGGCGATCATGGAACATCGGATCAAGAATTATCGGCGGCATTTCATCATTGTCGGTTATACCGATATCGCCCGACATGTGATACGCATGCTACTGCGACGCGGCATTCCGTTTGTGGTCATCGACGACGACCAGGAGCGACTCAACCATGCCGAACAGGACCACGTCTCCGAGGTTCTGCCCCTCAATCCTTTTCTCAACGATAGCTTTCGCCGAGCCTCAGTAGATAAATCGCGAGGTATTATCTCTACCTTTCCTGATGATTCCGATAACATCACGGCGGTGGTGACTGGAAAGATTATGGAAGAGGAGATTAAGCGTCGTTTTCTGATGATTACCGTCGCCAGCCACCAGGAGGCCCGTACCAAGCTGATTAAGGTAGGGGCTGATGTGGTAATTCTTCCCAATGAGCTGATTGGGCAACGCATTTCTGCCCTGGCTCTCCATCCGCCCAGCGCCGAGCAGAGCAGCGTTCTGGATCGGGTGGCCTTTGGTGAATTCAACAATCTTGATATTCGCGAGGTGGTGATTGCCGAGAACTCCACGCTGGCGGGGGTACGGCTGATTGATTCGGGGATTCGTAAGGATATCGGTGTCCACATTCTTGGGATTCAACGGCGAGGCAAGCGGCGACTGATGCTGATGCCAAGTCCTGAGATGCATATTCATGTGGGAGATAAGGTGTTGATTATGGGCACACTTCCGCAATTGAAGCTGCTTCCGGCCTATCTCGGTATGGAACAAACAGAAGAAGAGTCCGCCACAATCATGGGTTAATCCGGCGGCTAAGAAAGGGCTCAAAGCCCCTCATGGAACAATCTGTAAGAGGAGATGGCAATGGATTGGAGGATGGTCTGGACGACCTTTTTTCTGCTGATGGCCCTGACCACCACCGTCAGTTATCTGTTCCACGGCAACGGCTATGAGCTGATTGTGGCTGTCTGCATGAATCTTATCGCCACCACCTTGAAGTTGGGTGCTCGGCGCACCACCGGGGCGATGACCATGGCCGCCAGTCTGGTGGCCGACATTCATCTGATTCCGGCCATGGGGGCCTTTTATATTCTCCAGAATCTCGGCTTGGCAACGGCCTTGGCATGGGGTGCTGTGGTGGCCAATGTGGTCTCGGTTCTGCTGCTGATTATTGAAGCCGTCATGCGGCAAATGGAGCTGGATGATATGATGTAGTCCGGGATGGGACGCTTTCTTCTGGGAAAGGGCTATCCATTGCGAGCTTGGGGGGTGAGACCAGGACGCTCTGACCACATCTCCAGATAGGCCCGCTCCACACGCTTCGCGTAGCCTTGGCCATCACAGAGCGGAGACTCCTTCATCCGTTTCCGCAGCGTCTCCCGAAACATCTTCAATCGGGGGCGATTCTGGGCCAACTCTACCGCAAACGCCACATAGTCTTGATCCGTTCTTGCGACAAGCTCATCCAGCCCTGCATGAATCAAAATACTGCCACCCATCCGACTGATGAATGAATCACCCAGCCGACTCACCACAGGAACGCCCATCCAGAGTGCCTCAAACGTTGTAGTGGCACCGGTAAAGGGGAAGGGGTCAAGGGCGATATCCGCTTGATGGTAGAGGGCTAGATGTTCGCTATGATCTGTCAACACACCTTGGATAAGGCGTATTCTCTCAGGTTCAATACCCTGGGATTGGAACGCCTCGATAAAACGGGCGCGATGCTGCTCAACATCCATATGCTTGCGATACTTGAGGATTAGGTTTGAGCCAGGCGTCCGGGCCAGGATCTGAGACCAGAGGCGCACGACATGCGGATTGATCTTCACGGGATTATTGAGGCAGATAAAGGTGATATTCGTTTGTGACTGTTCTGGAAACGGTTCCACCGGCGGTGCATAATCCCGTGGAAAATAGTTGTAGAATACCGGCAGCCGATAGAGTTTCTCACGGAAACGTTCGCGGGTCTCTTCAGGAGGGTGCAAGACGCCATCGCTCATCCAGTAGTCAATCTCGTGCAGCCCGTTCGTGGAGCCTGCATGAAAACTAACCTGAAGCGGGGCGGGATGATGACATGAAACCAAAGGGCGGTTGTTGTCAAATACACCCCCCAGATGAACCACCATGTGCAGACCATCCCTACGCATCATCTCGGCCACTTCATGATCCGTGCAGCTCTGGGTTTCCCGCCAGTGATCCGTCAGGTTACGAATCTTTTTGCTAACAGCATCA
>JADFWT010000149.1 GCA_015233785.1 Magnetococcales bacterium
CTGGGCGTCTCCGGCTTCAAGATTATCACCGACCAGCCTATTGCCGATGGTGAGGTGACTTTCTACATCGAAGGGGATTTTTTGAAGTACATATAGCCGCCCAACGCCCCCACCCCGAGAAGAATCCAAGGGTTAACAGTGCCCAGGCTTAAACCAAGCACTTTACCGGAAAGCAACTTGCTGACCGGGGTGGCTGTGGCTGTGGTCATACCGCCGGCGGTCATCATCATATTTCCGCCTCCGACCGCTGCACCTGTGCCGCCACCAGCCGCGACAACACCACCGGCTGCTACACCGCCAGCGCCGGCACCAGCGCCAACAGCGCCACCCGCAGCAGCATTCCCCAGTGCCGCCATCTTGGTGGCTTTGAACTCCAAAATGCCGGGGCCGACCACTTTTACGGTCTCACCTGGCATCAGCGTGGTCACAATCTCTTGGGCTGGAATGGGCATTTGACTCCCTCTTCGTCAATATTGGTCAACACAACTGAATGATTATGATTCCCCTAAGGGACGCAGACCAACGTACGCGTCCCTTAATTTCTAAACATGAAAATCCGGCAGGTAAATGCTAATGCGTTGCTCCGAAAAAGGCAACGCAAGAACCAATCACGCCTGCCAATTGGGATCGTGCTCAAAACCGAGCGCCAAGGTCACGCGCCCAACCTCCTGTTTGTACAGCTCCACCAGTTCCGGTGTAAAATGGTTGCGCCAATCTCCGGCTACCCCTTTACGTTTAAAGGTTTCCGACACGTTTTCGATGGTCAATGAAGCCGATTTCTTCTTGAAGTGGGTTGCCTCCACCACCGCATCGCGCTGAGCCTCACTCAGTGGTTTGGCCAGATAGCGGGCCAATTCATCCACC
Source organism: Magnetococcales bacterium (assembly GCA_015233785.1). Lineage (GTDB taxonomy): Bacteria > Pseudomonadota > Magnetococcia > Magnetococcales > JADFWT01 > JADFWT01. The sequence goes on from JADFWT010000149.1 coordinate 865, forward strand.
ACACGGGGCTTGTTGCCCACCATCTCTTCAAAGGTGGTCAATAGCAGCGGAACATCACTCTCTACCCACCCGACCAGCCACTCCATGGAGGCATAGGGCCAATTTTTGATCAACTGCGATAAAGCATCGTGCTTGGGAAGTTCGCGCATGGATTGACTGAAACCGGTATCGTTCACCAACACGTCGGGCTTCTGACAGTAGAAGTAGCCGGAGATCAGCTGATCCCGAGGATCACGGTATTGTAGTACCACGCGACTACGCTGCTGCCGTATGAGCTTGAGCATCTCGACATTGGGATACCAGTTTCCGGCAATAAAGGAATCGGACGCCACCGGTTTGGGATACCGTTTCATAGGATTGCGGTCGGGATGATACTGCCAGTCGGAGGTTTGACCCGTGATGGCCTGAATCACATCAGCGATCAGATGGGTGCCGCACTTGTCGCACGCCAGACTGATGATGGACTTGCGGCTCTCCGGTTCGCAATCAAGGTCCAGCTCGCCATCCGCCAGCCGGTCCCAATAGCGGGCATTGATCAACTCAGCATAGTTCTTGGCCCGACGGCCGTGGCGATGGATGTGGTACTGATGTCGAGCCTCAATCAGGTTGACGACATTCATCTCACAAGAGGGGCGAAGACCATACTCCTCCCGGTGATAATGAATCCCCTCCTTATAACGCCCTTCGGCAATGGCCAAACGACCCAACTCACGATTGGTTCCAGGATAGCTGGAGTTAAGCTCTCTGGATTGCACGAGCTGCTGACGCGCACGATCGCTATAACCAAGATTTCCCAGAGCTGCACCCAACAGCGTCAACGAAGCGGTGTCCTGCGCATTAATCTTAAGATTGCGCCCCAGAGGCGGAAGCGCCTGCTCCGGCTGACCGCTGTCGATATGAAACTGCGCCAACAACAGGTTGGCTATGGACTCCTCCAGATATTCAATACCCGGCAGACAGGTCTGATAGGCAACCTGCACATCCTCGTCAAAGCCGTAGTAGCGCATATCCCACACCCCCACCGCGACTTTGTGCAGCATGTGAAGATCCTGCTGCGTTCTGGAATCAAATTGTGCTCTGTGGGCCAACATGGTGCGTCATCCTCCTTGGACTGGGAAGTGTGAGGTCATACCTCAGCACGGTATCGTAGTGAACTAGCAATAACCGTTCCGCCACCGATATACGAAAAGCAGGCACAGACCATAGCCCATCACCCTCAACACCATGTGCCCCTATCGTTACCACTTGGGCGTACCTCGATAGGTCCACCAAGCAGTGGGACACGCCCATCGGTTGGATGTTCGCGACTTGGGGCGCACTCAATCATCCTCATACCCAACGGCTTGCCCTAAGAACAGGTGCTTTCCAACAGGTGGCGCACCCTCATGATTCCCTAATGTTTTCCTATTATATAGCATTTGGTTGCATATATGTTAGCGACAAGATATTTGAACACTGGTTGGCTATCCGAAGGTGTCGGCTTGGTGGAAACCAGCCACTTCGCACCCCTCTTTTGGGTATGGATGACGGTGAGCGATGGAACACGCCGCTCCTTTGCGCTAGGATGGGAGGATTGATGATCGTTCCATCCTTTGCCACCCTATGCCGCCAACGACTTGAGCCATGACCACCATCCATGCCGAAGAGATTCGCGATGCGCTCTACTCCAGCATTTTGGAGATTTCCCAGGGCATTCAAAAGTTAGCCGGGCGTATGGAGAGCGCCTCTCCCGGCCGCTCTGAACAGGCCGCCGCACTGCTGCAAGAGCGCCGCCCTCTGCTGGAAGAGCTCTCCCAGCAGGCCAGCGGATTGATCGAGATGCTGGGCAAGCTGGATCTGGCAGCCATCGCCAACTCGGAACCAGCCATGCAGCGTCTCCAGGTGATGGAGCGAGAAGCATTTGAGCTGCTGAACCTGTTTCTGCACTTTTTAGCCTGGCTGGAGAATCCCCAGCAAGCCAGCCATGACCGCCGCCGGGAGGCCAATCGTCGTCGCCAGGATGAGGACGCCTGGAGTAGCGACAATCGGCGCCATAACAACGACCGCCGCGCTCAAAATGATGCACTGCCGGACCGTCGCCGCAACAAACGCGTCCCCTATCAAGTCACCATTCTGTTTTTTGACAAAAACGGCCGTATGTTTCAGGGATTTACCCATGATCTCAGCGTGCAGGGCATGCGGGTGGGCCTGAAAAACACCCCACAGGATCTTGCCCCCGGCACCACAGGCCACGTAGGATTCCCCGCCACCTCCGCAGATAAAAAATTTCCCTGCCGCATCATCTGGACCGATGGGGCGGATCTGGCCTTGGAAATCATCGATTACCGCAGCGGATTCGGCGTGCTCACCGCTGAGGTTATGATGCAACAGGCCGTTGCCAAGCAGTTGATCGATCTCGGTTAATCTTAACAGATGCGTTGGATCTACTCGCTGGGATAGCCGTTGTCACGCATCCAGGTTCCAAACTCCTTCAAACAGATGGCCTTCTCCTCATCACTGAGCTGAGTGCGCCAGTTCTGATTGGGGTCGGCGTTCATATGGCCGCTCTGGAAACCGGTACTCTGGTCAAATGCACGGTAATTTCCCGCCTCCAACATCACCACCTCATGATGGCTGATAGGCTGGTTGGTCGCTATTTTATGGTGCAATCGTTTCTCGGCCTCATCAATCCGCTGCTGCACCTTCTTCCTGGCGTACATCTCGGCAATGGCCGTCACCTGATCTGCAGACAGCGACTGCCCAAGAAATTGTGCCAGAGACTGTATCAACAGCTCTGGGGAAGCCGTGATACCATCGTAATCTGAAACAAATAGCCGCTCCGATGGTAACGCGGCACCGTAGGCGGCCAAGTGGTCAAACATCGACCGAGGGGCCGAGAGAGATTGCTCAAACGAGGTGCGCATAAAACGCCTGTACGACACCACTACATCTCGGGGATCCCGACGACAGGTAATGAAAAGCGAATGGGGTAGATCCGGACGCAAAATACGGTGGAGCTTCAGCACCCAGATACGGTTGGGATCCTCATCCACCCAGGCTCGCTGCCGGGCAATGGCCAACACCTCCTCATGGTTGGAGGGCACCGACTCCGGCAACACCTCCAGACCACCACAGCGCAGCACCTCCCGTGTGACATTGTAGAGCCACATGGAGCCGGTACGCGGGGCTGTGGAGACCCAGATGGTTTTAATCTGCTCAGGGGCTGGGGGCATGATGGGTGCGCTTATTGAACGAACATTGAGAGGATAAACGACAAAAGTTCAACATGACGGATAGAGGATGTCAAGGAGACACAACGGGGCATCCCAAGGCCCCCCACAAGAGATCTGCCAAGCCCCCCCGAGCGCTCCTGGTGATGCATCGCCAAGGAGGACTATTTAGGCTGGAGCACAATATCCAGCGCAGCCGCCAACGCCAACAAGTGCTGCTCGGCCCCTTCAAAATCGAAACCATCCAGCGATGTGCAGATCAGATCAGCCTGGGCTTTATCCCTCTCATGATCAAGCTGATCTGCCAAAGAGGATACCCCATCCAAAGCGCGAATGTTGCCCGACTTGATCCAGCGATGAAGCTTCTCTAGCCCCTCCGGCTGCGCCCATATGATCTCATCACCCCTGTCGACTGGTGAGCCTGTGACAGCACCACGCCCCTGACGCTCCCCCTGAGCACGTTCAGCCTCTTCCATCAGCGGACGCGTCACCATCAACACCTGCTGTAATGCCTGCTCAAACGGCTTCAGCCGCTCCTCCCAATGGGCCTGCCGATTATGTTTAATGGCCCGTTCCAAAAGTCTCGCGGCGTTGTGCAACCCCCCGGCACCAAGATTTCCTGCTACCCCTTTGATGGTATGAACCAAAAGGCGGGCCTCTTCAGGATAACCGCCCCCATACAGCCCCTGGCGGAGCACGGTAGGCGCGTTGTGATAGGCATGGTGAAAATCGGCCCACAGCTCCCGATAGAGGGAAACATTGCCCCCCATACGCTTCAGGGCCTGTTCGGTCTGAATGCCCGGATACTTGACCGGATCGATGATTTCATAGGCCTTTGACGAAGATTCCCGATCCGCTGCGACGCACCCCTCTTCAGAGCCTGACCGCTGTGTTAGCGTATCGCCATCGTGCTCGTCGCCCTGGATGCGGGGTGCAATCCAGCGCTTCAAAGAAGCGTATAGCTGCTCCAGGATCACCGGCTTGGTGATGAAATCATCCATGCCGCTGGCCAAACACGCCTCTCGATCCCCGGTCAGGGCGTTGGCCGTCATGGCGACAATGGGCAGGCTCTTGAAACGTGCATCGGCGCGAATCTCCCGAGTAGCCCGATAGCCATCCATAACCGGCATCTGCACATCCATCAGCACCAAATCATAGCCGGTTCCAGAGCGTACCCAAGCCACCCCCTTCTCACCGTTATCCGCCACCGAGACACGCAATCCAAGATTCTCCAAAATCTCCCGCGCCACCCGCTGGTTGATGGCATTGTCCTCTACCAACAGCACATGCGCGCCACCCAATCGACGGGTCAGAGCCTTCATGTCGATCTCCTCATCCGCATGGGATGGACGCCTGTTGACGCTTTTACCAAAGGTCTCCAACACCGCATCCAATGCCAGTGAAGGGGTC
>JADFWT010000014.1 GCA_015233785.1 Magnetococcales bacterium
TGCCTATGAAGATTATCCAGCAGATCCATGAGGAGACCTCCATGGAGCGCCACCGGCAGAAGATGGAGAAGGTGCAGAAGGGAGAGGCACCGGTAGAGAGCCAGTTCAACGGCATTCGCGAGGTGCGCTGGGATGCGGCCAATCTGATCACCGACCGACACATCCAGTCAGGAAAATCCAACCGCTGGAAAGAGGAGTTGGATCAAGCGCAACAGAGCAAAGTTAATGAGGTGTTCGGCGGATTTATCGAGCAGTTTTTATAGCATTCAGGTGGCAGCACCCCAATCTACAATCCCCTGCAACGTCCTACATGCCAAACCCAAATCTCTCGGTTTATGCGCGTTGGAACCAGGAGAGATCATCGCACCATGACGCCTACAGATTTCGAGATAGGGATCGAGGGTGGGTTTTTGATAGCCGGGATTCAGCTCCACAGCGATATGATTGGCCACCGCCTTCTGTACAATCTCTTCAAACAGTGCCATGGGAAACGGCGTGATGTGATGCTGGCACATGCCGCCAGGGTGGGCGATGCAATCAATCTTGGGATTATCCAACAGGCCCATGGTAGCCCGAAACTCCAGGTCGATACCCCGTTCCGGCTCAAGGTCGGGCATCTCCTCCCAGGTGACGCCAGGGTAGCGATGGACCGCCCCCAATAGGAACGCAACAGACTCAAGATCGGCTTCATCCAGTAGAAATTGTCCGGCAAAGTCCAACGCCGGAACCTCCAGCCCAGTCACCACATCCAGCCGACCGACGTAGAGATCCCGCAGTCGGGCGATCTCCTGTACATATTTTGGAAACCATCCCGGTCCCATGACCAAATCCGGCTCGGTATGCTCGGTAAAGACCACCCGCTCCAGGCCCAGCTCCAGAGCCAGCAGTACCAGAGCTTCCGCCGTATCGGTACCGTCAGTAAAGGTGGAGTGCAGATGGTGCTCCCAGGCCGGAATCTTCGTTGGCAATCGGGCTGCATCCAGAAACCATGCTGTTCGTTCTTCAGGCGTCATATCTCCTCGCACGCATTGGGATGATACTTTCCTCTATCAATCTATCACACATCCCCCATCACCCGGCATTATGTTAGTGTAAATTGTCGCCTGTGAAAGGCGGACAGCTCTGTGACCGGCCCAATTCGAATACCGGGCGGGGCAGCAATAAAGGCGCATGTACCATGTATCCATATCGATCCATTCTCGCCGCCCGTGCCGTGTTGTCGTTTCGCTGTACCGATACGGCCTGCCTGGAGCACTGCTGCGGAGGTTGGGATATCGCTCTGGATAAATCCCGTTACCAGACGCTGAAGCAGCATATGGCCGGTAATGAGCAGGATAAAGCCCGGTTCCAGACATCGGTTCACATCAACGATCCTGACAGCCAAACCGCCTTTGCCGTTATTCACCGAGGCGAAGAGGATGGCCTCTGCCCCTTTCTGGAACCAGATGGTCTCTGCTATCTGCACCGCCGCTTCAGTCAGGAGACGCTTCCCTCCATTTGCGAGAGCTATCCACGTCGCAGCAGTCTGGTCAATGAGCGCCTGGAAGTGGTGGGAGATTTCTCCTGTCCGGAGATGGTTCGCGGCTATCTGTGCGACCCGCACGGGGCCGATATGGAGCCCGCAGACGAGATCACCCCCCCCAGTCGCCAACCCACTCAACGCATCCAGTGTCGTGATCATCAGAGCCCCTATCTTCGCATCTTTGAAGAGAGCCGAACCGCACTCCAGACCCTGCTTTGCGATCGCCGTTTCAGCATGGCTTCACGGCTTTTTCAACTGGCGGTACAGACCCACCAACTCGACCCGTTTTTCCATCTTGAAACGACACTGACCGATGAGCCAAAAATGCGCCGGGCACTCAATCAGATCATTCATCTACCGGAAGAGCGCGTGACGCTAGACAGAGAGTTTCAGGAACTTGAAGCCGATCCACTCCCCGGCATTCAACTACTATCAGCGCTGCTGGATGCTACGGTGAGCCCAGAGCGGGACGACAGCTACCAACGCCTGTTACAGAAGGTTTTTATCCAATTGGGTGCCCAGGCAGCTGAGAACGACAAGGGCATCACGGCAGAGCAGCTCTGGTCTCAACACAGCCGCCGAGCCCAGCGCTGGGAGTCGTTATTCGGTACGCAGATTGATGGCTATCTGGAGCGTTATGCCGTCACCCATCTTCATGCCGAGTGGTGCGTCCATTCGGTCAATTTGGGGCTCTATGTAAAAAATCTGGTTCTGCGTATTGCCATGGTGCGTTTTCTACTCTTTAACCACCCTCGCCTCTGTGTAGCCATAAAGGGTGGTCTGCCATCTGAAGAGATGGTCAAGGAGCTGGAAGAGTGTGCGGTTGAGGTGTTTGTATCCTTCTCCCGAACCATTGCCCACAACAGGGTTCTTCTCCAGGGGCTGGAGGAGGATCTACGCGAGGGCGGACTTCAAACCCTGGGTCATACCCTCTCGTTGATCGCAATCTAAAAAGGGTATAGCGATTGGGTGGGGCCTTGAGATAGAGCTGGTATGCAATCAGCTGAAGATGTTCTTAAGCGCAAAGAAGAGCAGCGCCGAGAGGATCGCCCCAGCCGGAAGGGTCACCATCCAGGAGATGATGATGCCCCCCACTACCCGCAGATCGATAGCCCCGATGCCACGGGCCAAACCCACACCCATCACAGCCCCTACCGCCACATGGGTGGTAGAGACCGGTAGTCCGGCCTTGGAGGCAAACGCCACAGTGGTGGCCGCCGCCATTGTCGCGCAGTAGCCGCGTGTGGGCGTCAGCTCGGTAATTTTGGTGCCCATGGTCTGCATCACCTTATAGCCCATGGTGGCGATCCCCATCACAATTCCGACGCCTCCCAGCAGCAAAACCGCAAACTGGGGACGATGGGCAAAGAGGGTCAAGTCGGTGCTGTTCACCACTGAAACAATCGCTGCCAGTGGCCCGACGCCATTGGCCACATCGTTGGAGCCATGGGCAAATGCCATGGCACAGGCAGTGAAGATCATTAGCGGGGTAAAGACCTTCTCCACACTGGCATAGTAAAACGCCTGATCCGCTTCCCGATCCATCTCGATTTTATCGATCATCATTTTGCCAAAGATGGCTGCCAACAGACCAAAGGCCAGCGATGCTACAAAGCTCTCAATGGAAGATAGCGTCAGCTCAATATGGCTCAAGCCACCATATATGGTAATCAGGCTGAGAACAAAACCTACCAGGAAAGCGTAGGCTGGCCCCCAGATTTTAGCCCTTTGAAAAGGTGCATCTGTATTGAGAACCAGATGACGAATACTGAGCATAAGCACAAAGGCGATGGAACCGGCCAGCAGCGGCGAGATGAGCCAGGAGGTGACGATTTCACCAATTTTGGACCAATGAACAGCATTGGCGCCAACCCCGGCAATGGTAAAACCAACAATGGCCCCAACAATGGAGTGCGTAGTGGAGACCGGCCAACCCCGCGCGGTAGCAATCATCAACCACAGGGCAGAAGCCAGCAGAGAGGCCAGCATACCATACGCTAAAATTTCGGGATGGAAGGTGAAGACCATCGGATCTACCAGCTCCCGATGAATGGTATCGGTCACGGAGTTCCCGGCCAGCACGGCACCCATAAATTCAAACAGTGCCGCGATGATGATCGCCTGTCGCACGGTGATGGCCCCGGAACCCACCGAGGTTCCCATGGCATTCGCCACATCATTGGCACCGATTCCCCAGGTCATGTATAAGCTGAATATGACGCCTAGGGCCAGCAGGATCGGACCGTATTCGGCCATGATCTCCATCCAATACGCCTCACTACTCTTTTTTGGCCGAAGCCCTTCTCATCGCGCCACCAACAGGCGCAGACGGTTGCCGATCTTCTCCGCATAATCGGAGAGCGCGGCGATCCACTCAATTAACCGATACCAAAACACCACTGAAACCGGCTTCAGTTCTCCCTCGTGGGCAAACAGGGTGCGCACAGCGGCCACTTCCAGCCTGTCGGTCTCGGTCTCAATCTTATTCAGTTCCGCCACCAGCTCCATCACCCGATCCGCCTCCCGCCCACTGAAGCCTACCTGTACCAACTCATCCAGCGCCTCAATGGTTTTGGCAGCCTGGGCACAGGTATCAATACTGCGTTCTACCAGATTAAGAATCGGCTTTTTCATGACTTCGGGGATGCTCATAGAGCGATCCACCATCAGCTCCGCAATATCCTGGGTGGTATCGGCGATATTGTCTTGTAAATCAAGAATCTCCAGCAAATCCCGTCGATCCACCGGCATCAGCAGACTCTTAGGCAAACGCGCCCTCAAGGCGTGCTTGATATTATCCGCCTCAAGTTCCAGATCGGTGATGGCTTGGCGATACTTATCAATCAGGACATCATCCGAATCGGTCAATGCCTGCATCAGAGGGCTGGTCATCTTGGCGCACTCTAGCACCACACGCATATGCTCTTGAATCGACTTAAACGGCGACTTGCCAAACAGGCTGGCCATGGGGTTGGATGCGCCCATATTTTTATGCTCCCTTCTTCTCTCCATCTTGATGAAGAGACGTATGATCAGAAACCGATGCCACGATGCATATCCCCTCTGCTACTGGACAGTGCCCCGATCCAGGAATCGGTCTGTTCTCATCCTTTGAAGCGACATTAAGGATCATGATTCCTCCCCCAACTAGTATTTTTACCATGAAACACGATGGAATTGAAACAGAATTGCACTTCGGAGAGAGACAACCAATATTCACACGCATATTCTCTCTCCATTTCACCATCAATAATCGGGCCGGATAGGCATGTCGGCTGCTTTGAGATACCCTGAAACGAGTGGTTAGCAACACCTCCCACCTCCTGGACAGATGGGATTATACAGATCGCACGACGTGGAGAGCCGATGAACAGACTACGTGTGGAGCAGTTACGCACCTGCATCAATCCACCGCTTACTTTCCAGGTAGAAGCTGGAGCTTGCGTGACGCTTCAGGGGCCATCCGGCTGCGGAAAGTCCCTGTTGCTTCGGGCTCTGGTAGATCTGGATCCCAACGAGGGAGAAGTGTGGCTGGGAGAGCGCGCCCGAAACACGACCCCGCCCACCGAATGGCGCCGTGCTTTGGGGTATCTGGCCCCTGAGTCCCGCTGGTGGCTGGACCGGGTTGGAGAGCACTTTTCTCACCAAGGGGAGACGATCTCTGCCCTTTTTACGGAGCTGGGCTTGCCCACGGAGGCGCTGGACTGGCAGGTCGCACGCCTCTCAAGCGGCGAGCGGCAACGCTGCGCACTGGCCCGCATGCTGGCCGTTGAGCCCTGCGGTCTACTACTGGACGAACCTACAGCCAACCTGGACCCTGCATCCACTCAATTGGTGGAGCGGTTGGTGATGGCCTATATCAAACACCATAACGCCCCGTTGCTCTGGGTCAGCCACGACCCGGAACAGGTACAACGATTGGCAGGGCGGGCGCTGCACTTCAATGCCGAAGGATCACTTCAAGAGGGGCCGCTATCGTGACTATCATCGCACTAGGACCCTTGGATCTGGGTATTGCAGCACTTCTGATTGTCGCGCTAGCCGCCACGGTGCGATGGCAAAGGTTGGGCCTTGAAGGATCACTTCTGATAGCCGCCGCCCGAACCGTGATTCAACTGCTGCTGATCGGCATGGTATTGAAGAGCCTGTTTGCCGAAACCCGCCTTTTGTGGATTGCACTACTGGCACTGGCCATGCTGTTGATTGCCGGACGGGAGGTGGCTCAGCGCCAAAAGCGGCGTTTTCTAGGCTGGTGGGGATTCGGTATCGGTACCGGTGCCATGTTCACCTCCAGCTTCACGGTCACCCTGCTGGCTTTGGTGGTGATCATCGGCCCCACCCCTTGGTATGCACCGCAGTATGCCATACCGCTGCTGGGCATGATGCTGGGCAACACCATGACCGGTATCGCCCTGGCACTGGAGCGGCTTACCCAGGAGGCGTGGCGAGAACGCGGCACCATTGAGGCCCGTCTGGCGCTGGGCCACTCCGCCCAGGAAGCGATGATCCCCATGCGCCGGGATGCCATTCGCACCGGGCTAACACCCATCATCAACTCCATGGCGGCAGCAGGCATTGTCTCGCTTCCGGGCATGATGACCGGGCAAATCCTCGGCGGCAACCCCCCCATGACAGCAGTGGGGTATCAGATTTTGATCATGTTCATGATCAGCGCCGGGACCGGATTCGGCACCCTGATTGCCGTGTGGATCGCTACCCGGCGGCTGTTTGACCGGCGACAGAGACTACGACTGGATCGACTCAACACGCCGCAATAGCTGGACATACTCTGCATCGGAGAGGCTGGTGAATCCCTTTCCATAATAGGCCCGCGCACCCTCCTCCAACCCATAGACCGGTTTGCCCTTCTCCAGGCCGAGAGGCACGGCATTGATAAAGAGCGTCAACTGGTTAAACTTGGATATGTTTCCCTCTACGGCAAAGGTGGTGATGATACTCTGTCTGATCCGATCATAGCCGAAGTTGTAGTGCTCAAAGTAGAGCGTCTGGACCAGTTGTTGCGGCAGGCTACGCTGCCCGGAGAGTGCATCTAGAATGGTGCCGCCGCTATGCGCGTAGAAGCGTGGATCAACCACCTTAAGAAGAGCATCCAGTCGATTCTTAGAGAAGCGATCTACGGTCAGCGTCAGGGGCCTTACCTCACCTCGATAGGGTCGCCACTTCCCGGCTTTCAGATCCTTCTGCACCACCTCGCGGGTGTGGTGGCGAGCCTTTACCAACTCCATAGCTTGATAAGTGGTAGCCAGTACCAGGGCGACGGCCAGTAGGACCAGGGCTGTGTATGTAATCCGTTTGAACATGTTGCCTCACCTTATTAAAAACGCCCGGCTCTTGTGGAACCGGGCGCTTCTACACTCAATTGAATCTTTCCAGCTTATGTATCGGAGACGCTGAACGCCCCAACACTAGGGACTCCAGGGAGCCCACCCCTCAGGCGCTACCGCCTTCTTCGGCAGAAGCCGGAAGAATTTGATGCCGAGGATGTAGATCAAGCCGGTGATGGCCATGCCGCCCAGACCTAACAGCAGCTCCACCAGACTCGGCCAGTAGACCCCCACCGAACCATCCAAAAAGACACTGGTGATCTCATAGCCAGGGAACATATCAAAGGGATAGGCCTGTCCGGCAAACAACACATGGGCAATAAAGGCCATCTCGCCGGCAATCGAACAGATCGAAGCGAAGACAATACCCCCGACGCTATTACCAGACGCGGGCATAAAGAGCACCAACAGCGGCAACAGAACACCGATCACCACCACACCGCCCCAATAGAGCATCTTGTGAGCGCCACCGAGAACATAGTGCGCCACATCATCCGTATTCGGTGCATAGAGGGAGGTGAACTTCTCCACCACGATCAGATAGGCCACCAGCAGGGTGAAGAACACCAGCATGTTGCGCAGCCCATGAACCAGCTTAATATCCATCTCCCGACCGGTACTGCGGAAGGTGACGACCAGCAGAATCAGACTCAGCGCTGTTCCGGCACTGAGGGACACCGCAATAAAGGTCGGCGCCGTGATGGCGGAGTGGAACATATCCCGTGCGGCAATGACGCCAAAAATGGAGCCGGTACCGGTGGTAAGAATCAACCGGAAGCCGAAAGCGGCTGATCCGGCCAACTTCACAAACCGCTCATGTTGCATCATGGTCCAGAGATAGAGGAAGCACATGACAATGAAGCCGCTATAGAGAAACACGTTCCAGGTGAACATCGACTTGAAGTTCATATGGATCATGGTGAGCAGCATACGGTCGGGCCTACCGAGATCCAGCACCAGCACGGCCAAGCCACCCGCCAAAAGCGCGATGGCCAAGAAGGCGGAGAAGCGGCGAAACTGCTTATAGTGCTTGGCACCAAACACGGTGGCCATGGAGGCGAGATTAAGCGCCCCGGAGGCCATCACCAATAGCGAGATGGCGAATACATGAGGCAGACCCCACACCACCTGATTGGTCATATTGGTGACGCCATGGCCGTTGTGCTCAATGTAGAAAAACGCCCCGGCACCGATGGCCACAAATGTCCCAAAAAGGGCCAAAAGGGAAAAATAGCTGGAGGAGTTACCCTCGATGGCTCTGTAGTTGTCGATCATCGCTCCCCCCTACAATCCCTGATAGTGAACGTGGGGCTCAAGACCCAGATCCTTGCGGACCGTCGTGGTCGGAACCGATTTGATCCGCTTGGCGATCTCTGATTCGGGATCGTTGAGATCACCAAACAGCATTGCGCCATGCCCCTCCCTGTTGCACGCCTCCACACAGGCCGGAAGCTTACCGTCGTCCACACGGTGGACACAGAAGGTGCATTTTTCCACCACACCCGAGCCCCTAATCGGCACATCGGGATTGCCCCCCTCGGGGAGCTTGGTTTTGTGGTAGACCAGCGAACGGGCCTTATAGGGACAGGCGATCATGCAGTAGCGACAACCGATGCAACGATGCTTGTCCACCAGCACGATGCCATCCTTACGAACAAAGGAGGCTTCGGTGGGGCAGACATGCACGCAGGGCGGCTCTTCGCAGTGGTTGCATAAGACCGGCAAACTCACCGACGGGCGGCGACCGCTCTTATCTTTCAACTCCACCTTGCGGATCCAGTGAATATCCCGCGTGGGATCGCCAAACATCGGCACGTTATTCTCGGTGCGACAGGCGCTGGTGCATGCGGTGCAATCACTCGCACACTTGTTGACATCGATGAGCATGGCCCACCGCTTGTTGCCGTCCGCTTCCGTCTTGTTCGGCGCGGCAATGAGATGCAGCCCCGGAGCCAGCATCACGCCCGCCGCCGCCGCGCCTCCCAATCCGAGTACCGACCTTCTATCCATCGTCATGACTCAGTCCCTACGCTTTCCCGTTGATATGGATCCCAGGTTGACGCGTCATCAATCGGGATAGTTGTGGCATTCGAAGCAGTCCGGCTTGACGCCGACATACTTGTGACACTGTTCGCAAAACTTCTTTTTGCTGGGATGGCAGGAGATGCAGTTTTTCAGACTCTCATCCCGAACCCGCACACCCTCACGCACGGTAACAGCGCGCTTGTGCTTAAGATAGTCCATATGAGTGCGTCGCATCTGCTCTTCGGGCAGGACGCATGCTGTGCCCTTAGGCTTCTGCAACTTCACCGGGCCGCTCTGGTGATTGTGGCCCATTTCGGCCTGAACGGCCAACGGGGCCGCGCACATCAGCAGGGCAACCAGCAGCACCTGAATCACACGCAAAGGTGGGTACCTAACCATCTGTCATCTCTCCATGCATAGGAGGCGACAACGCGCCATCCGGTTGATACCGCATCGCGCGTCACTCGGAAGGAGAGTGTCGCGGACTTCGAGCCCCACAAAAAGAGAGCCCGAAGCGCCGCTACACCATCCGTTAATCAAGCGCCGATCCGGCTTAGAGCCAGGAGTGCACTTTGTTCTGATCCACCAGATCAACAAATCCGGCGTAATCGGTCACCTTGATGCCGGGAATGATATTCTCCAGAGCACGGGCCTTAAGGTCGGCACTCAGAGCATATACTTCGGCGTTTTTCAGGGCTTCCTCAATCAGAGCGGTCTTGGAGGTGCCGGTTACAGCGCCAAAGACGCCATCTTCCAACAGAAGAACGGCATCGCCAGGATTGACGCAACGCAGGCAGCTCTCCATCGTCCCGTTCTGAAAGGGGGACTTGTTTACAGTATGGAGCATGTCAGTATCTCCTTCTAGAAGCAGAGAATGTTGTGCTGTTCCGCCATCATCGGCCCGATTTGATCGGTCTCAATGACGGTGGGCTTGATTGGCTCTTCGGTATCTTCGTCTTCGCCAATCACCAGCAGGTCATTCTCGGTCATGCCCCGATCTTCCATGGATTTGCGATCCACGTAGATCTTGCTGATCTCGTAATCCACCATCACGCCATACGTGGCGGCGAATCCTTTGATGCCCAGCTCGGCTGTATTCTGACCGTCTTTGAGAGCAAACACGCCATCATCCATGAATACCACAGAGATGTCGGCATCGTAAGCCGCCATGATCAGTTTGACCTCAAGTCCCTCATAGACATAGATAGAGCCATGGGGGGCCTTGCGGACGGTGAACATGATCTTTTTGATATCTTCCGCCATTTCACACTCCCCTTAGTCGCCGAAGGTCACGAGCCGGTCGGCTTCGATGGCCATCATGGTGAGCTGGCCCAAACCGGAGATGCGCACATTGGGAACCAGCACGTCATCCACAATACCGCGACGCTTCGCCGCTGCAATGCAGACCACTATGTCGATACCTTTAGCGCCGAGCTCCGACCAACGATTGGCAATGTGCCGATCATCCTGTGGGGGCTCCATCAGCTTGGTTACGTTGTACACACCGTCATGGTAGAAGAAGATCCCGCGGATCTCATGTCCCTTTTCCAACGCGGCCTGGATGAAGTTGTAGGCCGAATCGGACGCCTCGTGGTTGTAGGGACCTTCCAAGACAAGAACAGCTAGTTTCATGTCTCACGTCCTTAAAAGTGAATTGGACTCAACTGGCGCACGTTATTGGGAGCGTACGCCAACTCAAAATTCGGTCGTCATAAAAAGACCCGATAGATGTCAAGCGAATATAAGCTTCTAGCCGCTCATGTCAACCGATGGCGTCATAAAATGAACCATAAAACGCCTTATAGCAGGGCATCAGCAGACATGAACCCCGCCTCTCCAGAACCGTCTCAGCGCTTCAGCCCACCCTGGAGAACCGGCTACATGAATATGGGCATAGGAGGCCCAAATGTTGCGATACAGCAGTCCGTCATGGCTTCCATCAACGCCGAAACCACGCTGTACTTTATAGGCAAAACGCGTTCCCTCCCCCAGCCGTGTGACGCGGGAGTAGTGAAACTCATGACATCTGGCAACCTCGCCTTTTGCCAGCCACGGCCCCTGGCCGCTTCCCTCCAAAGCCATATAGCCGTAGCCCTGAGGTTTACGAAACATGGAGACATCAATAGGCAGCGCACCGATCATCTTGGCCTCCTTGCCGTCCCATCTCAGCCGCTCCGAGAGCGCCATCAACCCCCCGCACTCGGCGTAGATGGGCAGGCCATCCTCAGCCTGCCTGCGGATGGTCCCCATCAGTTCGGAGTTGCCGGTGAGGCGCTCCATGAACATCTCCGGGAAACCGCCACCGATAAAGAGCCCCGCCACATCGGGCAGACGCCGGTCATTGAGAAAATCAACCGGCACCATCTCAACACCCACGGAGGCCAGCGCCTCCAGATTGTCCGGATAGTAGAAGTTAAAGGCCCGATCAGCCGCATAGGCCACGCGAATTTTCTCACCACTTGAAGCCAGAACCGGGGCAGCCTGCTGCGCATAACCGGGGGCCTTCACCCCTCTGGCCAGTACTAAAATCGCCTCCAGATCCAAATACTCCTCAGCTCGGTCGGCCGCCGCGCCGATCACTTCGCGCAGCTCATCCCGCTCCCCTACCGGCACCAGCCCCAGATGGCGCTCATCAATTGCAACGGCGGCACTTCGGGGAATCGCCCCCAGAACTGGAACCGCCGTAAAACGCGCCAATGCCGCGCGCAGCCGCTTCTCATGGCGGAGAGAGGCCACATGGTTGAGGATCACCCCGCCGATAGCCGCCCCGCCACCGGGAAAATCCAGATGACCCCGCACCAGCGGTGCCACCCCTCGCGCCATACCTTTGCAATCGACAATCAGAAGGGCCGGAGCCTGAAGCGCCTCGGCCAAGGCGGCGCTAGAGTCCGCCCCTTCCAGATCCTGTCCGTCAAAATAGCCCATATTGCCTTCAATCAGGCTGATATCGGCTTCGGCACTGTAACGAAGAAAGGCGCTCTGAGTCCCTTCCATCCCCATAATGTACGGATCCAGATTGCGACATGCCACGCCGGAAGCCCGCCCATGCCACATGGGATCGATAAAATCGAGCCCCTTCTTGAACGTCTGCACCTTGAGCCCCCGTCGGGCCAGCGCCGCCGCCAGCCCGATGGTAACAACAGTCTTGCCGCTGCTTTTCCGGGTGGCGGAGAGGAACAGACGGGGCCGATTGGCGCTCACCCGCGACGCTTTCTACGCGGTGGCGGCGAATCGGGCACCGGCAACATCTTGGTCAGCTTCTCGGCGATATCCATGTAGCGCTTGGCGTGCTCGGACTCCTCATGAGCAGCAACAATAGGCATACCGCCATCGGCACACTCGCGAATCTTCGGATCCAACGGAATCTCCCCAAGCAGGGGAAGATCGGTCCCTTCCACCACCTTTTGAGCGCCACCAGAAGAGAAGATATCGGTACGTTTTCCACAGTGCGGACAGCAAAAGTAGCTCATGTTCTCCACCACACCGAGGATCGGCACATGCGCCATATTAAAAAGCGAGACGCCGCGCTTCACATCCACCAGAGCCACATCCTGAGGCGTGGTGACGATCACCGAGCCGGAGACCTCCACCTGCTGAGCCATGGAGAGCTGAATATCACCAGTTCCCGGAGGAAGATCCACTACCAGATAGTCGAGAAACTCGTTGTAGTCGCACCACTTCACTTCATGAAAGAACTGCTGAAGCACCTGAAACAGAAGCGGCCCGCGCCACACCAGCGCTTGCTCATCCTTCACCATGAAACCGATGGAAATCAACGGCATACCATGGGCCATCACCGGCTTTATGCGTCCCATCACATCCGGTTCCGGCGGCTCATTGACCCCCAACATGGTGGGAATACTCGGTCCATAAATATCGGCATCCAGCAGCCCTACCTTTTTACCCATCCTTTGAAGAGCAAAGGCAAGATTGACCGCCAACGTCGATTTTCCTACGCCACCCTTCCCGCTAGAGACAGCAATCACATGATGAACCCGGTCCACCTGCTGCTTTTTAGGCAGCGGATAGGGGTTATCTTCCTGGCTCTCAACATCGGGGGCACTCTGTTGCGCTTGATTCGACATGGATTCCTCTTTTGAAACCAGATTATATTTTCTAAATAGGGCATCAAAAAAAGGATAGGGCAATTCCCATCCTGGCGAAAGGGCATGGAGATGAATAAACTGAAACAATCGACGGAAAAAGCCAACCGTAAATGGGGACTCATGAAAGCGCCCAAGCGGATTGGCCCTGTGATAGAATGAACGGATTGACGCCATGTCGCCACTCTGACACAGGCACTATTATTGAGTTTCTGCGTCATCACATGGCGCATTATTTTTGTAGGGGGTCGAATGAACGTTGGACCAGGCATTGCCCGAGGGGGGCTTCGCATCGTAGCAGCTTTCATGCTGATGCTGGGGATGACACCCGCCATATCATCCGCTAACGATGTAACCTGGACCGGTTGCGGCATCACCAAGAAAGCCTTCATGAAAGAGGTCGCCAACGCCTATCAAGCCAAAACCGGCGTTACCGTTCAACTCTCTGGCGGTGGGGCCACCAAGGGGGTGCGTGCAGCATCTGCCGGCACCACCGATATTGGCGGCACCTGTCGCCATCGCCTGCGCCGTCCGGATGGCAATATCCACGATCAGGAAGAGGAGGCTCAGCTCTTCCCGGTGGCCTGGGACGGCATCGTCATGATCACCCACCCCAGCAACCCGGTGGAGAATATCAATCTGAAAGATCTTAAGGCGATTTATCGTGGAGAGATCACCTCCTGGAAATCACTGGGCGGACCTGATCGACCCATTATTCTTGCCACGCGGGACGGCAAATATTCGGGGACAGGGCACATGTTCCGCCTGTTTCTGTTCCAGGATCAGGAGTTTGGGTTCAAAGCCCGCTCGCTGGTGTTTAAATCCACCGGCCCACTCGAGAAAAAAGTGGGGCGCACCCCCTACTCCCTGGCGCTGGACGGCATCAGCTCTGCGCGCAAACAGCCGGTCAAAATCCTCAAGATCGACGGCATTGCCCCCAGCAAAGAGAACATCGCCAATGGCCGCTATCCACTCTTCAGGCCGCTCTATCTGGCCCTGAACAAAAACCGGCAGTCTGAAGCGGGACGCAAGGTGGTGGATTTCGTTCTCTCTGACGAGGGGCAGGCGATCATCTCCGATCAGGGAACGGTCAACCTCCATGAAGGCCGCCGTCTCAACGCTCTTTGGAACGCACGTCTCAATGCGATGGGACTATAGATGACGCCACGTATCTCACCATCTGCTGCTGAAACCGGAACGGCTCGAGCCGCGCTGCCGACTTTGTTGCGCCTACTGGGTGTGCTGGGACTGCTCTTGACCCTCAACGGCTGCTTTTTTATCTCCAGGCACGACCACCCCATCACCGATGTGGAGCTGGAGATCGCCGCTGAGCGCACGCCGGAAACCTATACCCGCACCCAGTTGATTCGTAAGTTTCGCACGCTGTTCCAGACCAAATGCCTGCGCGGCTTGATCATCTGTACCACGCGCATTGCCGGTGTGACCGACAGCCACTTCGATGTGGTGATCCGTGAGGAGAAGGGCCATGGCGATCTGCATGTCGGCTTTGTACGCAATTTCCAAAGACGCGTACTGAGGGTTCCGTTTGGCTCCAGACCGATTCTCTATGTGGCCGGCGAGGCCTATCGTATCGACGTTGATGGGCGCCCTTTCCTGGTACATGGACGCCGAGAAGCGCTGAATATCTACAGTCTGCTCAATCAGATCTCGGAGACGCCGCCAGAAAAGCGTCATGATCATGCCGGGTCCGTAGAGTCCAAATCCATCGCAGGATCCATCTAAAATCGATTGTACGTTGGTGCCCATTGGGCCCAGATGGAATAATGGGGATTTTTAATGCAACTCTCTCTCTCTTTGAGTAAAAAAATCCTGCTGGTCATCACCGGTATGGTGACGCTGATTTTGCTGATTCAAGGGATCATCTCCGGCAGCATGGTCACCGCCCAGCTGGAAAAAAGCCTGCGCGCCCGCTTGGAACTCGATACCAACACCCTGGCCGAAACCATCCGACAGAGTGTTCGACGCACCTCATCGGATTTTGCGCTGCTCAAAGCGCATCGAGATAACGAAAACTACTTCACCTCCCGTATCTTTCAAGACCGGGAAGGGATGATGGAGTCCAGTGCCAATCTGGAGCTGTTCTATAAACGTATCTACCAAGGTCGCCCCCACTACACCATCATCCAACTTCAAACTGCAGACGGTACCCCGGTCTTGCAACTCACCCAGGGTGAAGCGGTGGAAAAACGTCACCGCTTCGATCACCAGACACTGATACGCACCCTCACCATTACGCCAAACGCCATCAATCACCAGATTGTTCAAGACAGCCAGGGAGATTGGGCCCTGTTATCCGGCACCTTGATCCACCATCAGGACAAACTTGAAGGAATCCTCTGGCTCTATCAGCCCCTGAGTCTGCTGTTAGATAATCTGTTCACCGGTCCTGCCCATGATAAGACGTTCCAAGGTGCGTTATTGGATCAACAAAATCGTGTCCTAACGCAATCCCCCCAGCTTTCCAAAGAGACGCTGGAGGTCATACTGACCAGCGACAAGCATGAATTGTCGAGTCATGATCATATCGCTATCCTCCAAGAGATCCCCGAGCTGGGCGTGCGGTTGGTCATGCGCGCTGAAGGGGCCGGGGCAGCCTCGGTGGTCTGGAAGCTGGCGGCAACCGGTCTGCTGTCGGCTCTGGTCCTGGTGGTGGTGCTGGGAGGCTATTTCCGCAAAACCCTGGTGGCGCGACTTCGCCGCATCAACACTATTCTCATAACCATCGCCGATGGCGATCTGACCCAGCGCATTCCAACATCATCGCTCCCCGACGAGTTGGATGACATCGGTTCCCAGATCAACCATCTGGCCAACAATCTCTCCGATAATATTCGCATGATTACCATGCAGTCGGACAACGCCACCAGCTTCCTGCAAGGCATTCTGAAAATTCGCAAACAACTCGGAGAGAAGTCCTTTCGCCTCTTTGAGCTGAGCGGCGAGACCGCCCAAGAGAATCAACGCCTGGATGAGTCGGTCTCCAAGGTCAACGATCTGGTCTCCCAGGCGCTGAACAATCTGGGCCAAATCACCAGCGCCGCCCAGAATGTATCCCAAAACATGCAGACCATAGCCAGCGCCACCAATGATGCCAGTGGTGATATGCAGACCATTACCTCCGCTGCTCAGGAGATGACCAACAACGTCGGTCAGGTCTCCAAGGATATTCAGCAGGCGTATGGCTCCACCTCTTCGGTGGCCGAATCCATAGGACGCATCAACGATGACCTAGGCGCCATGCGGGACCTCTGCCGACAGGCCAACAGCCAGACCGAGCAGGCCAATAAGGACGCCCGCGGCGCACTGCGGGTTATGGAGCGGTTGGGGGGGTCGGCCCGAGCTATCGACCAAGTAGTGGAGATCATCAATGGCATCGCCGAGCAAACCAACATGCTGGCCCTGAATGCCGCCATTGAAGCCGCCGGGGCCGGCGAGGCGGGCAAAGGGTTCTCGGTGGTCTCCAACGAGGTAAAGGAGCTGGCCAAACAGACCGCCAGCGCCACCGACATGATCGCCAAGCAACTGGACGACATCCGAGATAACAGTAAAGATGCCATTGAGGTGACCCATGACATCATCAAGGTCATCAAAAAGATCCATCTGGAGAACGAACACATCAATCAAGCCGTGGATGGCCAAGCCCGTCAGGCGGCTACCGTCTCCACCTCCATCGCCCAACTTGAGCAGATCATGCAGCGGGTCAATGATCTTGTCGTAGAGCTGGACGGCGCGGCCCAAAATGTGACCAACGCCAGCCGTAATGCGGCGCGTGGGGCCGAGAAAATCACCAACACGACCAATATGGCCGCCACCGCCTCCGAAGAGATGGTCACCCAGGCCGCCGATGTGCAGAGTTTTGTGCAGTCGATACTGGATACCTCCGGCGAAACCGAACAGGTCTCCCATGCCGTTCGAAGCAAGGTGAAAAGCAGCCTCAATGAAAGCCGCGCCATGTATGGCCACGTCAATCATTTTCATGCCATGGGTACGATTATTCGCGATATCAGCGACGCTCTGCACGCCTCCCATGCCCGCTTCAATATTGGCGGCGAGTCGTTCAATGCCGGCCTTGTCAAAACCCCGTTTCTGGAACAGATGTCGCAACTTGAACAGATTCTGGCCGAGGCCGCGCCCGCCGACCCTGAGACGCTTCTCAACCTTCTCCAGAGTGAACTGGGCCAGTGGATCCAAGGTGAAGGAGCCGAGTTGATTGCCGCTCACGACCAGAGCAACGTGCTCACCGAAATGGTTCAGACCTGTCAGGAGATTGCCCAACAGGTGGTGGCCCTGACCGCCGAGGGACGCAGACCGGACGCTAAACAGAGCATGGTGGTGTACCAGCAGCTCCGCGGGCGGGTCTTCAACCTGATTGACGTACTCTATCTGGGAGAAGAGAGCCGCTATGGCCAACAGGGTAACCTCATCACCTGGGGCCCCGGCTTTGAGGTTAATGTTCCCGAGATCGATGCCGACCACAGGCAACTGGTAGAGATCGTCAATACCCTGTTTCACGCCACCCGTTCCGATGGCGATCCAGAGAAGTTGGATAAGGTGCTGGGCGCTCTACAAGACTACACGGTCTATCACTTTGAACGTGAAGAGGCGTTCATGCGGCAACACAACTATCCCGATATCGAACAACACGTAGACCAGCACGAATCATTCAAGACCCGCGTCATGCAGTTCCGGGAGGTGGTCCAGGATGAGAAGTCCATGCTCACCATCCACGTCTTGCGCTTTCTGCGCAACTGGCTGGTGAATCACATCCAGAATACCGACCGTAAATTGGCGCTGTTTCTTCTGGAACAGAAACAGTGAGCGATGTTGGGGTCATTCTGGCGCAACTCGGCACCCCGGATGCTCCGAAAACTCCGGCTCTACGACGCTATCTGGCGCAGTTTCTCTCCGATCCTCGGGTGGTGGATCTACCGCGCTGGAAGTGGTGGCCCATTCTGCATGGCATTATTCTCCGCACCCGCCCCAAGCGCTCTGCGGCCCTCTATCGGCGTATCTGGCGTGAAGACGGCATCTCTCCCCTGCTTCATCACACACGGGTGTTGACTGACCATCTGCAACAGGCGTTGGGAGACGAGATACCGGTTCGCCTCGGCATGCGTTACGGCCAACCAGCCCTGGATCATGCCGTGGATGAATTGAGAGCACTAGGCGTCTCCAAATTGCTGCTGTTTCCGCTCTTTCCCCAGTATTCCGGGGCCACCAATGCCTCCATGGTGGATGCCCTCTATCAGGCCATTCACGCCAAGCGTCATCTGCCGGCCCTGCGGGTTGCTCCGTCGTTCCATAACCATCCGGGCTACATCGCTTCTCTGGCCCATCGTATTCGCCAGAGCGCCGATCCCGACGCTAACCAAGAGCGACTCTATCTCTTCTCGTTCCATGGCCTACCCCAACGTCATGTAGACCAGGGGGATCCTTACGAGGCTCAATGCCACGTCACGGCCCAAAAATTGGCGGAGGCACTTAACCTGCCAAAATCTCGCTGGCGTATCGCCTTTCAATCCCGATTTGGAAAGGAGCCGTGGCTGCTTCCGGCCACCGACCAGATGTTGGCGGAACTGCCGAATAAAGGCCATAAAGAGGTGGTGCTCGCTTGCCCAGGGTTCGTCTCCGACTGTCTGGAGACCCTGGAAGAGATTGCCATCGGCGGCAAAAAAATCTTTCTAGAGGCGGGGGGAACACAGTTCATCTACACCCGATGCATCAACGATGATGCAGCTTGGCGCGAAGCTCTGGTCCAGTTGGTTAAACGGGAGTTGATGGGCTGGTGTTAGGGCTTCCGGGTGATCAGGCGCTGGCATTTTCAATCAGGTCTTTGATCACTACGGAACGGCTTTTGCCACGCTCCTTGGCTAGATCATCCAGTTGAATCAAAGACTTGGTGTCCAGCTCAACACTCACCTGGGTGCGCGTGTTCTCCAGGAAAAAAACTTCAATGAGGAAATTCTCTTTGTTGACCCGGAAGAAGTAGCGAACGCTCTCCAGGTTGCTCTTGTACTCAACATCGTAATCCTCACCGACAATCACGGTCGGCGGCGTGAGATCTACCTCGCCCAACTCTTCAAGCTTATTGACCAGTCGGGTCTGAACGCCACCTGCAATCATATTGCCCAACTCGGCAAAAGCGTCCTTGGCATCTGAGTTCAGGGACTTAAACTGATCCATAGCCAGGGATCCGGCCAGAAACTTGGCAACATTCACCGAGCAGGCCAGCCGCACGCCACCATTGATACTGCCGCTGAGCCCGACAATCACCGAGGCTTCAGCCTGGGCTGGGATGTGCTGTACACCGGAAGGTTTGGCGACACCGACGCCTGGATCCACCTCAATGAAGAGCATGGTCTCCACGATCTCCATCACCGACTCTTCGACAGCCGTTAAAAGCTCTTTTTTCATAAGACACGATCCCATCTTCAAGCGCCCACCAAGCCGTCCAGTCTGAAAAGGCAAGAACCCTTACGAAACCAATAAAATAGACAGCCAGCTTTTGGGTGTAGCACGCTTTTTGCGTAAAAGGCAAGATAAACCGCACCTCAACTTATTAATTGAACAGAGATAAATAGCAATACATGGAGACAATCCCCTATAGCGACACGGAAAACAGAAAGATAAGACCCGATGTAAAATACACTTCACATCAGGCCTATTCCGTCTTCACTTATTTGGATGTTGGCAACACAGCGTCAGAGGGTCACCCCAAAAACAAGACAGGCCTCAAACACCGACATCCTCCTGACTCGCCACCAGCATCTCAACAATATCGCGATGGCCATGCTGAATGGCCAGCACCAAGGCTGTACGCCCCCACCAATCCTTGGCATTGATCTCAGCCCCCGCTTTGAGCAGCTTTTTGACCAACTTTACTTCCCCCTTATCGGCGGCCCAAATCAGTGCTGTCTGTCCGGTAAGATCCCGTGCTTCCAGATCACCCCGCGCATCAAGCAACTCCTGAATACCATCCACGGTTCGGGTCATGGCAGCCGCCTGCTCCACAACGGCAGAGCTGGGATGAAGTCCAGCATGATGACGAGCCGTAGCGAAACCTTCCCCGGCCTGATCAGTGGGCAGATGCACAAAGCTGGAGAGCAATAGCCCAGGAATCAGCAGCGCCCATCCGGGGAGTCTCAAAAAAAGTGGAACTCGCATATATCCTGGCATCCTCATGACCTGCATCTCCCTATTCATCGTCTCACGCGGCGCACCAAATAAGATAATTCGATCGATGCACACCCTTAAGACAAGCAATAAACAGGCCACTAAAAAATATATCTATAATCAAATAGATATATAAAATATTACCACGCAAACCCACTTTCTGCCGAGCCACTATTTTCCGACCGGCAGCATTTGCCCTCTCTTTGGGAGATCTTTCCCCCAGTCCATCATCCATTCCTGCCATACTGGGGGCATCATGCATTAATACAATGAAGGAGGGTGAGAGCGTGTCGAAACCATCGAAACCGTCTGAACAGGATCATGAGCCCCAATCCGTCAGCCGCTCAGAGCTGGCGCAACGCATCGCTTGGGCGTTGAATATGGATGCCACACTCTGCGAAACGGTACTGACCCGCTTTGAAGAGGAAACAGCACTCTGCCTTGAGAAAGGCCAACCGGTGACACTGGAGGGGTTTGGTATGTTTGCCATCCGCGCGATTCCCGCCTGGAAACTGCGCCCCCCGGCCCAGGAAAAGGCCGCCAACCTGCCCGCCAAAAATGTCCCATTCTTTCGCTCCGATGAGACATTACGGCGCCGGGTCAACGACGGGTTTGATTGGCATAGGGAGGAACGCAAATCGAAAATCAATTGAGAGCGTTGATGTTTTCTTTACGAGAATGAATAAAATATGCAGGATTTCTCTTTTGTATCACGTTCATGCCGATGTTACAGGTTGTGCCATTTTTGTATCAAAAAGACAGTGCGGTGCAGATATGGATCAATAATGGGACATCTAAAGCATGACTTACAATACTATACCTACACTAAAATATATATTTATGTTTATAATCAATAATTTATAAATGTTGGCACGTACACTGCAATATAAACAGTGACGTTTGGGTTGATCTTCCCTCCCCCCATCTTGTCGGGTAACCAACCCTCGCCCGACAGGCCCAATCGTCAAACTGACGGCAAACGCTGCCGATGTTTCCCGGGCTTATGGCCTTTGGTGTGTATGGTTCCCCCCTATCACCCAAAGAGCCGCCCGGGATTTTTTTTGCCCATTTTCCCTCTTGTTCCGTATGATGGACCCTCGATTTCTTTGTGAACCCTTTTATTTTTACACCTCTTAGCCGGAGATTATTCGTGGGGGGAAATATTCTTGTCGTCGATGATGAGCCAAGCATATTAGTGGTCATCGCCTCCTTTTTGACCAAAGCAGGCTACATGGTGGAGACCGTCTCCAGCTTTGAAGATGCCATACACACCCTCGACAACGCTCAGCCCCAAATTGATCTGGTGATCTCCGACATCCATCTTGGCGACAAGGATGGGCTGGACCTGCTGCGTGAAATTCAGAATCGGCGCTACAACACCCTGGTGCTGCTGATCACCGGCTTTCCCAAACTTGAGACGGTCCAAGAAGCGCTTCGACTGGGGGCGCATGACTATATGGAGAAGCCGGTTCTCAAAGAAACCTTGCTGCAACGCACCCATGCCGCCATGCGCCACAAAAAGTTACAGGATGAACGACAGCGCTATCGTCACCATCTGGCCGCCATACTCAACAGTGTGCAGGATGCAATTCTCACCATTGCGCCAGATGGTCGGGTACGCGAATTCAACGCCGCCGCCATCAAGCTATTCAAAATCTCCAAAGCCAATGCCGGGCAACCGTTAACCAAAGCCCTGCCCCACTGCGGCCCCCAATTGAATGAACTACTGGAACCGGTATTCAAAAGCAGCTCGCAGGCGCATAACGTTCAGATCATCTGCCCGCAAGAGGGACCATCCCAACGGGTCTTTTCCGTCTCGGCCTCTCCACTCCATGGAGCCACCAGCAAAGGCTCCGATGCTGTGCTGGTCATTCGCGACGAAACCCGCCTGGCCGCACTGGAAAGGGATCTCAATGCTCGGCGGGCCTTTCACAATATGGTGGGCAAAAGCCCGGAAATGCGGAAGATATACACGCTGATTGAGCAGCTTGGCCATATGGACACCACGGTACTGATCACCGGTGAGAGCGGCACCGGTAAAGAGCTGGTGGCAGAGGCGATCCACTTTCAGAGCCGTCGCCATGATGCACCACTGGTCAAACTCAACTGTGCGGCCCTGCCCGAGAACCTGCTGGAGAGTGAACTGTTCGGCCATGTGCGAGGTGCCTTCACCGGTGCCATTCGGGATAAGATAGGCCGCTTCCAGCAGGCCGATACAGGGACTATTTTTCTCGACGAAATCGGCGACATCACCCCGCGCATGCAGACCCAACTACTGCGCATCCTGCAAGAGAAAGCCTTTGAGCGGGTCGGCGATGTAGACACCATTCATGTGGATGTGCGGGTGGTGGCTGCCACCAATCGCAATCTCCGTAAAGGGGTGGCCGAACAACGCTTCCGGGAAGATCTCTTCTATCGTCTCAAGGTGGTGGAGATCCGCATCCCCTCTCTTCGGGAACGGCGGGAGGACATCCCTCTGCTGATGGATCACTTTCTGGGACGCTTCTCCGAGCGCTTTTCAAAGCGCATTCACGGCTACACCAAAGAGGTCCTCAAGCGGTTCATGAACTACCCCTGGCCAGGCAATATCCGAGAGCTGGAGCATGTCATTGAGCACGCCTTTGTGGTGTGCCAGTCGTCGGTGATCAACCTGGAGGATCTGCCGCCGGAGCTACGCACCCCATCAACACCCCCCCTCCCTACACCCCCCACCGATGAAACCGCACCCGCCACACCGCCGCCGCTGTTCCTGCACGAGAAGGAGCGTATTCGCCAAGCACTGGACAGCACCGGCTGGAACAAGGTTAAAACGGCCCGCAAGCTGGGCATCGGACGCAGCACCCTCTATCGCAAGATGCGCCAATACGACCTCGACAGCGTACCGGAGTCCGTTTGACATGCCCCCCTCCGCAGGAGACACCCTTACCATTCCCCAGGCCATGGAGCTGGCCACCGGCCATCATGCTACGGGACAACTGGCCGAGGCGGAGAAGATCTACCG
Source organism: Magnetococcales bacterium (assembly GCA_015233785.1). Taxonomy (GTDB): domain Bacteria; phylum Pseudomonadota; class Magnetococcia; order Magnetococcales; family JADFWT01; genus JADFWT01. Next base: position 23,191 of record JADFWT010000014.1, read on the forward strand.
ACTGATATTACAGGCTGAGCCCAACCATCCACAGGCGCTGCATCTGCTGGGCATGCTGGCCCATCAGGTGGGCCAGAACCAACAAGCCGTTGGGCTACTGACCCAGGCTACCCGCCTGAACCCCAACGATCCCGGCATGGTCTGCGATCTGGGCACGGTACTCGGTGCGCTTGGCCAACCGGATGCCGCCTGCACCGCGTTCCAACGATCCCTCGCCATCCAGCCTGACAATGCCATCGCCCACTACAATCTTGGCAACCTGCACCATAGATCCGGCCAACTGGATGAGGCAGCCGCAGCCTTCCAGCAGACCATCGCCATCCAGCCCGATCTGGTGGAGGCACACACCAATCTGGGTAACGTGCTGAGAGATCAAGGCCAACTGGAGGCGTCTCGCAGAGCCTATCAACAAGCCATCGCCATCCGCCCCGATTACTTTGAAGCCCATAGCAATCTAGGCAACGTGTTACGGGATCTGGGCCTTCTGGATGCATCGATTACCGCCTACCGACAAGCCTTGACCATCCAGCCCGACGTGGCTGAAATCCATAACAATCTCGGTAACTCCATGACCGGTATTGCCCGACTGGATGAGGCAGCAAACTGCTACCAAAAAGCGCTGGAGATCGACCCTAACATGGCAGTGGCCCACAGCAATCTATTGATCACGCTGCCGTTTATGTCAGAGGTGGACTGCACGGCCATACTCCAGGCAGCGCGTCGCTTTGGCGCGCAATTCAGCAGTGACTCTGCCAATCAATCACACCATCAACCATCACACCACCACCAACAACAAGCCGACCTCCACCCGGAGCGACGCCTTCGTATAGGCTATGTGGCCCCTTCGCTGCACAAACATGTGCTGGTGGATAACATTGAGCCACTGCTAACTGCCCATAACCGGGATCGGGTTTCGGTTCACCTCTATGCCCACGTCCCCTATCCCGGCGAGATAACCTGGAAGCTCAAGGAGATGGTGGATGGGTGGACCTTTATTCAGAACCTATCGGACGATCAGGTTGCCCAGTGTATTGTAGAGGATCGCATCGATATTCTGGTGGAGGTGATGGGTCACTGGTCGGATAACCGTCTGCTGGTCTTTACCCGCAAACCGGCCCCCATTCAGGTGAGTTATCTGTGTCAGGGGCTTACCACCGGCCTTGCAGAGATGGACTACGCCATCGGCGACCGCTGGGTCAATGAAGATGGTGCCATGCAGAACTTCGCCGTGGAACAGGTGGTGGAACTTGAGCACGCCTTTCAGTGCGTCCTCTATCGAGAGAGCCAACAGGTTCCCATCAACCCCTCACCGCCCTGTGAATACAACGGCCATATCACCTTCGGCACTCTGGCCAATCAGGCCAAGATATCCACCAAAAGCTTAGCCCTTTGGGCCTCTGTTCTTAAAAGTATCCCCAGTGCTCGACTGTTGATCAAAGGCATGTGGCTCAAGCAGCAAGCCCAGCGCCAACGAATGCTCAAAAGACTGGCCCGTCACGGCATTGCCGAAACGCGGGTTGATCTTCTGGATCACGTACCTGAAACGGAGTATCTGGGGCTATACAACCAGGTGGATATCATTCTGGACACCTTCCCCTTTACCGGCGGACGCACCACGACCGATGCACTGTGGATGGGCGTTCCGGTGGTGACGCTGGTGGGAGCGTGTGTCTCGGGCCGCTTGAGTTACGATTCGCTGGCCTGGATCGGAGCCACCGAACTGGTGGCCCGCAGTGAAACAGAGTTCGTCAAGATAGCCACCGAACTGGCGGAAAAACCGGAGCAGCTACGTCGTTATCGGCAACAGCTACGCCCAGCGCTGCAACACGCCCCCTTACTGGATGCCCGTTTACACGTGAAAGAGCTGGAGGGGGCCTATCGTTGGATGTGGATGCAGTGGTTGGAAAAGCACAAAAGTTAACGCTGGAAGAACAAACAGGAAAGATGACGCTCTTTGGAAGCAGACCCCAACCAAAGAGCGCCAATCGGAAACGAAAAAGCCAGAAGGCGACTCTTATTCTAGAGTCTTGCTCATCTCGGTCAACTCGGTGACATAGCCCGTAATGCTTGCGGCATTTTTGGACATCACTGCACCCGCCAACTTCATCATGATGGTGGAGAAATCTCCAGCCATGGCGAGCTTGTCTGGATCCCCTGCGGCCTTTTTCATCGCCTTGACAGCACTTATCATCTGCTCCACCTGAGCTTCAGCACCCTCCATGGGCATGGAGAAACCACGCTTACCAAGCCGATCAGCCGACGGCTCCAAGCTGGTGTGGGCCTTTTTGGCAACCCCAGCGGCAGCCTCTGGAAGATCCGCATTTTTCATCTGTTCGGTCAATGTATCCATCAGGTCACGAATGGCATCGGACACAGGCATCAGAAGATCTGCATTCAATTTAGACATAAATCCCTCACTCCATAATTTTGGTCAAAGACAGTTCCCTCAGGTCGATAGAACCTGATCTAGAAAATAGCATCTAGGCGTCTGGGAACAAACCGGAAAGCGCACGAGCCAGGTCATCCCTGAGTACCGGCTTCTTAAGACATGCATCAAAATCGGCTACAGAACCGCTGCCTGTAAACTCGGCATCCATTAGCCCGGTACAGAGAATTACCGGTATCTTGGGATTAAGCTCCCTGGCCTGTCGTGCCAGATCGACACCGTTGATACCCGGCATGGCGACATCGGTCACCAACACATCAAAGCGATGGGGATTGTCCCGAACCAGAGCCAGAGCCCGGCCCGGATTGGAGACCGCCTCCACCCGATAGCCCAGGCGGGTCAAAATCTCCCGACCACCACGAGCCAGGGCTGGTTCATCATCGACAAACAGCACCTGACGCCCCTGACCCTGGGCACTGCCGATGGGCTCTTCATGCATCACCGGCTCCCGCTCCCCCACCGCCAGCGGGAGAAATACCCGAAAGGTACTGCCACTACCCGGCTGACTCTCAAAATCGATACTGCCGCCATACCCGGTGACAATGCCGTGGGCCACCGAGAGACCAAGACCGGTCCCCTCACCCAACCGCTTGGTGGTGAAGAAAGGATCGAACACCCGCTCCTGGGCCGACTCAGAGATCCCTTCTCCAGTATCCCGCACCACCAGACGCAAATAACGACCCGGCGTCAACCCGGCAGAGGGACCACTCCCCTCCTCCAGATTCGGCATGGTGACCTCTTCCAAGATTACATCCAGCGTTCCGCCCCCATTGCGCATGGCGTACCCGGCGTTGGTGCAAAGATTCATCAATACCTGATGAATCTGACCCGGATCGGCCATCACGACATCGGAACGGGCCATGAGCGAGGGGTGAATATCAATATTAGGCGGAAGCGTGGCACTAAGCAGCTTCAGCACCTCCCGTGTTAGAGAAACCAGCCCCACCGGCTGCCGCTCCTGCTCCGAAAGACGACTAAACGTAAGCAGCCGCGACACCAGATCCCGCCCCCGCAAACCAGCCCGAAACACCTCATCAATATAAGCCCTCAATGGATCCCCTTCGGCTAGATCATCCATGGCGATCTGGGTAAAACCGAGAATGGCAGCCAAAATATTGTTGAAGTCGTGGGCAATACCGCCGGTAAGCGTGCCGATTGCCTCCAGCTTCTGGGCCTGTAGCAACTGTCGCTCCAACCGCACCTCCCTCGTCGCATCCCGAAATACCGCCACAAAGTTGACAGCAGACCCGGAGCTCTCCTCTCGAACAGGGGACAGATTGGCCTCAATATCCAACATTTCTCCATCCACTCCACGAAGATTCAGCCGCCCCTTCCAAACCCCCTCCTTGCCCACGGCCCGTAGCAAAGCCTGCCGCGTTTTTCGATCGTCGTCTTCTACAAAGGACAGCGCATAACGGTTCATCACATCGCTACGTTGCCGCCCAGTGATGCGTTCAAAGGACGGATTGACATAGCGAATCCGACCCCGACCATCGGTGATCAGAATCATATCCTCCGCCTGCTCCACAGCCGCCGCCAGACGACGCATACGCTTCTCCGACTCCAGACGTCGGGTGATATCGCGCCCCACCACCAAGAGAACCGGCGGATCCTCCACTGTGGAGAGTTGCAGACGCAGCTCCACCGGATACGAACTACCATCCTTGCGTCGACACCGAGTCTCATAGAGCGTTCTGGCTTTGACCCCACTGCGTAGTTGTGCCAGATGTTCGATAAAAACAGCCCGGCCCTCTTCAGGCATCAGACCCTGCATGGACATGCCCTTCAACGACTCCATGTCATAACCAAGATTATTCAAGGCCCCAAGATTGGCCTGTAGAAAGCACCCGGTTTCGGCATCCAGTACCACAATCTCATCCAGAGAGGCATCCAGCAGCCGCCCCATCCTGCGAGCGGTCTCTTCGGCTTCACGACGCATACGACGCCCTTCGGCCTCACGCAACTCCCGCTCCACCACAGGCAGCAACCGCGACAGATCCGATTTGGGCACAAAGTCGTTGGCCCCCATACGCATCAGAGCCACAGCCTTCTCCATCTGGATCAGCCCAGAGACGACAATAAACGGAATATCAAGCCGGCTATTGCCCAGCACCGCCAACGCCGCCGACCCGGCAAAACCCGGCAGATGGTCATCGGAGATCACCAGGTCCCAGCTCTGCTCCGCCAAAGCCGTCCGCATGGCATCAGCACACTCCACCCGAAACCAGTCGGTGTCAAACCCCCCTTGGTGAAGGGCATGAACGACCAGTTCCGCATCATCTGGGGAATCCTCCACCACCAACACCTTAAGCGGGCGCTTCTTCACCCCTTCAGGCAGCTGGCAGCAGACACCATTCGAAGGGCTCTCACTCTGATTACCACGCTCTGTCTGCCCCATCATATCCACCCCGTCACAACGCCCGGCCAAAACGATCAATCCATGGGGGGCGGTGTATTCATCATGAGCCAATAGAGTCCAAGATTTTTCACAACATCGATAAATTGGTCAAAATCCACCGGCTTGCGTATGTAGCTGTTGACGCCCAAGTCGTAGCCACTTCGAAGGTCGGATCCATCATCCGATGTGGTCAGAATGACCACCGGAATGCGACGGGTACACGACTCGGCTCGAAGCCGTTTCAACACATCCAACCCACTGACCCGAGGCAACTTCAAATCCAGCAGAATCAATGCCGGCATGTTCTCCTTGCTCCGAACCGAGCCACCCTTCTCACCGTAGAGATAACTCAGCGCCTCTGCACCATCACGCACCACATCAATGCTGTTGGCCAGATGGTGCTTCTGAAACGCAAGCAGGGTCAGCTCCACATCGTCCGGATTGTCCTCTACCAGCAGTATCGGTCGTGCGTCCATATCTCATCCCCCTCTATACAGGTAACGTCAAATAAAACGTTGCCCCTTCTCCCACGACACCCTCACCAGACACTGTGCCGCCGTGCCGATGCACAATGCGCCGAACGGTCGCCAGTCCAATGCCGTTACCTTCAAACTCATCACAGCGATGCAGACGATGAAACGGCGTAAAGAGCTCGGCGGCGTAAGCCATATCGAAACCGGCCCCATTGTCTCGGATACTAAAGGTTCGCTGCCCTGGCTGGTGGGGCTCCCTTGCATCTCCGACAGCCCATACCGATTCCCCCTCCCGGATACTTTCCGACATCTGTAACGCAATGCATGCATTCTGAGTATGGCTGGTATATTTCCAGGCATTGCCCATCAGGTTATCAAGCACCACCCCCATCAGTCGCACATCGCCCCGACACCACATATGGTCGGCAATCTCCACCGCCACATGGCGTTCCGGCTCCCGCGTACGCTGCCTCTCCACCCAGTCGGCGGCCAGCTTGGAGAGATTCACCTGCTCAAAACAGATCTCTCCACGAGTGGAACGGGAGAGCCGCAACATATCGTCGATCAGCCCACCCATGCGCACACTTCCCGCCCGCACCCGCTCTAAATAGTGACGCCCCTGCTCATCCATGGATTCAACATACTCTTCCAGCAGAATACGACTGAAACCATCAATCGCCCGCAGCGGAGCCCGCAGATCGTGGGAGACCGAATAGGTAAAGGCCTCCATCTCCTCGTTGGCTGATTGCAGCTCGGCGGTACGTTGGACCACCCGCTGCTCCAGCTTCTGATTGAGTTCAATCAACGCCAATTCGGCATTTTTACGCTTGGTGCTATCCTCATAAACTGCCACCACCTCGCCGGTAGGAAGCTTATAGACATAGTTCTCACGCCAACCGATTTTCTCCTGCTGATCATAGAACGAGATCGGATGATGTTGCGGCTCTCCGGTGCGCCACACCTCTTGAAACACCGCGAACAACCCAGAACTCTTTACGGCGGGAAACATCTCCGCCACACTCCTCCCGATCAGAGTGCTGCGCTTCACCCCCTCAATACGCTCTCCGGCGCGATTGAAATCTTTAAAAGAGAAGCTCTCCCCCTCATCAAGCGTTTCGTAGACCGCCACCCCGTTGCTCATGTGGTCCAACAGATCGTGGTAGCGACGCTGCGTCACAAGACGCTCTTCAGCCAGCCGCTCCCAACGAGACAGAAGCAGCACCACCATCAAGGCCGCAATCACTGCCACCCCCAGCACCGCACCGGTTGAGTGGGTGGCAAGGCTTGGATGGGGCACCTTCCCCATAGAGTGAAGCAGGCCAATAGCGGCCAGCCCAATCAGCAGTCCGACCCCCAATGCAACAGCGATCAACAGCACCAATCGCTGACGACCTCCAGCACCAACCAACATGAGAATACCTTAAGTGTACACACCACCCAGAGGGCGGCAGCGGAGAGATCCCAACAGCCATCATGACGCACGCCCCATCTCGACCCATTCTACGGATAGAGTGCGCATCGCAGCCATTACGAAGCAGTTATTTTTATGGGTAGTTTAACGGAATTTTGTTGCAATGTGCAAAAAAACAGGCCATCGATACATTAATCGCCAGGACGCCCATGTTACCTGATTAAGAGATAGCCTCTTGATTCAGCGCTTCGAGGGCATCATTGGCTGCCTGCTCCTGGGCTTCGATCTCCAGGGTGGCTGTTTCCCACGCCTCCATACTCTCCTGGAGCATGCGATCCAGCTCGGCTCCTCGGGCCATCAGCTCCATCAGGCGCGGCTTATTCTGCTCCTCGTAGAGCGTGCTGTCGCCCATGGTTTCATCCAGAGCCCCTTTCTCCTCCTCCAGCTTCTGAATCTTCGCTTCCAGCTTCTCCGAAAGACGACGCAGAGCCCGAGAATCCCGCGCCAGACGGTTACGAATCTCCGCCTCCTGCCGTTTGCGATCCTTGCGCTTCTGGGCGGGTGAGCTGGGCATAGCGGCGCTATTTCCATCACGCTTCTCAGAGGCGCGCCCTTGGGTCACCAGCTCCAGATACGCCGCCAATCCCCCCTCCAGCCGCGACACCCCACGCCCTTCCAAAATCAGATAGCCATCACAAACGGTCTCCAGCAAGTCTCGATCATGGGAGACCAGTAGAAATCCCCCCGGAAACGCCTCCAGCGCCTCTTCCAGAGCCAGTCGTGCCGACATATCCAGATGGTTGGTGGGTTCGTCCAACAAGAGCAGATTGGCCCCGGTAAGAAACAACCGTGCCAACGCCAACCGCGCCCGCTCGCCGCCTGACAGCACCGACACCAGCTTCATCACCGTCTCGCCAGAGAAGAGAAAGCTTCCCAACAGGGTACGCAACGCCTGCTCATTCCAACCGCTGGGAGCGGCCTGCCGGGCAGCCACCAGAACCGTCTCCTGCATGGGCAAGGCTTCCAGGGCGTGCTGGGCAAAGTAGGCGGTGACGGTCTTGTCGTGGCGGATCCATTCGCCTTCATCCGGCTCCAGCGCCCCGGCCAGCAGCTTGAGAAGCGTTGATTTCCCCGTCCCATTAGGCCCGAGAATACCAAGCTTTTCGCCCCGCTCCAACGTCAGATTAACCCCCTCCAACACCGGCTTGTCGCCATACCCTTTGGCCCCATCGCGAATGGTCATCGGCTCGGCGGGCGCCGGAGTGGGCGTGGGCAATCGCAATTTAACCACCGCCTCCTTGCCTGCCACCTGCGCCACGGGCTCCATGCGCTGAAGCATCTTTTCACGGCTCTTCACCTGCCGCGCCTTGGTGGCCTTGGCCCGGAATCGGTCGATAAAGCGCTGAATCTCCGCCCGTCGCTTCTCCTGGCGGGCAGCATATCGAGCCTGCTGTTCAAACATCTCCGCCCGTCGGGTCAGATAGTTCTCAAAATTCCCCACATAGCGGGTCAACCGCGCTCCCTCCAGGGCGACAATCACCCCCACCACCCGGTTGAGAAAGCCCCGGTCGTGGGAGATCACCAGCACAGTTCCGGCCCGCCGGGCGAGGTACTGCTCCAGCCAGTGGGCCGACTCCAGATCCAGATGGTTGGTAGGCTCGTCCAGCAACAAGACATCGGGGCGGGAAAAGAGCAGCTTGGCCAGCGCGATCCGCATCCGCCAGCCGCCGGAGAAGCTCTGCTGGGATTTATGGATCTCTTCGGGGGAGAAACCCAGCCCACTCAGAATGGTTCCGGCCCTCGCTTCAGCATCGTAGGCATCCAGCTCCTCCATCCGGTGATCCACCTCCCCCAGCCGCTTAGAGAGGGTATCGGTCAAGATAGCATCCCCAGGATCACCCAATTCTCTAACCAACGCCTCCCGCTCCTGGTGCAGCTCGGTGAGTTCAATATCCCCAGCCATTACCTCCTGCAGCGCCGAGCGTTCAGAGGGGTCCAGTTCCTGGCGCAACATTCCGACGCGAATTCTACCCCGCCAACGTACATCCCCCTTATCGGCCTCCTCACTCCCATCCAGGATGCGAAACAGGGTGGTTTTACCCACGCCATTTGGGCCGACGATCCCCACCTTTTCGTTGGGATGGATAGTCAGTTCCGCCCCCTCAAGAATGGTTTGGGGGCCATAGGTTTTGTGCAGGTCGTCCAGCCTTAGCATCTATTTGATTTGTAGGAGGCTTTGCGCCCTACACTCCCGAGTGTTTTGAGATCAGAAGGAATCTTGGATGATGCCCATGAGGGATGGAGGAATGATGGAGCCAGAAACACCGTGCACCTCTGCTCAAGCCCGATAAATCCGCCCCTTCTCCACTGAAAATACCCCCCGAGCATCCACAATCACAGGCGCATGCGTCTTGATCATCTCCCAATCAAACGCATCATGCTGCGTCGCCACCAGCACGCAATCAAACCCGGTCAGCATCTCCGGCGTAACCACCAACGCCTTCTGCTTGAGATCATGCGCCCGCATGGGGGGAATCTCCGGCACATGGGGATCGGCATAGCCCACCTCGGCCCCCCTCGCCAGAAGCCGCTCCATCAACACCACACTGGGTGACTCCCGCACATCATCAACATTCTTCTTATAGGCAAAGCCAAGCACCAGTATCCTAGAGCCCCGAATCGGCTTGCAGTGATCGTTCAACGCCTCGCTGATCTTGGAGATCACATAATCGGGCATGGCGGTATTGACCTCACCGGCCAGCTCGATAAAGCGGGTGTTGACACCGAACTCACGCGCCTTCCAGGTGAGGTAGAAGGGATCGATGGGAATGCAGTGGCCACCAAGACCAGGGCCGGGATAGAACGGCGTAAAACCGAAGGGCTTGGTGGCGGCAGCGTTGATCACCTCGAAAATATCCAGCGACATCTGATCGGCCACCACTTTGAGTTCATTCACCAGAGCGATATTGACCGCCCGGTAAGTGTTCTCCAAAATTTTCACCATCTCCGCCGCCCCCGTCGAAGAGACCGGCACCACCTTATCCACCACCCGCTGATAGAGCGCTACGCCAACTTCGGCACAGGCAGGCGTAGAGCCGCCACACACCTTGGGAATGGAGCGGGTGCTGAAATCAGGATTGCCGGGATCTTCACGCTCCGGCGAATAGACCAGAAAAATATCCTCTCCCACCTTGAGGCCATCCGCTTCCACACGAGGCCTCATCTCCTCTTCGGTGGTGCCGGGATAGGTGGTGCTCTCCAGCGAAACCACCTGCCCCTTGCGCAGATGGGGAACCACCGCCTCCACCGATCCCACCACATAGGAGAGATCGGGTTCCCGATTACGACTGAGTGGCGTCGGCACGCAGAGAATCAGCGCATCCGCCTCGCCGCTACGCCCCAGATCAATGGTGCCCTCAAAGCGCCCCTCGGGGATGGCCTCAAAGATGGGCTTGAAATCGATATGTTCGATATAGCCCTGATTCCGGTCCAGTTTATCGATTTTAGTGACATCGATATCGAAGCCGATGACCCGAAAACCCTCTTCCAGAAAACGATTCACCAGCGGCAGCCCCACATAGCCGAGGCCAATCACGCCGATTACGGCATCACTGCATTCGATTTTATCGATCAACGTCTGTTTCATACAAAAAAGCCCGTACTATTGGGGAGTCCAGAGGGCGTCATGCCTTCTGGCGGGTGCAGGACAGCGCCCTGCCAGGGGTTTGGGGACAGAGCCCCCTATACGAATTTAAAGAATAGCCCGAAAACGAAACCATAGGCAGTGAGAATCGAAGCATACAACGCTCTACGCAGGCCGAACGGTCAGCCAAACCACCTCCGGCAGCACCCCAAAGCGCACCGGCAGCAGCGACACCCCAACCCCACTGGTGACATACATGGCGTTACGCCCCTTCTGCACCCAGCCGTGAGCCCATGCCTTGGGGATCGGCGTGGGCATCCAGAGAATCCCCAACCCAGGGAGAACAACCTGCCCGCCGTGCGTGTGCCCGGCCACCATCAGAATACGCCCTCGATCCGGCAGATCACGAAACACCGCCGGGTCGTGACTCAACATCAAGGTGGGAATGGTGGGCAACACACCTGCCAGGGCACGCTTGGTATCGGGAGTATCGGTCATGTGATCGACCACCCCGGCCAAGGCAATGGTCCCAGAACCGAGAGGGAGCATTCGCGACTCATTATTGAGCAGGGTCATTCCGGCCATCTTCAAGACAGGGAGAATGCGCTTTTTACCATACCAGTGCTCATGATTGCCCAGCACCACGTAGGTTCCCAGCGGGGCTTGGAACCTACGAAAAACTTGATAGATGGTATCCGGCTCCACATCACTATGGCCCAGCGACTCATCAATAAAATCGCCCAACATAAAGATCAGATGAGGCGCGAACCCCTGCACCGTATGTCTGCGGATAGCCTCCACACTTCTCGGCATGGTGGGGCCGGTGCCCAAATGCCAATCGGAGAAGATCGCCACACGGGTTTCATCCACAGGCCAACCGACCACACGCCATTCGATGGATCTGGCCTGGAGGTTGGCAGCATTCTGTAAGCCGGTGCGCCATAGACTGACAGCCAGAGCAACGAGAATCAGCAACCAGAAAAGAGGCTGCTTTAAGAATGGCCTGCGACGCTGATGTTGGGATTGCGACATATCAGCTACCCTCGCCTCTCCACAACATACCGCCCCAAATAGAGCCCCAAATAGCCAAGACTCCACCCGACAAGTCCAAGCGCCTGCACCATCTCCTCGCTACGATGCACCATCCACCAGGCCGACACACCCGCCGCCGCCATCACCGTATACTCCCAAAGTACGGTACGACGATGACCCCAACCTCGCTGAACCAACCATTGGTAAAAGTGCGATCGATGGGCCTGTAGGATTTTCTCCCGCCGCACGACACGCCGAATCAACGTCAACGTAGCATCCACAATAAATGGCGAGAAGGTGAGCACCGGTACCCAGAGCGGAAAGAGTCCATCACGCACCCCCCAAAGAGAGAGCGCCGCCGCCATAAACCCCATGGAGACCGACCCCACATCTCCCATAAAGATACGTGCCGGGGGAAAGTTGACCAACAAAAAACCGAGATTGGCTGACGCCAGAAGAAGTGCTGTGGCAAAGAAAAACAGCGCCCCTCCCATCCAACCATGCAGCGCCAGAAAACCAAACCCAAACAGCCCCATCCCGGCAGCAAAGCCATCCATGCCATCCATGAAGTTGTAGAGATTGACCATCCAGAACACAAAAAGCGCCGAGAAGAGCCAGCCGACATAGCCCATTGAAAGGTGGCCGAATAGAGGAAAGTCCAGCCCCGTCAACAAGAAGCCGCCAAAACCTAGAAACAGCACCAACAATCCCTGGGAGAGCAGACGCACCCCTGGCGAGAGAGATTGACGATCATCCTGAAACGATACCGCCGCCGCCGCCAACACGCCTGGCCAGAACGTCCAACTCCCGGCTGCAGGCTCTATCAGCAGCCACAATACCCCCCAACTGAGAACAAAGCCCAGCAGAATCCCCAACCCGCCACCACGCGGTGTAGGATTCTCATGGAGAGAACGATGGTTGGGCGCATCCAGTAGATGAAAGCGTGAGGCAGGATCGCAGAGCCGATGCGCCACCCTCCAGGCAATGCCCAGGGCCGCCAGAGCCAACCCCCCTATCCACAGCACGCTCATACGACGCTCCCAATGGAGTCAATCCTACCCAAGTGGTCCCAGCTCTCTACGGTTTGGCCGCGGCTAGCCACCCAGCGCGTCCGCACTCTGGACCACTTCCACTTGCTGGGCCTTTTGCTCTTCCCGCCATTGATCCACCAAATTATAGAGGCCCATCTCCTGACTAAGGGTGGGCCTGAAGGCCAGCTCCTGTATGATCCGCCCGGTGTCATACCGGCTGCGCAGAGTCAAATTATCTACCCGACTCTGATTCAGCGGCCAACGCGCTGAGTAACGCGACGGAAAGGCACCCAATCGCGCCAACCACATGGGCACCCGCCAGCGCACGCGTCCATGAGCCAGCGCCTCGCAGATGGTGCCGACAAAGTGCTCCAAAGTGCGCCAATCAGAGATAATATAATCCCGCCCAACCGCTTTGCTGCGAAAACCGCAGGCCATCAGAGCATCCACCACCTGCTCCACCGGCACATAGTTGGCCGAAGCCCCCGGCTTACCGATAAAAAAGAACATGCCCTGGTTAATCATATGAATCATCTGGAAAAGAGACCGATTCACCATCCCCGGCCCAAACACATTGGAGGGCTGCAACGTCACCCGTTCAAAAGCACCGGCCTGAGCGGCTTCATCCACCAAACAGTCAGCCCGCTCCTTGGTGATCTCATATAGACCTTGGGGCGCATGGGGCCAATCCTCATTCACGCGCCCTTCCAGCACCGGACCATAGACCCCGACACTGCTCAACTGCACCCATCTGCGCACGTTGCCCGAAGCAGCCTCTATGAGCTTCCTGGTCCCCTCGACATTAACCACCTCCATTGCGGCCTTATTGCGAATTTCAGCGGCGCAATGAAACAGCAACTCCACCCCATCCACCAGCGGGGCCAACTCGACATCCGGGTCGGCCAGATCTCCGGCCACACTCTCCACATCCGGAGGAAAATCACCCATTTCCAGCGGGTTTCGACTCAAAACACGCAACGCATGACCCTGCTTAAGCAGCCGTTTCACCAACAGCTTACCGATAAACCCCCGTCCACCGGTGATGGCTATCTTCATGGCAACTCCAGATAATGGATCATCTCAGGCAGGGCATCGCGAAGATTGCGCCTGGAGACATACCCCAACTCCCGCCGAATCCGCCCACTGTCGAACCAAGCCGGTTCGGTCAACTTGCCAAGCGCCTCCGAGTTAAACGGAAAGCGTCGTCTCAACAGAAGCTCGGCCCCATCTCCCGCCAGGGCCATCCCCCGCAAAGCCACCATGGGAATGGACCACCCCAGAGGCTTCATGCCCAACGCCTCACGAATCCAATCGAAGATCCGACGGGGCGTATAGTTCTCGCCGTCATCCACCATATAGATGCACCCGGCGGCATCCTCATGCCGGGCCGCCAACAGCGCCGCCTCCACCAGATCCTGAACATGAACCATGGAACGCCGATTCTCCCGCTCCGGCAATGGCGGAAAGTACCCCTTACGCACGGCCTGAATCATTCGAGGAAGTTGTCCCTTGCGGGTATTTCCAAACACCATGGGCGGGCGAATCACCACCGACTCAAAGGGCCAGTCTCCTTCCAGAAAGAGCCGCTCCGCCGCGCGCTTGGTGCGGCCGTAGGCGGTGACCGGCGCGGTTGGATGATCCTCATCCCAACCCTGACCACCTTCACCGACAGCCTTGATGCTGCTAAAAAAGACCACCCTCTTAACACCTGCACTGCCCGCAGCCTTCGCCAATCGTCTGGCCCCACCGACGTTGATCTCCTGATACTGGGCCTCGCCATGACCCGCGCCGGATATGTCATGCACCACCGCCGCCAGATGAAACAGCCAATGAACACCCGTCATGGCCCCATCCGGCAACGGCTGTCCCAGATCGCCGATGCAGCTCTCATCCCACGGCCCATCCCGCTCCGAGCGCAGCAGCGCCCGCACCCGTACGCCGCGCCGTTGAAGCAGCGCACAGAGATACCGCCCGATAAAGCCTCCTGCCCCGGTGACCAAAGCCAGAGGCTGAGCCTCCCGGTTCAAAGCGATTTCATCCATTTCTGATTATAGTCTTGAATGATCAAGGCGTTGATATGCTCCATAGCGAACACCTCGCGAGCACGTTTCTGAGCAGCCTCGCCCAACCTTTGCTGCAACTCAGAATCACCTAACACTTTCGCCAACGCCTTACGCAGCGCCTTGGCATCGTGCATGGGGGTTAAAACACCGGTCTCGCCATCCTTTACCGAATCCATCAATCCGGGAATACAACTCCCCACGGTCGGCGTACCCATGGCGGCCGCTTCGATCACAACATTGCCGAATCCCTCCCGATAGCTGGGCATCACCAACAGCTCCGAGACGGCCAAAAAGCGCTCCGGAGCTGGATCATACCCCACCATGCGCACCTGAGGGTGGCGCTTTAGACTCAGCAATGCCGCCTCGAATGCCGGGTCCGGGTGCTCCTCCACCATACCGACAATGACCAGATGGAGTGAACTGCACCATCTGGCCAACTTATCGAAGGCAATATCCAACTCCCGGATACCCTTATCCCGATGCACCCGCCCAACAAACACCATACAGCGCGCATACGGAGGCAGCTCCAGTTCGCCCCGAACCTCGGCCTCCCGGCCACGCCACGTCTCGGTATTAAAGCGGCTCAGATCTACACCGCCAAAAGAGCCCTCGCCCAACACGCGAATCTGCCCTGATCCGGCAATTCCGTGGTTCTCCAACATGGCGGCTTGGGAGAAACTGTCGGCGTAGCAGCAGGTGTTGAGTTTCACCACCAACCAGTCACACAGCTTCAGAAGCTGCCGCTTAAGACCACCCAAGGTGGCCCAACGCTGACCAGTAAACGTATGCAGTCGTACCGGTGTCCAGGTGAAGAACCCGGCAATAGCAGCCAGAAATCCCGCCTTAGGGGTGACCGAATGCAGCACACTGACCCGATTGAACATCAAAAAATGGATCAACTGAGCCAGAGCTGCCATATCCCGCCATAGGCTGATCTCCCGCGCCACATGAATCGGCTGAAACCTCGCACCCACCTCTTGGCAAAAGGCACGAATATCCCCCTCGTCACGGGTCATGATGATGACCTGATGTCCCGCATCCACAGTTGCCTCAATCTGACCCCGCATATGGGTCATAACAAAAAAGGGGATGGTGGCAATGCGACAGATAATCATAATGAGGTGCAATTCCCTAACGGATAGATTTTTATTTGCGAGCCTAACACAAAGTACAATCAGCGTGCTACCTGAGGATAACAAGCCAAAACAGCCAATCCACCCCCCCATCTCCCCCAACGACAACAATCTCTACGATAAGAGCTTGGCAGTGACGCCGCGATCAGCCAGAATTCCACGATCAGACCATCCACCCGGTATGCATCACCCCATGATATTGGATGGTACGCCCCTATCAACAACGACTGGACACACCCATGGTTTTGGAGCTGTTCCACTTCTTTTTCGATACGCTTTCTATTCGACAGCGTAAGATTGTCATCGGCCTGCACGATGTGGTGATTACGGCGCTGGCAGTATGGGCGTCGTTCCTTCTGCGCCTTAGCGATCCATGGGCTCCCTTTCTCCATTTCAATTGGCCGGTATTGATCATAGCGCCGGCTATTGCGGTACCGATCTACTATCGCTTTCGGCTCTATCGACAGCTGGTCCGCTACTCAGGTCAGCACACCTTTTTTTCCATCATAAAAGCCACCACGCTGATCACTATGATCCTGATGGCATTGGCTATTCTGATCAATACCAAGGGCACTCTGCCCCGCTCGTCATTCATCATATTCTGGGTGTTGATGGTGATGATTATCGGGGGAAATCGCATCATTATGCGGGCCATCATCTTCCGACTCAGCCGCTTTCGAGAAGGGGCAACGCGGGTGGCCATCTACGGGGCTGGATGGGCCGGTGCTCAATTGGCCAAAGCGCTACTCTCCGGATCCCAGTTCGTGCCCACCGCCTTTCTGGATGATGACCCAAAAAAACGCGGTGCCGTGATTCACGGACTCAGCGTCTTCCCCCCCAATGATCTGGAGAAGCTGCATCGCAAACTGGACATCAACGGCATTCTGCTGGCCATCCCTTCGCTCTCCGGCCAACGCAAGCGAG
>JADFWT010000150.1 GCA_015233785.1 Magnetococcales bacterium
CCTAGCTTGGAGATTTTAGCCTTGTAACGCCGCCCGGTCTCGTCCAACTGCACCGCAAAAGGCTGATCCACCTTTATCCAGTTGAGCCACTTGGAAGGGGCCACCATATGGATCTCCAACAGCCGGTCATCGATAATCTCCAAAAGCGGCTTGCCCATCTGCACCCGCTCGTGCTGATGCACCAGCCTGGAGGCCACACGTCCTGCAAACGGAGCCACAATCCTACACTGACGCACCTGGACCCCGGCACTATGCACCCGAGCTCGTGCCTTCTCTACGTCCACAGCGGCCAGTTCCACCTCCAGCGCCCCCACAGAGTTGAGCTTGGCCAATTGCCGCGCATTCTTAAGAGTCTTGCGACTCCCCTTCAGTTCTGCCGACACCAGCGCCAACTGCGCACGATAGACTGAGCAGTCGAATCCCACCAGCAGTGCCCCTTTTTTAAAGCGGTCTCCCTCCCTAAGCGGCAACTTGTTGATACGTCCTGGAATCTCACTGGAGAGCACCGTCTCCTGGACCGGCTCCAGCAGGCAGCGACTCTTCAGGACAGGTACCGCACCGCCCTCCAGCTCGGAGGCCGATTGATGATGCACAGTGGTAACCGGAACATCATCATAACCACCATCACCTACTGCCCATTGGGGAAACATCATCCCCCCCACCAAGAGCGCGCACCAGCAACCAACCCATCTGGCTACAAATGCCATCTGTGATCGCCCTGACAACTACTCGCCACCCTTCATGGTGGATTGCAAACGCCGCTGTAACCAATAGAGAGCCTTGGAGTTTTTCGGGTCCTCCTGGGCAGCTTGGGCGCGTATTAATGACGCATCCGACGCGTGGCGACGAGGTGAGACTTCGGAGGGTGTCGGTATTGTTGCGTCGGCAACCAACGCGTCAGCCTCTGGTGCTTTTATCTCCGGCTTTGTCACGATTTCGGCTTGAGCTGTGGCGATGATCTCCGGGGCACTCTGCACCGCATCAACAGCAGGTTCGACACTTACCGGATCCTCACTATTTTCTGACGCCGACAGGGATATATCATCTACTTTTGAACGGCTCTTTGAGAGGGTATCCGGCTCCGTGGTGGTCCATATATCTGCCGTTATCGGGCGCTCCATCTTGTGCCTGATGGCATCGGCCAGAGTGGCCAGATCGTGGGAAACCACCTTATCCGGCAAAGGGTCATGCCCCACGGAGACCTGCAAACGACCCAGTGCATTCTGCACATCGCCATAGGCCATATCCAGACGCAGCTCCGCCAACACCAGATTCAAGGCGCTTCGAATACTGGACAGAGCCCCCTCCCTGCGGGTGTCACGGCGGGCCTGAATCTGCTGATGGATGCGACTTTCAACTTCACGCATCTCCTTGTGGGTGGTCAGCTCCTCCTCGGCCTGACTGAGCCTTGCCCAAGCCACATGTACCTGGCTCATCACCGCCATATTCAGTGCCAGGCGACGCAGCTTCACCACCTTCTCCTGGGCCTTGGCCTGGGAGATACGGGCCGGAGCCGACGCGATATTCATCAGGTTCATGGTGATACGGCTGCTGTAGCTCCACCAGTGTCCCTCGTGGAGAAACTTATTGTCATCGTAATCGTAGCCCCAATTGAGCTCGATACCCGGCAGAAGTCGCAGCAGCGCCTTACGGGTCTCAAGCGAGGAGATGCGTGCCTGATACGCCTCCTCCTTCAGCTCCGGACGGGTCATCAGCGCCTTCATCTCCAGATCTTTCACTTTGACATCCAGTTGCGGCATCTCATACGCCTGATCGACCGGCATATCAAGCTCATAAGGTTGGCCAACAGGCAGATTCATCAGCGTGGCCAACTGAATACGAGCCGCTACCAGATTACGCTGCAACAACTTAAGCTGGCGCATGATATCCAGCAGGGTACGGCGATAGGTGAGCGCCTGCATAGGGGCCTGAAGACGCTGGGTCTCAATATCACGGGCGTCGTTCAGAGCCTGCTCAACCCGCTCCATAAGCGGCGTGATGCGCTCCATAAGACGCTGGGCACTCACGGCCCTCCAGTAAGCGGAACGGGTATCCTGAATGATGTTGTGAATCACCTTGCGTCGCCGCTCACCGGCAATCAGATCACGATCTATATACTGCTTGGCGCGGGCATAGGAGACGCCGAAGTCGAGAATATTCCAGCTTAAACGCAGATCCGCCGTGGCGTGGGTGCGCTCCGCCGAGGTGGAGTGGGCCTGGGTGGAAGCGTTGGTGGCCAGAGATTTGCTGTTGGAGGCATCCAGATTACTCCGCCCATCGTATCCCGCCGAGGCCACCAGACTGGGAAGCATATCCAGATGGCTGATACCGCTGCTCTTGCGGGAGAGGGCCTCCTCCATCAGCTTTAGCCGGTGGTCCAGATTGAACTTCACCGCCCGCGCCATCGCCTCATAGAGATTGATGCGTCCAGAGACAGGAGCCTCGCTCTGTTCGGCAAAGATCTCTTTGAGATCCTGTGCCACCTGGGCTTGGCGCTCCTCATCGCTGATGGGAAGCGGCCTCAGGGTACAGGCATTAATGGAGAGGGCCAAACCCAACATAAGCGTCATGCGTGCGGCTTTTCTCATGATTGAAAAGCGTCTGACCATCTTGGGTGTTTCCAACAAAATTGAATTCTGATTATCCATATCTTTTTTCATGACTCAGAGCCGACTTCACGTTCATCCGCCGATCACGGATCAGGCGAAAAATTGGTTTATGACTGAACCCCGCCAATAGCGGTTGCCAGTCTCGATTTTTCGGAGTGGAAAAGGGTGGATTTCTGCTTTAGTTGCGTTGAAAAAGAGGCGATCTGGATCGCGGCAGAAGGCATCGCTTTATGGTTGAGCGCCGCATCGGTCAGAACCGAGGGATTGGACGATCCAAAGGCCTCTTCCATAATCATAGCCTGTTGGCCGATACCACCATCGTTCTGTAGGGCCTGCTCACCTACCTGGCCGCCTCCTGCCTCCAGCGCGCTGACCTCACCGATCTGGAAGCCGTCCACGGTAAAACTGGCACCCGCACTGAGCGCCCCTCCCAAGCCATCGGTGGAGAAGGCGTTGTCGGAACCGCCGCTGCTGATCTGGCTATTCCCAAGACCAAAGCTACCGCTGCCGCTATCGCTACCCAGAGATGAGTTGCCTCTAGAGGTGTAGAGGGAGAAAATATTGCTGGTCTGGCTACCGCCGGGATCATTGATCACACGTGGTGAGGTGAGACGCCCGGCGTTGCTGCTCATATCGCTGGCGATGCTGCTGTTCAGCAGGGAGTTTCCCGTGCTGCCGTCACGGCCACCGCCTCCATCGCCGGAAATGATGTTGAAGCTGCGCTCTTCCTGCTGGTCAAAGCTATCGTTATCCAGGCCATCACCAGAGCCGCGGCCGTCGCCATTGCCTGCGCCGGAGGAGGAGATGACGGTGACTGTAATGCTTGACGTGGTGGAGCTTGAAGAGGTGTAGGTATAGGTGGTGGCCGTTGCTGTTCCTTGTAATCCATCGGTGGAGGTATTCTGCGTTCCGGCTACGGCTACAACATTTCCAGAAGTTCCCCCCAGCTCCTGAGTTATTGGAAAATGTAACTGTGGAACTATCGTAATTAAGCGTACCTCCACTTACATTCCAGATGGCACCGACACCATAACCACCGGAACCAGTATTGGCTGCTGTAGCTTGTCCTAGGCCTGCAGGAGCTGTTACCTTACCGCCGCCACCGCCGCCGCCGGCACCAAAGTTCTTAGAGAAGGTAGTACTGGCAATATTCAGTGTCGCACCACTGGCGTTGTAGATACCTCCTACAGCATGCCCTCCCTGGCCACCAGTGCCTGACGTCTCTTCGCCATAGCTGTATCCACCACCACCACCACCAATTTTTATCCCGCTTGCACTGGCCGAACCACCAGCACCACCGTTGCTTCGGTCACCATACCCTGCTGAAAGAACACCTCCGGTGGTGGAACCGCCCTTACCCCAACTATAATTGACAGGATCGGTTAAGTTGGTATCACCAGCATCACCGCCCGTCCCATTGCTACCAGAATACCCGGTATTGGCAGCCCCATTATTCGCCAATGATGAGCCGCCTTTACCACCACCTGTGCCATTGTATCCACCACCGCCACCGCCACCCATTCCATAATAGGTGCCGCCACCGCCGCCACCACCACCACCACCGCCGGAAGCCAGGTTCATGGTGATGGTGCTGGATGCGATGGTTAGAGTGCCCGCATTATAGATACCAGCTCCAAGTGCGTCTCCACCTGTCCCACCATCGGTTTTGCTACCATCGCCGCCATCGCCATAGAGCAGGCCATGGGTGATGGTTAGCCCCTCCAAAACAACCGTACCACTTGAGATATAGAATACTCTGCTGGTGTAGTTGGCATCCACGGTAACGTCTGGACTGCTGTCATTGTTCAAGTCGCCGTCAATGGTGAGGTTCTTGGCGATGGAGAGTTGCCCTGAAGAGAGGGTGACAGTGGTCACTGAACTGCTGAAGGTGATGGTGTCTCCAGAGGAGGCATCCGATATGGCTTGACGCAAGGTTCCTGAACCACTATCAGAGCTGCTGGTCACGGTAATGGTGGCAAGAACATGATTGTATTCTTGGGCCAACTCCTCGGTTAATATGGTAGCCGTCTTAACTTCACCTGAAGTGACTTCAAGCTCCCAATCGCCTCCTAACGCTTCAGAACCAGTACGGTCATCCGATGCAGCCACATCGGCCTCTGTGATATCGGCCAAGGCATCTACAAAGGCACGCCCATCTTTATCCGCCGCCACACCGCATCCATAGAGAAGCAGATCCCCATCGGCATCCAATGCGCTCCCCAGTGCGCCTAAGGCTTCGCTATGATCGGTTGCATTCTCTCCGGTTAGCCAGAGATTACCTAGCCAGATGTTGCCATCAGACCCGTGACTGATGATGTGAATGGCGTCCAGATTGCTCTCTTTGGAGAGATAATCCGCCATCTGAGCCAATCCATCCCCATTAGGATCCAGAAGGAGCACTTCTGCCCGATCCCCGATCCCATCCAACAGAGTTTGATAATCCTTCACCATGCCGGTGTCGATAAACACGAGTTCTCGCGGAGACTCCGTTGAGGGCGTATCCGCTTCGGAAGGATTGATGACAGCCGCTGCCTGATCGTTGGATCTGACGGGTGTATTACTCTCACCCTGCGAGCCTGAATCAGAGGCTACCGATGCATGATCATCCACAATACTGCTATCCACAGCGGCCTCTACCACCGTGCCCGCTGCCGCTGCATCCAGAAGGATCCGTGACTCCAGCGCCTGCCGCTGCATCAAAGAAGAAACACGCACCTCAAGAGAATTCACCTTGGTTTGTGGTGGGGTAAAGCGTTTGGAGCCCTGATTAAGAGCCTGTCTGGACTGTGCAATCATGATTACGACTCGCTACGTGTATAACACAAAATCATCAATATGGTGTGGTAC
>JADFWT010000151.1 GCA_015233785.1 Magnetococcales bacterium
GCTTTAAGCGAAAGGTTTTTGTGATGGGGGGCACTCCTTTCCTGCGAATCTGGACATGGAAAGAGGTGCTCTTTGTTTTTGCGCTTGTTTTCTTGCGGATGGTGGCCATGGACCACATATAACTGATCTAGCCGACCAAAGTCAATTAGAGTTTCAGCGGTGTGCCAAATTTGTGCCACGGGACAAAAAAGACAAAAAAACAGGCTACGCCAT
The DNA here is from genome assembly GCA_015233785.1 of Magnetococcales bacterium. GTDB lineage: Bacteria > Pseudomonadota > Magnetococcia > Magnetococcales > JADFWT01 > JADFWT01. The sequence goes on from JADFWT010000151.1 coordinate 214, forward strand.
GGAGCGTAACCTGTTGTTTTTATTTGGTGAGCCGTGTAGGAGTCGAACCTACGACCCGCAGATTAAAAGTCTACTGCTCTACCAACTGAGCTAACGGCCCTTATGCCACATCTACTTAAAGCCCTCAACAGACAAGCAACAGTGAGAGGCGCTTCAAAAGCAGTGGTGGGACTATATCAAAAAGATCGGTGGATGAAAATGGGTGAAATGATCTGTTTGAGGTATTTTCATGCAATAATCTCTAACCCATTGTTTTTTCGGCTAGTCGCGTTCGTCCAACCAAGTCATTTGAATCGCTTCTAATATCTTTTCATTGCAATGTTCAGGATCATCATCAAATCCAGAAAGTGCCATCACCCACTGCATCAGGGTTTCGGCCAACCGTAAGCCGCTCAAACCCGACATAGATAGCTCAGTGATAATCACGTCCGGCTTCCACTCTCCTGCCAACAACAAGCCGTTGAAGCCATCCCAGGCCAGACGCAACTCCAAAGGCAAACCCCATGATTCCATGCCTCTCTGATAGTCCTCCAAGAGGTGGCGATCCTGATCGATCACGAGCACCTTCAACATTTCACCGTTCACACTTCCACTGCTCCTTAGCCGTTGGAGCCGCTCAACTGAATCGCGGTCCAGACGCCGATGGCCTCCAGGGGTTTTCCAAGCCGTCAGCTTTCCTGCATCAACCCAGAGTTGGACTGAGCGTACTGCAACGCCGAGGATCTTTGCTGCTTGTTTGGTGGTGTAATACGGGCTGTCATTACTCATCAGTGTTCTCTCTATATAAGCGTTTTAAGCATCCGACAAAGAGCGGCTCAAGAAACCCCAAATTGCCGCCGCACCTCGTCTATCGCCGCCATGATAGCGGGAAGGTAATCAATCCTGTTGGCTGTCGGATCGTCCTTTATCGCCTCCTCCATTTGATCGAACAGGAGGTGTGCCTGTTTTCGGGTCCGATGGTCTCCCGCGTTCGCCGGGTTGAAGCGGGTCTTATCCACCACGCAGGCGGCCCGGTAAACCTTGCCGAAATTCTCGCACTCCAGGTCAAAGGCCATGATCCATGATTCATCGGCATCATAGACATCATACCAAACCGACCATTCGCCGGGATCACCTGTCACCATATCGGCGAGTCGTAGAACCTCTTCCATCAGACAGCCCCATCATCTAGAGACGCCGCCGGATTTCCCAGTAGCATCTGGAAATCTACTGCATCCCGATAATACTTAATGGCAGGCTGATCATCAGAAAACACATTGTCGTCCCACTCACCCCAAGACCCTTTTAGAGTCAGGAGGCAAACACGGTTGCACATCGGATAATCCGCCGATTGCAACCTGCACACAGAGCGGTTGAGATCGATCTCCTCAATCTTTTTGCCGATGCGATTGTTCCAATGGCGGCCACAAACTTCGTAGAGGGTATCACCAATCTGGAGCCCGTATGGGTTTTGTGGATCTTGCTTTGACACGCTACCCTCCTCCGGCCAACGCTGGCATTGATGCAGCGAAAAAGGCCCTGAAGTTTGCCTGCCAGAATTTTCCACCATCCCTCATTTTGGTCATGAACGGCTTGTCGGCGATATATTCTCTGAACCGCCTATCGATGTCAGCCAACTCCCCATCGTCCATCGCATTGAGCGCGGCGGTTATCTGTGCCTCCCTGGTGGCGCTGGCCTCTGCCTTCTGTTGGTCGGCTTCCTCTTTGGCCTTAGCCATTTCAAGCCGTACCCGCTCCCGCTCTGCCCGGTCGGCTATTTCCTGGGCAATGCTTGAAACGAACTCCCCTTTGACCGCCAGATTGACCAGATAGGCCAGATATCGTACCGGGTCTTTGATCGTTCCGGCCTCCAGCTTGGGGGTCATCTCCTGGATGATGTCCCACCCGATATCTGTATCGATGCGGTTGAGGAGTTTCAACGCCGCCGCCTTCCTCCAACCAGAGAGCTGCCGGGGGAGGGTGATGCCTGGCGCTTCTGGTGTGGTTGCTGTGCTATCGTTGGTATGGCCTTCATTGGAAGATGAGCTTTTGCTCAAATTTGAGCAGAAGTTTGAATCTTCAACCTGTGCTTTTCCTCCCCCACCCTTGGCCGAGTCGTCTACTGACTCCATGGTCATGGTTGAGGCCGAATTTTCACACTGATTCAGCAAGTTAACCTCATTGCGTGGAATATCTTCGCGTGGAACATCGTCTGATATAGAAAGGTCTTGTTTTGATTGTGTATTAGCACACTTTGATTGCTGTTGAGGCTGCTTTATGGTCATGTCTCCTGCTAAAGTCTCCATGGTGGTGCTGGCCTCTGGCGTTGGGGCCGGTTGATCTGGCGTGGCGGTGTTCAATGGGGTGACGACGGCTTCCCGATCCTTTGCCGTACTCTCCATGGCGCTGGTCTCTGCTGGAGATTCGACGGTAATGCCCTTCAGTTCTTTCCACGCCGCCCTCGTGGCTTTGGCTTCGGCTTCAGTCAGATCACCAGCTTCGATCATGGTGGCCTGGGTCGTGGCGATCTCTTCGGCGGTCACGTCCAGAAAGATGTACATCTGTGCCCGCTCTTCCGGGCTGATGGTGTCCGTTGGCGCTGGTGCCGGTTGTTCTTCCGTGACGATGGTCTCTGACATGGTGTCAGGCTCGACGATGGTGTCGTTCTCGTCGGTGTCGAAGGTGGTCACCCCTGCCTGGATTTCCTCCTGGCCTTCTCTTTGCGCCTTTGCTGGCTCTGAATGGCTCCCTATGGCGTTTTGTTCGTCGGCATGGCCTGTCGGTCCTCTCTGATCTTCTGAAACACTGGAGAGCGTCTGAGGCAGTGCTGGTTGTGATGGGTTTGCTGTTGAGAGCGAAGCGATAGAACAACAACCGCCATCCCCTTCCCCGCTATCGGTTACGGGTGGCTGTATGAGCTGGGGTGCTGCTGTTGTATTTTTATTTTGTTCTGTTTTTATTTCTTGGTTGCCATATATGCAACCCCCAGGTGTTGCGGTATATGCAACCCCCCCCTTGATGCTCTCCAGAGCCTCGACAGGCAATTCATAGACCTGCCCGACCTTGGCCGGAACGGCTCCCGGACGGATCGGAATCCCCCATCCATCAATCGGCAGGATTTCATATTTGTGCCCGTACTGGCCACCACTTCGGCGAAGGACATTTGCAGCAATTAAGCTGCTGAGGGCTCTCGATACGTGGGCACGGTCGATGCCGGTTTTTTTTGATATGAATGTTATGGAGACGTCGGCGACGTCTTTGTGGAAGCCGATGCCATAGTGCAAGACAATATCTAAAACATCGCGCTGATACCTGGAGAACTGTCGTTGCGGAAGAGCGTCGCCGATATCGTGGGGGATCTGCCGGAAGATCGGCGCGACTATCCGGGCGGCACCGGCCTTGATCTGATCCAGAATGGCGCGAAGGCCGAAGGGGTTGAGGGCGCGGGTTGCTGGGGTGGCGGCGGTGGCTGGCATTGCTTCCTCCTGGCTCGGAGAAAATCTGCACTACCAACAACAGCCGCGATAAGATATAATCGGGGGTGCAGTTGGAGCCAGTGATGATCTCCAAGCGATGTATGGAAACCCGCTCTTCAGTCTCGGCCAAGAAACATGAGAGAGCGGGTTTTCTCGTTTATGTAGGTCTATCTTTTCTTTTTCTTTCCCTTCCGTTTGCGACGTTTTTTCTTCGGCACCTTCACATTCGCTCCATCCGCGACATCATGCAAGGGCTTTTTTTCGGGCTTCGGCCTTTGGTCTGGAATGAGTCTTAGCTGGCCCTGGACAACTTCCAGAAGGCGAGCATTTTCATCGTGCGCTTGCTGGAGCTGATGTCCAAACATGGTCGCTTGCTCCCGCTCCCGTTGTCGCAAGTGCGTCACCTGATCTTCAAGCGATTCAATTTGCTTTTTCAGAGCATCGACCAGATCATCAGTTCTGTCGCGAAATGGTGGACCATCTTGTGGAATGGGGTCCAAAACGCCTGTCTCAATACATCCATCATTTTTTTGTAGTCCACCAGGGTGGACCATCGGGCGTGGCTTTCCCCAAACACGTTGCATTTCGGCAGGTTCAATTCCAGGCTTGCCAGGAGCGATTTCAACAACAGATAATCGCCCTGATTTCTTGGCCTTGTAGAACGTGCTCCTGGGGATGCCCCAAGCACGCATCGCGTCTGCAAATGTCAGCGCCATGGTAGTCTACTCTCTGTCTCAGTGGTCTCTTGGAGCCCACCATTACAGCAAAAGGTAGTCCACAATGGAATGTCTGTTGAGAATTAGGTCGGATCGACCATGAACTTTCCTCATTCATGGTAAACAAGGCTCCCCAAGGTTGGCAGGCACTCGGAGAGCCCACCAGATCATCCAGCAGCAGTATTCTCCAGCACCACCTGAACCTCCAGCCCTTCACGCACAAGCTCAAATAGCGGCGCACGTCTTTTTTTCGGAATCTGCGGTGATGTTGAGTCGAGACGAGCAAGAATTTCAGCAGCGACGCTAGCAGCTTCAATGCGCTGACTTGACCGGCCTTTATTGGTGAGTGGTTTCTGGTTCAGTAGCATGATACGGGTTTCGTTGGTGATCTTTGCTGTGACGCTCCAGAGCCGTTTAATCAGAGCAGAGTGATCCTGATTTTCGGATGCCGCCAGAACACCAGCTGCGTTTATGAAGGCGTCAACACGGCTCAGCTGATCAGTGACGGCCCTTTGCACCTGCTCATGGCGGATGAGTGCTTGGCATGGTGAGTGGATCGGGTCGGTGTTGGGGGCGTTACTTTTAGGCGTATTTTGGGTAAGCTCGGACATAGCCGGGTGACTCCTTTTTTCCAGCAAAAGGGTTGTTTGGTTAGGTCCGCCGGGGTGCTGATTACACCTCGGTGGACTGCTCCCACCATACTCGATTCATCATCTAAATTGGAAGTGCTATAGTCGTTCCAATTCAGTCTTGCGCACTGTATCATAGCACGCATGAGCTATAGCATTGATTTGAGAACACGAGTCGTTGACTTCGTTAAACTGGGAGGAAGCAAAACAGAAGCCGCCCGAGTTTTCAGCGTTAGTCGCAGAACCGTTTATTATTGGCTAGAAAGGCCCGACTTGGCCCCAACAACACGGGCTCCCTATGGTCGCAAGCTAAATAAAGATGATCTTGCGGTTCACGTCAGATCCTTTCCTGATGCTCTTTTACGAGAACGTGCTGAACATTTTGGTGTTAAAAC
>JADFWT010000152.1 GCA_015233785.1 Magnetococcales bacterium
GCGTGAGGTGACCTGCCTGCGGCGTGATGGGCGCGTGTTTCCGGCGAATCTCTCGGTTGGACATGCCGAATTTTCTGAAGACAAACATCTGTTTGTCGGGTTTCTCAGCGACATCACCGCGCAGAAGGCGGCCGAGCAAGAGCTACGGATTGCCAAGGAGGCCGCCGAGGCGGGCGCAAGGGCCAAGGCCGTTTTTATTGCCAACATGAGTCACGAGATCCGTACCCCCATGAATGCCGTCATCGGCTTTGCCGAGGTGGCGCTTCAGGATCAAGCGCTCTCAGCGAACACGGCACAACATGTGGGAACGATCCTCAGTTCGGCCAGATCACTCTTGGGCATCATCAACGATATTCTGGATGTCTCCAAAATGGAGAGCGGCAAGTTTGCCATGGAAGCCGTCTGTTTCCACCTGCCCAATGCTTTGGCCGACATGCTGCGCACCGTCGAACATCAGGCCGTGGAGAAGGGGCTGAAGATCAATCTTGAATATGAATCCACGCTGCCTATGCGCTTCATAGGCGACCCCACCCGCCTTCGTCAGGTGGTGTTGAATCTGGTGGGTAACGCCATCAAGTTTACCCAGGAGGGCGGGGTGACGATCTCTGTGCAGGCTGGTGAAGCAGCGGAGATGTTGCATTTTTCTGTGATGGATAGCGGTATCGGTATGACGCCGCAGCAGATCGCCACCGTGTTTGAATCGTTTACTCAGGCGGATGAAACCACCACACGGCGTTTTGGCGGTACCGGGCTAGGCACCACCATCTCCAAGCAGATTGTTGAAATGATGCAGGGCAAAATATGGGTGGAGAGCGAACCTGGAGAGGGTTCCGTGTTCCACTTTACCAGCCGAATGCCCGAGGCGATCACCGACGACGCCTGTCTCTTTGAAGAGCGCCGGATCCAGCTTGAAGATTATCTGTCGCCACGCCTGTTCAAGATACTTCTTGCGGAAGATGTTAAGGCCAATGCCACGTTGGCCAAGTTACGGCTGGAGCAGCAGGGGCATCGAGTCCATTGGGTTAAAAACGGTCTTGAGGCGGTGGAGGAGAGTCGTGCCGGCTCCTACGACATCATCCTGATGGATGTCATGATGCCGGAGATGGATGGGGTGAATGCAACCCGAGCGATTCGTGACCGGGAGCAGCCGGGTGGCCCCCATGTTCCAATCCTGGCGCTTACTGCCAGTGTCATGCAGGAAGAGTACGATCAATGCCTCTCGGCGGGGATGGATGGGGTAGAGGTCAAGCCGATTGATTTCAATGGTCTGTTTGCCAAAATTGAGACACTGGTCCCCAAGGGCTCTGGTCAAAAGAACAGCTGTCGAAAGATCAGCATCGCGCCTCAGGTTGAGGTGGATTTTTCCCCTCTGGCAGAGGCTGTCAATCATGAAAAAGCGCTCCGGACCTGGCGTGCCCCCGAGATCTATGCCAACGCTCTGCGCTCGTTTGCTGCGGAGCATGTCGACGATGCACAAGCGATGAAGCGCCTCATGGAGCGCTCTCCGCCGGGCCTGGAGCGCGCCCGAAGTATTGCCCATGCCTTAAAAGGGCTGGCCGCCAATCTTGCCATTGAAGAGGTGGCTCGGTTAGCCGCGGAGATTGATGCCGATCTGAAATCGGCTGGTTCACCGGCATCGATTTCTCGCAAGCTGGATGCGCTTGATCTGGTCTTACAATCCGTGACTGCTGCCATCGGCAAACTGAGCAACGCCGCCAACGAAGCACCTCCACCAAACCGATCATTCAATGCGGCCGAAGTTGAGTCGATCATGAATGAACTCTTCTCGGCACTGGATGCGCTCAATCCCTATGTCGTTGAGCCGATCTTGACTAAACTTGCCGAATATGTAGAAAAAGTTGATTTGGTGCCCATTGAAAGCGATGTGACAGCGTTCGATTTTGATGGGGCAAGAGCCAAAGCAGAACTATTGGCCGATAAACTTAACGTGAGTCTGGTGTCGGAGCGCAAAGCGTGATGAAGAAAATTCTAGTAGTGGATGATGAGCCCAATAATCTCCGTGTTCTGGGACAGATTTTGAAGGATAGCTACCAGTTGATTTTTGCCCCCAATGGTGAAAAAGCCCTGGAAGCCGCCACCAAGCATCTCCCCGATCTCATACTGCTGGATATCATGATGCCGGATATCACCGGCTACGAGGTGTGCCAGAAGCTAAAGGCCAACTCCTCTACAGAAGATATGCCCGTCATCTTTGTCACCGCCATGAGTGAAATCGAGGATGAGGTGCGGGGGTTTGATGTAGGTGCGGTAGACTTTATTCATAAGCCGGTTTCCGGCCCCATCGTATTGCGCAGAGTGCAGACCCATCTTTCATTGGTGCGTGCGCAAGAGCTGGAAGATAGTCAGCGGCAAGCGATTTTCATGCTGGGCGAGGCGGGGCATTACAATGATACGGATACCGGCGTTCACATCTGGCGCATGGCGGCCTATTCTCGTGCGCTTGCCGAGGCGGCGGGGTGGTCGGAGCAGATGGCCGAACGGATGGAACTGGCGGCCCCCATGCACGATACCGGCAAGATAGGCACCCCGGACAACATTCTGAAAGCGCCCAGAAAGTTGACGCCGGAAGAGTGGACGATTATGAAACAGCATGCTCAGATCGGCTTCGACATTTTAAGCAAGAGCGATGCGCCGATTTTTACCATGGCGGCTGAGATCGCCCGCTGCCATCACGAACGGTGGGACGGCTCCGGCTATCCGGGCGGCCTGTCGGGCAGCTCTATTCCCGAGTCGGCCAGGATGGTCGCCATTGCCGATGTGTTCGATGCGCTGACCATGAAGCGACCCTACAAGGAGCCCTGGAGCATTGAGGACTCCATAGTGGAAATACGGAAGGGCTCCGGCCACCATTTTGAGCCGCGCCTTGTCGAGCTGTTTGAAGAGATTCTGCCCAGAATTCTAGAACTCAAAGAGGTGTGGGCGGATAGATAGCGTGTGAGGTAGGGGGCATGGCGGCGTAGCCTGTGCCCCCCTTAAGGCATGGGCCGCTTAGAGCGATCGACGATGGTCGCCAATTCGAAAGAAACTCACCGCCTCGATGAGCAAATTGGCGTTGTCCACCAGCTCATCCGCCGTGCCGGACATCTGTTCTGAAGCGCCTGCATTCTGCTGAATGACGCGATCCAGATCTTGAATCGCCTGATTGATCTGTTCGGCGCCCTGGTTCTGTTCCACATTGGCCGAGGAGATCTCCTCCGTCAGTTCCGAGGTCTGTACAATCTCCGGCACCAACTCTTCCATGAGCTGTCCGGCCTGCTCGGAAATCGAGACGCTGGAACCCGATAGCGTGCTGATCTCCGATGCGGCCATCTGACTACGCTCGGCCAGCTTGCGCACCTCGCTGGCCACCACCGCAAACCCCTTGCCGTGCTCACCGGCTCGGGCTGCTTCGATGGCGGCGTTGAGCGCCAGTAGATTGGTCTGACGGGCAATCTCCTCAATGATGTTGATTTTATCGGCAATCTGACGCATGGCGATCACCGCTTCGCCCACCGATTCACCCCCCGCTTGGGCACCCTTGGCCGCCTTGCCGGCTGCAACTTTGGTCTTCTGGGCGTTGCTGCTGGTCTGGTCAATGTTTGCGACCATCTCCTCCATGGCTGCGGATGTCTCCTCAATGGCGGCGGCTTGGGAGCTGGCGCCTTCGTAGAGTGAGCGGGAAGTCTGGGATAACTGTTCCGATCCGGCACTCACCCGAGAAGCCGCCTCACGAACCCTCAACACCACGCCTTGAATGGCCGACGACATATCGTTCAACGAGCGAAACAGCACACCGATCTCATCTTGTCGGGTCATACTGCACTGGACGCCCAGATCTCCCTTTGCCAGCTCCACAAAGAGATGCTTGCACTCGGTCAACGGCTTGCTGATGTCACGGGCAATGGCCAGCGAAAGCACAATCAACATCACGCCAACGCCCAGCAGAATCAAAAGAAAGGTCTGGGTGTGTTGTAGAAAGATGGTATCTACATCATCAATATAGATGCCGGATCCCACCACCCAGCCCCAAGGCTGGAAACCGGCGACATACGAGAGCTTGGGTACCGGTTTATCGTGGCCCGGTTTGGCCCACATGTAGTCCACAAAGCCCTGACCATCCCGACGCACCACGTCCACCATCTCTTTAAACAGAGGCTTGCCGGTGGGATCGCGGCTGCTGGAGAGATCCTTGCCGTTGAGATTCGGCTTGATGGGATGCATCACCATCTTGGGGCCCATATCGTTGATCCAGAAGTAATTATCACCCTCGTACCGAAGGTGGCCAATCACACGGGATGCCTGAAGCTGGGCCTGTTCTCGGCTCAATTCGCCACGCCGCTCTTGCGCATGAAAATCCTTCAAGATGCTTTGGGTCGCCTCCACAAGATTGCGGGTTTTGTCTTGACGATCCTCCAGCAAAATAGTCCGGGTCTTGGAGAGAGAGGCCCAGCCGATAAGGCTCATGCCGATAAGAGAGAAAATCAGAATGATCAACAGTTTGGATTTAACGTTCAGGTTGCTGATGAAGCTCATGGATGCGGTCTCTACGTAGGGGGTTTGGTGGGAGATACAAATCAAGGGACACAAAATTATATGTTAAAATAGAGGAATGTGTAAACGGATTTTACATCCTGTATGAACGCAGGCCGATTTACATGGGAGACTCTTTCGGTCAGAATGGTGGGCGGTGGACATTCATATGGGATCTCTCCTATTATCCCGACGCCATCAAAACAACACACTCGGCAGGGGATATCATGGAAACTTTAGTCATTCAGTATAAAAATCAGTCACTGGTCTTTGAGAAGGATCTTCGACTGGACATTGAGCAGATTGATGAGCAGCATCACACCTTGTTTCGGCTGACCCATGAGGTGAGCCGATTGTTGGAAGGCGCGCCCAGCCAGGAAGAGGTGGAGGTGCGTGCCCTTGAGGTGGAAGCCTATGTGCAGGAGCACCTTGCCTTTGAGGAGACGCTTCTGAGCAAAAATGGTTATGACGATTTCTCGGCCCATAAGCGTTCTCATGACGATTTTTCCCAAACTGCGCGGGCGCTGAGAGACCGCATCTCCGATCCGGGAACCGATTATTTTCAACAGGTTGCCCGTGAGTTGTTTGACCTTCTTCTTAACTGGTTGGTGGATCACATCATGGCTGAGGATAAGGCAGCCAGGGATTTCATGTTGCCGGGAGAACACGACGTTAAACCACGTCCGCCACGCATCAATGTCATCGACGATGTGGTTGTGGCTTTTTCCGACGCCCAGAAGGTTTCTGGTCTGTTGAAAAACGTTAGCCCCGGAAGTGTGCTGGTATCTCTCACCCTGCCTCTCCCAAAGTGGCTATGCCAGGGCGCGCAAGTAAAACTACATTTGTTACCGCTAGGGGGCGAGGGGGATGTCAGTTG
>JADFWT010000153.1 GCA_015233785.1 Magnetococcales bacterium
TCTTGCTTCAGGGCAGTCAGTTCATCTTGGGTGGCCTTCAATGCCGCAACAGGGGCGAATTGGGCTGGATCAGGGGCTGCGGGTGCGGGTGTGTTCGACGCCTCTTGAGTGTCCGGACCGCTCGTCAGGCTAGCCACTTGGCTTTCCAGGCTTTCGGTCCGCGTCTTCATCTCTGTGAGGGCGGTAGAGATGGCGGCATCGTCGGCGTCGTTTTCCAAGCCAAGAGCTTGGCAAAGAGCCTGCTGTGTTTCTTTGTCCATGGGATTGTCCGGTTTGGGTTGTGGATGGTTATTCTGATATCTGGCGGCTACACGGTTCTGTAGCTCGCCCAGGCCATCCAGGGCGGGGTTGTTGGTGACAGCGGCGTGCAGCACACGCTGCACGATGCCACTGCCTGGGAGATAGTTCATGACGGGCGAAAGGTAGCGATAGGCGCCATTTTCGATCATCTTGCGTGCTTCTGGGGTCCACTCCACCTCTTCCAGCCACAGACCATCATCACGCCATGTCAGGCGCTTGCCCCAACCAGCAGCGGGTGCGGGCTGTCCATTCCATTCGGTATGGATGGTCTGGTGCTCGAAGTCGATAAGGAAGTCGGTCTTGCTGGCTTCAAAGTCCGCAATGACTGTCTGTGCGGTCTCTTGTGTGATCACCCAGTGTTCCGCATCTTCGGGGCGTCCATCCCGCGCGCGGAACGAGCCCGCTGGCAGTAGACGCACGGCGTCCGAAGCCTGGGTGAGATCAAAAGAGAGAATGGCGATAAGGTGTGTTGACTTGTTCATGCCCCCATTGTCTCAAGATACAAGGGGGTTTTTCAGAGTGAAGGACTTCAGTGGCCTAGAAGGGGAGAAAAGCGGAAAAACGGCATAGGATGCGATTTAAGGCATTTTCACGGCTGGCAATACTAGAGCATGGCGTACACGCTAAAAAGGCCGTGTGATGCATTTGAGAGGGGGTGTTTTTTCTTACCAGTCTTGCATGATTTCGTCTTTGGCAAGTTGCATGATTTCGGCTTTGTCTTCTGGAGAGAGGCCGAGATAGGGACGGGCGGGGATGATCACGCGGCGATCCTTGGGACCTGCTAAACCGCCGAATTGGTGGATGGCGGCATAGACGACGTTGCTCCCGACGCGAACACCCTCTCGACTGGCTTGGCGGGAGATGCGCCCCATCAAACCACCCGAAATGCCCTTCTCCTTCAGGATGCGCTTATCGTCCTTTCTCTTGCCGAGCAGGGTGGTCGGTGAAAGTTCTTGCCATGCGACGCCTTCCGGTGACTCTTCTTGGCGAAAACGATCTCGGGTGCTATTGGTCAGATAGTCGCCGATGCTTTTGTAGAGTTCGGTTGGATCCTCCACCACGTCAAGCACGTTCTGGAGTGCATCGCGCACCTTCTCATCGTCTATGTCAATATGAAGATGGTTGCTGGCACCCGCCATGATTAACGGCTCCCCTTGGCCCGCTTCTTGTCGGTGCGCTCGCGTGCCAGTGCAAGACTCTCAGGACTCATGCGAAAGGATCGTCTGCTGCGTTTAGGCAGGGATAGGTCAGATGATGATTCGGCACGTTCAGAGTCTGTAACGCTCTTCTTTTTGGACGTTTCGCTCATTCCTTATTCCTCTGCTTGGCTTGTTTTAACAGGAGCTTTCCAATTCTCTGCGCCCATTTTCTTGGGTTGGGATTATTGAGGTATTCGGCCCAGCCTTCGGCTAGGAATTCATCAGCCGAGCCTTGAGCGTATAGAGAGAGTTCTTGTCCGTCTGGGTCTGCCAGAAGCCACGCATTGTACAGGGCGTTGACCTCCTTATTATCCTGAGTGCCGCCAAGCCAGTCAACAAGAAGATGGCCACACTCATGATCAAATACCGCTTTGAGGGTTGTTACGCCGTGGGGATGATGCCCCATATCCACCTCAGCCTCTAGCACCTCCTCCATGAAGTCTGTATCGCCACCTACGTCATCATTGATGGATATGCCGCTGGCGATGCCATTAAAGGTGACCTCTGCACCATCCTGTTTTCTGACGGAGGCTTTTTTAACCTTCTTGATGGCCTTTTTTCTAGCGCGCTGATGGGGCCAGCCATGTTTCTTTTTCAGTTGCTGCGTGGCACGTTTGATGTCGTCCCGATACTCCAACGCATTCCGAGCCTGAGTTGAGCCGATGAAGCGCGTATACTGACGCAAGCCAGGGAACTGATTTTGATGTCGAAAAATGCTCTCATTCATGGCATTGACGGCACGAAGATCGAGCTTGGTATAGTCAGCTCGGTCGGCAATATCATGGGCTCGCGCCCAGGTCTTGGCCTCCTTTTTTGTCTTGGCGGGCTTGAATCTCTTCTTCTCTTCCACCTCCTTGGTAATCGCTTTTTGAACCGGTTGTGGCTGCTTTTCCATACTCTTTTGTGCCGCTTGGCGCTGGCGTGATGCGCCTGGGATATAGTCCCACCCTGGGTCGATACCGACCGGCACTTGATGGGTCTTGCCTTGCTTATCCTTCCACGTGTAGTGCCCATCATTCGGTATGTCGCTGGGACCACCCCGCCGATCCGCTTCGCGCCGAGTGATCGATTCGACGTAGCAGGTACATCCCCAGCCATTGGGGGCAAAGTGGGTTTGAAACCAACCATCGTTGGCAGGGCGCACGGTACCGCTCCACGCCTTATGCTGTACTCTGGCGCGTATGGGGGTTCCATGGCGATAGACCCAATACGGACGGCGTTTCATGGCGCCCGGTTCGGTCATCTGTTCATACTGTCCGGCAGCATAGGCGTTGCGCATATTGGTCTGGAAAATGATCTTGGTGCGCCAATTGCGGTCACCGTTATATTCCCACCCATGCTTGGCGGCTGCTTTGTCAAAATCTTTACGAAATTGGGCCAGCGTCGAGCCTTCGTTAATGGCTTTATCGACCGCTTTTTGTAGATCGTCCAGCAGTTCGGCCTTGGTGGCACCGGCTACCATGAAGTGGGTGTCATGCTTCTTTTTCCACACATCATTCCAGTGTTCCGAAGGCACCGTCTGCTTCTCTTTGAAGAATGAGATGGCTTCTGGAAACGGTAAATCACCATACTCAGCGCCCATGTTCGGCCTCATGGCGTCCGGCAAGATGAGCCGCTGTGGTGCCGTCGTTCAGCAGGCGTACAAATTCATCGGTATCCATATCGGGAAACAGATCCGGCAAGCGGTCACCAAACTCTTCCAGGCTCGATACCTCGCTCAATAATGCCCGAATAGGTGCCATAAGAGGATCCATCGCTTGAGGTAGGCGCTCCATGGCTTGGGCGGTGTACTGCTCGACCACATCCTTGCCTTCGGATGGGGCGGCAGAGAGGGATGTCTGGTGCTCTCCGCTACAATGGGGGCAAGCGGTCAGGCGGGTCGCGGCTTCGGCTTGTTGAGGGGCTTGGGGTGGGGCGGTAGTACCTAACGGGGCTAGGATCTCTTCGCCCTCTTCCGGTTCTGGTAGACCCAACCTGCGCTGCATCTCCCGCCGTGGAAGCTTCATACCTGTATTGACCAGCGTCGCAATAGAACCCGCCAACGTACTGATATCTTCCGGTTCTTCGGTGTGGAAATGGAAGCGCGGCGCGCGGCGCTTATCGGCGACTCCATGGTTAAGAGCGGCAATAGGATGGAGTAGATCCCGGTTCAGAGTACGGGCAATGGCGCGGGCGTCGCTGTTTCGGATCTCCTGCCGTACCGTGTTGTGGATGGTGCCCAGTGCGTTGGTGCTGCTCTTACCGTCGGCTTGGCTGGTGAGTGTACCCCCAACAAGCACCTTAGAAATGGCCGCATCACACCAGCGCAACATGGCCTCGAACGGTTTGGAGTCGCTTTTGGTGGCTTCCAACAGCTCGATACTCATGCCTTCTGGCACGATACCGGCAAAATCGTTCCCCAACCCAACCACAGCATCCAGTAAGATTTCTTGATCTTCCGGGGATGCGCTGGCGTCGTAGCGCCCAACACGGACCGGTAGGCCGTGCAGCTCGATAAACCGCAACCAATCGCGCATGCTGTAGTGCTTAAACAGATAGGGCCAAATCAGGGTGCGAAACAGTCCAGCCCGTGCCGGATAGCCACTCCGGGCGCGATGGATATGGGTGATCCATCCCCAAGGGTTCAGCGGCTCACCGTCTGGACTTGATGCATTGCGCAGATGCAGAGTATCCGGCATCTCCTGGGGTGTCTGGAACCAGGTCTGAGGGCGTGGGTGTAGCGCGTTGGGTGCCCATACGCTACCGCTGCGGCTCCACTCGATCTCGACACAGGCGTAGCCATATCCGATGGCGCGTGCCAAATCACCAATGGTGGCCTCCATATCCAGCTGCTCCAACAGGTCTTCGACCGTTTGAGCGGCTTTCTCTTCGGCGGGTGTGGCATCGGGCGGGGGCTCAACGCTCCAAGCTAACCCAGTCAGCGCCATAACACGCTTAGCCATTTCGGTACTGATTTGATCATCCCGTTCCTGCATCTCTTCGAAGAGAAAGGCTTGGGCAAATAGATTGCCCCGCTTGGCACCATCAAGCGCCTGTTTAACCTGGGAAATAGAGGTATAGCTCGCCCCGTCTCCCATGGCGTAGCGCACGGTGCCGGGGATGCGGTCTGTCTGGCGCTGTTTGAGTTTACCTGTGGCGATGGGGCGGCCATGTTGATCAAGCAGAGACATGATATTTCCTAGCTAAAGTAGTTCCGTGAGCCAGCCCGCACACGACGACCGGATACCCGTTTGTAGGCGTAGACACCCGCCCCACTCACAGCCAGCTCATGCAGCATGTGCAGGGCGTCCGGGCCGTCGTCGTGGTCGGCTTTGGGCCAGTGTTTGAGTTGTTGAGTCAGGGTGGTCTGGTCTTGGTGTAGGCGGATACGCCCGTCAGACATGTAGGGCTGTAGAGACTCGATACGTAGATCTTTATCGGTGCTTGGCTTGACGGCTTTGGCGGGTAACCGTACACCAGCCAAGGTGGAACGCTTGATCAGTTCAGCACGCAAAAACTCTTGAAACTGCACTGCTTCCACAGCCCACAGCGTGCATTTGTACTCCCGCTGATAGCGGATGACATCCTCAATAATCTTGTCCGGTACGCGGCGTCGAATGTCCGCTACCAGCACATCCAACACCCCGGAGGTGCGGTCATAACCGCCTACCAAAATCGCCGAAGGGTCACCCCGCCCACCTACCCGACCCAGGGAGGGATCCATCGCACCATAGTAGACCCATTGAGCGTTGTGGTCGGTCCAGAATGTGGGTTCAGAGAAGAGCGCGCTGGAGGCGACCGGATCGTTTTGCAGCTCCGAATCAAAGGCATCGTGTCCACCACCTGCACGAATCCTCATCAAGAGAAGCAAGGGGCGCACGCTGGGCCAAGAGAGAAC
>JADFWT010000154.1 GCA_015233785.1 Magnetococcales bacterium
TCGGGCGCTGCGTTCCCGCAATGAATTTTTTCTCTTCTGGGGTGCGCAGAAGTCAGTCATCAACATGGCGAAGGCGCGTATGGCGGTGGGGATTCTGCTTGGTATTGTGGTGTTGGCCCTGACCCCCATGGGTAACATGTTGATTCTCTCCTGTTTGGGGGCCTTCATGCTGCTGGCCACCCGCTGTCTGACTCTGGAGCAGGGGTATCAGGCCATTCCGCCGGAGGTGGTGCTGCTCATAGCCTCGACGCTGGCATTGGGGCAGGCCATGCAGGAGAGCGGCTCGGCAGAGGTTCTGGCCAAGGGGATGGTGGAGATGATGTCGGGGTTGAGCCCCCACTGGGTTTTGGCCTTTTTCGGCCTGCTGGTGACCATCTTCACCAACGTCATTTCCAACAATGCTACGGCGATTCTCTTTGCGCCGATAGCTTTGGGGGTGGCGGACATGTTGAAGGTCAACCCCATGCCGTTTTTGATGGCGGTGCTGTTTGGGGCCAACGCGGCCTTCTCATCGCCCATCGGTTACAAGACCAACCTGCTGGTGTTGAAGGCTGGGCGTTACCGGTTTGCCGACTTTTTCAGGGCTGGTTTACCGCTTAATCTAACGGTCTGGTTGCTGGCCAGTTTGTTGATTCCTTACTTCTGGCCGCTATGAGTGGGGATGGGGTATCCCCCGCGACGGAGGTCTGTCGCGGGGAAGGGGTGTATCTCTAGAACGGAATGTCGTCGTCGAAGTCGGGCATGGCGTCCGGTGCGGCGGCTGGGGTTTGGTTGTTTTGCGGGGGGGCTGCTTGTGCAGCCGGTGCGGCGGCTGGCGCGCCGTATCCGGGCTGGGGCGCTGCGGCATTCTGTTGATAGCCGCCGCCCTGCTGGTAATCTCCGCCCTGCTGGTTGGGGGCTCCAGCGCCGGCTCCGCCACGCGGATCAAGGATGATCATCTGGCTGTTAAAGCCTGCCACCTTGATCTTGGTGGTGTAACGGTCCTGCCCCTGCTTGTCGGTCCACTTCTCGGTGTGCAGGGATCCCTCGATGAAGACTTTGCTTCCCTTGCGCAGATATTGCTGAGCGATTTCAGCAGGTTTGCCGAAAATAGAGACTCTATGCCACTCGGTGCGCTCTTGGCGTTGCCCACTGTTTTTGTCCATCCAGGATTCGGATGTGGCGATATTTAAACTGGCAATAGGGCGTCCATCCTGGGTGTAGCGGATTTCGGGATCCTGTCCCAGATTTCCGATCAGTTGGACCTTATTTAGGGAAAAAGCCATCGGTTCCTCTCTGTCTAAAACTAGAAACGCGTTGTTCCGTGGATTCAGTTTACTCTACAATGGCATTTGAGATGATGTCCTGATCCACGGTTTTTGGATGGGGCGGATGATATCATAAATCGATTAACGATAGTGAACTAATGAACAGTCGCGCAAGCGTTTATGCCGTAATTTCGGTGGTTCTCTCCCTGACGGTTATTCTGTTATCTCCTGGGCTGCTATGGGCGCGTCCCATGGTGATGCGTCTGGCAGCGGTCCAGGGGCAGGATATGACCTATGTGAAGGCGCTCTCCGAGATTGCTGCCGGTATTGGGCAGCGCAGCGGTGGGCGTATTCGGGTGGAGGTGAGTTCCGGGGGGCGGATGGGCTCCGAGGCGAGAGCTCTGAAGCGGCAGATCAATGGCCGCATCCACGGAGGGTTTACCTCTGGTGTGGTGTTGGCCCACACCCTGCCGTCTTTCCGGTTGCTGACCATTCCGCGCCTCTTTACAAATAACGAAGAGGTGCTGGCCTTTCCCGGCAGTCGGCTGGAGAGGGCTATGAGTGCCACCGCCAGACGGCGCAACCTCAAGGTGTTGGGGTATGGGTCGTTGGGGTTTTACGGCGTGTTAAGTCTGCGCTGGGGCGAACGGCGTATGGAGGCGCTGCCTCGGGATCTCTATGTGCGGGTTCCCGATGAGTCCTGGATGCGCAAGGTACATGCCGCCATGGGGTGGCGACCGGTCTACGCCCCCATGGACGATCTGCGCACCGCCACCGCCACCGGTTGGGTGGAGGGAATCGTGGCGACGCCGGAGTCGCTGGCTGGGGCTTTTCCCCCGGAAGGGAGCGACTTTTTTCATCAGATTCGCCAGATGCACGGTTGGACCGTCTTTACCGTTAATAACGGCTGGTTTCGGCGTCTTCCGCCGGATCTGAAATCCATCGTGAGCGATGTGGTTCGTGAGGTGAGTGCTCGCGCCCTGCGTGGCGCTCTCCAGCGAGAAGCGCAGATTCTTGGGTTGTGGGTCAGTCGAGGCTGGGCATCAGCCACCCGTTCCAGCGCCTGGCTCCCCTCCAAGGCCGAGCGAAAAGTGGCATTGACCGCCATTCGCAAGGTAGAGAGAAAGTTGCGTATTAAGGGGGATGTGAAACGTCTTTGGGAGCAGCGCAACCCTACGTATGGTGCTGTTGGAACCCCGGTTGGGGTTGGCCGTTGACCCGCCATCTTTCGTGCTGGGTGGAGCTTCAACACAAAGGGACGCTGAGAGGCGCAGTATGGACCTGATTTGGATGGGGTGGGTGCTGGGAGCTTATCTGCTGGGGGCCGTTCCGTTTGGGCTGCTGGTGGCGCAACTTCATGGGGTTCGGGATCTGCGCCAGCGAGGCAGTTGCAATATCGGGGCGACCAATGTGCTGCGTCTGGCGGGGAAGCGCGCCGGAATTATGGCGCTGCTCCTCGATATGGCCAAGGGGGGGATTCCTGTGGTGGCGGCTCGCATGGTGGAGGGGGAGGGTGATCTGCTGCTTCCGGCTATGGCGCTGGCGGCTTTCTTCGGTCATCTGTTTCCCATCTATCTAAAATTTAAAGGCGGCAAGGGGGTGGCGACGGCCCTCGGTATCCATCTGGCCTGGGTCTTCTGGGCGGGTGCGGCGGCGCTGTTGATCTGGCTTGGGACCGCTTTTCTGTTTCGTTACTCTTCGGTGGCGGCGTTGGTGGCTTTTGCGCTGCTGCCTGTCCTGCTCTTTTTTGGCGGTACGCAGAGCGCCTTTTATGTATCCATTGTGATTACGCTACTGGTTTTTGTGCGCCATCGGGCCAATATTCAGCGGCTCATCCAGGGCCAGGAGCCCAAAATCGGTCGAAAGGGGGCCTCATGATGCGCCGTATGGCTCTATTGGTGGGAGTGTTGGTTCTGTCGGTGGGGTGGGGGCTGGAGGTTGGAGCCGAAACCTATGCGCCGGGTGGATTGCGGGTGGAGAAGAAGAGCCCGAAGATTCGCTTTGGAGAGCCGGTGCGCAGCGCTGGCGGCAGTGAGGTCTCCCTGGATAAAGATCAACTGACTGTCGCCGATTTTTGGGATCGAATCGTTGTGTTGGGATATGAAGGAGAGGGCAAGCTGCTGATGGAGGCCGAGCAGGGGCTGACTCAGATCTCCTACAACGACATGGTTGAGGTGAGTCATAAGCACTCTCTAAAATCCGGCGACCGCCTGTTGGTGTTTCGCAAGGGGGCCAAGCTCAAGGATCCTGAGTCCGGGGAGGATCTTGGGCAGATTTTACGCCATCTGGGCGAACTTCGGGTGGAGAGAAGTCTGCCGGGGGGTGCGCTGGCACGGGTGGAGCGTGCGCTTCGTCCTCTGCATCCCGGAGATATGCTGCTCCCCTGGAAGCGTCCTGTGCGACACGTCCCTCTGCACGCCGTGCCGAGAACGCCGGTGCAGGGGCGCATCATGAAGATTCAGAACGGCATGGAGGTTTCGGCTCGGGGTCACATGGTGGTGGTGGGGCTTGGGCGTCGTCACCGGGTTGCCCCCGGCCTGACCATGGCCATCTATCGGGGAACCACCCCCGCCAAGAGTGTCGCTGCCCGCTCCCGAGGTAAGGCCGGTGAGCAGTTTATCAAGCGTGACGGCATGTTTGATACCATGCGTCCCATTGGGCGTGCGGTGTTAATCCATGTGGGAGAGAAGGCCTCTTTTGCCTACATCAAGGAGGCCGCCCGACCTGTGTGGCGGGATGACTGGCTCACCGCACCCTGATGCGGCAGATGGCAGATGAGACGCTCAGTGTCGATTGGCTGACACTGCTCTCCACGCCAGGGTTGGGGCGTACGTCGGCGCTGCGGCTGGTTCAGTATTACGGTACGCCGGGTGCGGTGCTACAGGCCCACCCTGACCGTTGGGGAGAGGTGCCCGGTGTGCGACTTGGTCGGCTGCGTGATCCCAAGGGGTGGAACCGCGCCTGGGCGCTTCAGGAGTTGGACCGGTTGTATGCGCTGGGGGGCATGATGCTGATTTGGGGTCAGCCCGATTACCCTGAAATTCTCAATACGCTTTTCGATCCGCCGCCGGTGCTCTTCTGTCTCGGCTCTCCCCGGCATCTTGAGGGCGAGTTGCGGGTGGCGCTGGTGGGGGCGCGTAAGGCCAGCGATCTGGGTATGCAGGCCGCCTATCGTATCTCCGGTGGTTTGGCTCGGGCCGGAATGGTGGCCGTAAGTGGATTGGCGGTGGGTATCGATGCGGCAGCCCATGCCGGGGCGTTGGATGCCGGAGGCGTCACTGTGGCGGTGACTGCGGCTGGTCTTGATGTTAACTATCCGGCCCGCAATGAGACGCTGCGCCGGGTCATTATCGAGCGGGGTTGTGTGGTAACCGAGGCGTTTTTCGGAGCGCCGCCGGTGCGGGGGCTGTTTGCCGGGCGCAACCGTATCATCAGTGGTCTCTGTCGGGGTGTGGTGGTGGTGGAGGCCGGGGCGCGCTCCGGGGCGTTGATTACCGCCAGCGCGGCTCTGGATCAGAACCGCGAGGTGTTTGCGGTGCCCGGCCCCGGCGGGGATCCGCGTTTTCGGGGCAGTAACGGCCTGCTGCGTCAGGGGGCTGCCCTGGTGGAGGAGGCGGAAGATATATTGCAGGCCCTCTCCTGGACCCAGACGGTTCTTCAAGATGAAGGGTATGACGCTTCTGGGGTTTCCGAAAAGTCTGGAGATGCTGCTGCGCTCGCGTTCGGCCCCTCAGCGCCTCCTGAAAAGGTCGTGCCTCCCGTGATTCCAGTGATTCCCAAGGCGCTTCAGGCACTGCCGGAAACCGCTGCTATATGTGCAGGTTTGGCCTCTGGTCCGCTCTCTGGCGACGACCTTGCGCGTCATTGTGGATTGACAGTGGGAGCGCTATCCCGCATTTTACTCCAGCTTGAAATGGCTGGATTTGTGGAGCGCCTTCCCGGTAACCTGTTCGCCTTACGGCAGGATCTCTGAGACACAGCTTCAGGCAATCCATCCTTTAACTCTCTAAATAGAATCAATGACGAGGGATCATGTCAGCCATCGTTGTCGTCGAGTCACCGGCTAAGGCCAAGACCATCACCAAG
>JADFWT010000155.1 GCA_015233785.1 Magnetococcales bacterium
TCCTGATGCCGACGAGACGACCCCCAAAGAGGAGAGCGGATCCTAGATGCTCAACGCTTTTCGGAATCTAAGCCGACTCTTTGCCATCTATAATATTCTGGTTCGGCATCGGGTCGGCCCCCTGGCTGACAATATCCTCCTCTTTCGCATCGGTGCCTGGATGGCGGCTTGGCGTCCTTCGGTGCGCCGTCACCGCCGGGAGAACAGCCCAGCAGCCCGACTGCGCATGGCGCTGGAGGAGTTGGGGCCTACCTTCATCAAGTTTGGTCAGGCCCTCTCCACCCGCATGGATACCCTGCCGGATGAAGTAGGACTGGAGATGAAAAAGCTCCAGGACTCGGTGCCCCCTTTTCCCTATGAGCAGGTGGAAGAGATCGTTCAGGAGAGCCTTGGGGCTCCCATCGACACCTACTATTCCGAGTTCAACAAAGAACCGGTCGCCTCGGCCTCTATCGCCCAGGTGCATAAGGCCATGACCCGCGATGGCCGCGAAGTGGCCGTGAAGGTGATCCGTCCCAACGCGGCCAGTCAGGTGGAGGCGGACATTCGCATTCTCACCTCCCTGGCGCGACTGATTGATACCTATATTCCCGATCTGCGCCGCCTGCGGGCGGTGAAGGTGGTGGATGAGTTTGCCGAAACCATCCGAAATGAGATGGACTTCACCGTGGAGGCCTCTCACGCTCAGCAGTTTCGGGAAAACTTCAAGGACGACGACACGCTACAGGTTCCTGAGGTAATCTGGCCCCTCACCACCCCCAAGGTGTTGACCCTCGGCTGGATCAGCGGCACGCCGGTGAGTGAATACCTGCGCGATCCCGATGCCGGTCCAGACCGAAAAATTGTAGCGGAAAACATGATCAGCGCCTTTTTCAATCAGGTGTTCAGGGACGGCTACTTCCACGCCGACCAGCATCCGGGCAATATGTTTGTCAAGCCCACCGGAGCCATCGCTATTGTCGATTTCGGCATGGTGGGACAGGTGCCGCTTCAAACCCGACTCTGGCTGGCGGAGATGCTCAAGGGTTTCCTGATGCGCGACTACCGCAAGGTGGCGCAGATCCATCTGGATGCCGAATATATCCCCCCGGAGACCGATATCGAGCTTTTTGAGGAGGCGTGCCGACAGGTGGGAGAGCCCATCTTTGGTCGCCCCCTGAAAGAGATCTCCATCGCCAAACTGCTGGGGCAGATGTTCAAGGTCACCGAGCGATTTCAGATGGAGGTGCAGCCGCAACTTCTGCTGCTACAGAAGACCATGTTCACCCTGGAGGGCGTGGGCCGTGAGGTGCACCCCGATCTGAACATGTGGCAACTGGCCGAGCCCCTGGTGCGGGCGTGGATGAAAGAGCATATGGGGCCCAAGGGCAAGATGCGCCGGGCCAAAAGGGATATGCAGGATCTGACCCACGTCGCCGGATATCTACCCCGCCTTCTGCACAGTGGACTGGAGCGTCTGGCCCACGACCGCATGCATATCCGCCTGCATCCCGATTTTCTCAAGAATCTTGAAAACCGGGTGGACTCCGGCTTCCGGCGTCAGGCCACATCCATTACCGGTGGCCTGCTGTTTCTGGGCGCTTCGGTGCTGATCGCCGCCGAGGTTTCACCCCTCATGTACGTCCCTCCTCTTACTCTCTCCATCTACTATCTGCTGAAGAATGCCCTGAACATTCGCTGAGGAGCGGGCAACACCCGAAACTGAAATGGCCTCCCCACCGCCGACCTCTACCGAAACAGCGCCCCCTCCACAGGGGCGCGTGCTCACCGTGGCCGGTTCCGACCCCAGCGCCGGAGCCGGACTCCAGATGGACCTGAAGATGATCGCCGCTATGGGGGGGATCGGGCTTTGTGCCGTGACAGCCATTACGGTCCAGGACACCGAACGGGTCCACCGGGTTGAGCCTTTGGACCCGGAGTTGGTGACGGCCCAAATGCTCGCCACCCTGGAAGATATCGGAGCCGATGTCATCAAATTGGGCATGCTGGCCAATGGCGGCATCGTCTCCGCCGTGGCGGATGTTTTGGGACGCTATCCGGAGATTCCGGTGGTGGCCGATCCGGTACTGGCTGGAACCGGCGGCGGACAACTGCTGGATGGCGACGGACGACGCCGTTTTATGCAGGAGCTTCTGCCGCGCATCACCCTATTGACGCCCAACCTGCCCGAAGCGCAGCAACTCACCAGACGGACGGTTAGCTGCGAAGCCGAAATGGAGCAGGCAGCTCACATCCTGACAAAACCGGGAGGCGCGAAAGCGGTTCTGATTACCGGCGGCCACCTTCCAGGAGAGCGCATCACCGATCTACTCTTTGATGGAGACACTTTTTATCGCCGCACACAGAAAAGAATACCCAGCAACAAGGGCTTCCACGGCACTGGCTGCGCCCTGGCCTCCAGCATCGCCTCTGCCCTGGCCCTTGGACACCCCCTCTCCCAAGCTGTCGCACTGGCACAACGCAAGCTGCAACAGGCACTTCATAACGCCCTCCCTCTTGGGCGGGGACAACGGATCCTCTCAGGCAGATAATTCACTTGGTGTAATTTGATTTGTATTTTACATGACAACTTTGCCATAATGCCCTTCATTTTTGAATTCGCTCTTAAATTGATCGCTCACCGGGGGGCATGGCGCTCATGGAAAATCTCACAATCGGTCAACGTCTCACGGCTGGATTCATCCTGCTTATGGTGATCTGGCTTAGCGGCGGTTACTTTATCTTCAGCGCACTGGACCAGATCCACACATCGGGCAGCCAGGGCCAAGCACTGCTGGAGGCCATCTCTCACACCAAGCTCGCGGTCTGGATCACTGCCGGCATAGGCGGCGGCGTCAGTATGCTTTTGGCCTGGCTGCTGGTTCGCAGCATTCTCGGCCCCATGCTTCGATGCGGCGACACACTGGATCGACTCTCCAAAGGGGAGCTGCGAGTTACCTGCGAACCCTCAGGAAAAGATGAGGTCTCCTCCCTGCTGCGCACCGTCTTCACGCTGATCCAGATGCTGCGGGAGGTAATCACCGGCATCAAGGAGACCTCCGGCAAGGTGGCCGACGAGAGCATCGGCATGGAGCAGAGCACCCAGCAGTTCTCCCAGTCGGCATCCGAACAGGCCGCCTCAGTGGAAGAGACCTCCTCCGCCATGGAGCAGATGACCGCCAACATCACGCAAAACACCGAAAACGCCAAAAAAACCCAGGAGATCTCCAAAGTGGCTGCCGAGAAGGCCAAGCAGGGAGGCCATGCGGTGGGAGAGGCGATGAACGCCATGCGGGAGATTGCCGACAAAATCGGTATTGTTGAAGATATCGCTCGCCAGACCAATCTTCTGGCACTAAACGCCGCCATCGAAGCGGCCCGAGCCGGCGAGCAGGGCAAAGGATTTGCCGTAGTGGCCTCGGAGGTGCGCAAGCTGGCCGAGCGCAGTCAGAGCGCTGCCGGTGAGATCACCCAACTCTCAGGCAAAAGCGTCACGGTTGCTCAGCAGGCGGATCAGCTCCTGAACGAACTGATTCCAGCCATTCAAGAGACCGACCAACTGGTGCAGGAGATCAGCGCCTCCTCCCAGGAGCAGAGCCAAGGTGCCGACCAGATCAACAACGCGATCCAGAGCTTGGATCGGGTGATTCAGACCAACGCCCAAAACGCTTCTGAACTAGCGGAATCCTCCTCCCGCCTCTCCATGCAGGCTGATGAACTCAACCACGCCATCGCCTACTTCAATCTGGGCGACGACAACGGCTCAAGCGGCTTTCTGAACACCAGCGTCTCTAGTGGCGCTTCCCAAAACCTCATGGATTGGAGCGATCAACTCAGCGTCGGCATTCGGGAGATCGACCGCCAGCACATGCGGCTGGTGGATATGGTCAACGGGCTCTATCGCAGCGTCCAGGAGGGGCGAGTCAGCGAGGCGGTCAATACCCTACTACCCGAACTGGTAAACTACACAGTGGAGCACTTTGACTACGAAGAGAAGATGTTCGAAGAGCACGGCTACCCCCAGACCGAAGCCCATATTCGAGAGCACCGAAAACTGGTGAGTCAGGTGCAAAATTTTGTGGCAAAAATCCAAGAAGGCAACACCTCGGTGGCCACTTCACTACTGGGCTTCCTCAAGGATTGGCTGGTGAACCACATCATGAAGACCGACATGGCCTACGCCCCGTTCTTCAACCAAAAGGGAATCCACTGACAGGGAGAGGCTCTCAAGCGCCCCCCTCCAGAAATTCCGCCATGATGCCATCGGCCAGCAACACCCCCTCCGGCGTCAGGCGGATGTGGGAATCCTCCAGCGCCAGCAGCCCCATCTCCACAAAGCGGGCTGTCTCCTCAGGCCAGCGCGCTGTCAGATCCTCCCCGGCGTAACCGGCGTAGGTGGCGCGATGCATCCCCTCCTGCATGCGCAGCCCCATCATTACACACTCCGATGCCGCATCCTGGGAAGAGAGGCGCTTTGCCCGCCACGGCTTGCCCTGCTCCACCGCTTTGAGATACCCCCGAACCCCCTCTGAGTGATCCATACGCCAGACCGCCCCTCCACCATCGCTCCACTTACCGTGGGCACCTGCCCCAAAGCCCAGATAGTCGCCAAACGCCCAGTAGTTGACGTTGTGACGACAACGCCCCGAAGGCGGAGCAAAGTTGCTGATCTCATAAGGGGGATAGCCCGCCGCCGTCAACACCTGCCGAGTCTGCTGAAACAGAGCCAGTCCCATCTCTTCATCCGGCAGTTGCAGATCCCCGGCCTCCATGCGGCGATGGAAGGGGGTTCCCGGCTCCAGGGTCAGGGCATAACAGGAGAGATGATCCGGCTGCGCTGCCAGCGCCTCTTCCAACTCTTGATGCCACAACTCCGGGGTGTGGCCCGGCGTGGCAAAAATAAGGTCCAACCCGAAACGTTCAAACCCCTGCTGTCGAACCCACCCCATCACCCGACGAGCCGTGGCCAGATCATGGGGCCGCTGCAACGACTTCAAACGCCGCTCATCCAGCGCCTGAATGCCCAGACTGATCCGGTTCATCCCAGCCTGAC
The DNA here is from genome assembly GCA_015233785.1 of Magnetococcales bacterium. Lineage (GTDB taxonomy): Bacteria > Pseudomonadota > Magnetococcia > Magnetococcales > JADFWT01 > JADFWT01. Next base: position 5,033 of record JADFWT010000155.1, read on the forward strand.
GATACCCCGCCAACCGCTCTGGCGTGGCCGATTCGGGGTTGACCTCCATGGAGATCTCACAATCCGCTGCCAGCGGCCAGAGCTCACCAATAACGGAAAGCAGGCGCGCCACCGATTGAGGGCGCATGAGAGAAGGGGTGCCGCCCCCCAGATAGATGGAGATCAGAGGGCGCTCATCATGGGGATAACGGTGCCGCCAGAGGGCCATCTCCCGAAGTAGCGCCTCCAGATAGGGCTGCTCCGGGATGACCTCATGGGCTTCGGAGGCAAAATCGCAATAAGGGCATTTGCGCA
>JADFWT010000156.1 GCA_015233785.1 Magnetococcales bacterium
TTGAAGGTGATGGGCGTGGAACCCTCAGAGAGCAATCGGCCCACCGAGTCAAACTTCAACACCCCCGTTTCGTAGCCCGCCGTCAGGCCGGTAGTATCCACAGCGCGGGCGTTGTTGAGATCCACCGCCGTATAGGTTCCGGTTCCGCGATCCCCTGCCACCAGCTCATCCGAACTGGCCACCGCATGCCACGACCAGGCGTTGCCCGCCACCTCGGCCACACCATCGGCCCCCACCATGTTGGTCAATGAGCCGGCACTGGTGGTGTAGCTGATGTCATAACTGGTACCTGCCGTCAGCGCGATAGGGTTTCCGCTGGTGGTAAGCTGGGTCAGATCAAAAGCCGTCTGTGCCCCGGCATCGGCAAAGTTAAACGCATCCGCCGTAACCACGTTGCCCGCCGCGTCGGTAAATTTGAACGTGACATCAGTGTTGGCGTCACTCAGGGAGAAATCGACAGCAGAGCCTACCGTCGTGTTCACTGTGGCCGGCGTGGCCTCCAACTTCTTGAAGTGCAGATCGACATTGTGCCCCTTGCCCAGCGAATCATACACCCGAACCGTGGTGGAGTTGTTGTAGCTGGCCGGATCGTTGGGATCATAGGTGGTGTGCAGCGGGTCGGTAATCACCACTTCGTCGGCGTTGAAGTTCACCCCCACATCCACCAGGCCGGACGCCTTGGGGGGGCTGGTCTCAAAGGTACTGAGATCGACGTCGGCTGTCTGACTGCTGGCCGGAATACCATCCGTGGTCAACTCCCACCCTTGCAAAATCAAGCCGTTGTTGGCCACCAGCTTGCCACTCTTATCCTGCTTGAAGTCACCCGCCCTGGTATAGAAGGTGTCTTCATTGGAAGAGGTGGCCGGAAGCGTCGTCGTGGTGCTGTCTGCGGCACCAGGGCTGGGATCCTTCACCTCAAAGAAACCGCGCCCGTCGATGGATAGATCGATAACGTTGGCGGTGGAGTTGAACGCACCTTGGGTCATGTTCTGATCAATGGCCGAGAGACCTACGCCGGTACCAACCTGCGTCGCGGCCCGGGTGCCGCTGATACCGACGGTCTGAATCAACACATCTTCAAAAGTGGCGCGGCTGGACTTGAACGCCGTGGTATTGGCGTTGGCAAGGTTGTTGCCGATGACGGTCATCGCTTCGCTGTAGGTGTTCAGCGCGCTGGAACCGGCCAGCATAGCCTGCATGATTGACATGGCGTCTCCTGTCTTACTTTATCTTCGATCTAATAAGGTTGTAGCGGTTGCGTCCCGGTCCGACTCAAGAGGCCGGCATATCCACCCGCCTCACCTGACTCATGGAAATCTGACGTCCATTCATGTCCAACATGGCACCTGCTCTGCCGTTGACCACACCGGTCACCACGCCGCTCTACAGCGTCGTAGCCTTACCATCGCCACTCATCGAGCTGTGCACCTTCACGGTAAAATTGTAGGTACCGTCGGGCAGATTTTCACCAAAGACCGGATCGTTCAGATTAAACTTATGCTCACCCATATCATGCGCTTTGGCCTCGGTGGAACGGACCAGAAGCCCGGCTTCATCAAAGACCGAAATGCTTACCGTAGAGGGCTCAGAGAGTTCAAACCCGGCCTGACCGGAGCCATCCTTGGCCTGAATCCGATTACCTTCCGCCAGCACGGTGCGTCCCATGAACGACACCGCCTGATTCATGCCGCTGACCGACTGCGCCTCCACAAGCTGCTTGAGCAGAATGTTGCCCTGCTGCTGCTCTTCCAGGGCGGAGAACTGTGCCATCTGGGCGGTAAACTGACTATTATCTACGGGCTCCATGGGATCCTGATGCTCCAACTGAGCAGTCAGCATCTTCAGGAAATCAACACGCATCTCTGACGCATCCTTTTCAGGATCGGCATACTTGGCGGCATTAGGGTCATACGTTGGCAAACTACTGATCGATGCGGTTTCCATGCTTCTCTCCTCGTGGCGCAATACGAGATCAATTCAATCTTTCAATTTTTAGTTCGTTCGCCTATCGGCAAAATATTTTCGAACTTTAGTCTTTTTTAGTTCACGTAGCGTGCCAACTGCGCACCCATTTTATTTTGCTGTTTTTATTGATCTTTTTTTAAAATATGAACAATCTTTACGAAGCGTGGAACTTGAAGGGGAAGATTTTTCTTCCAGCCTTGCGGCAACTGTTGCCTGAATTGGCGCAATCCTTGATTGATAGCATCTCTTGTCCCCATATACGCCAAAAACCGGAAGCGCTCCAAAAACGACGAAACCCGGACCCCTGATCGGTCGCGCCTCCGTCAGGGATCCGGGTCTCGCTCACAACGCCCGGTTGAGTCTCACAGGACTCCTGTTACGCAAAGATACTCATGCCTGGGCCCGCTCGGACTGGTGGTTGAATAACCGGTTCCGGCTCTATTTCCGCTTGACGTGCCATGCGTCCAGCTCTGGCGGCGCGGCGCATTTCAGCCCGCTGCTCTGGAGAATCCCCCGAATCATGCGCCTTCCAACTGAAGCCGGTATCACGATCCGCCACCTCAACCGACACATCGGCCAACCCCAGATCCTGGCGCGCTAACGCCTCCTTGAGCTGAGACATTTGCCGATTCAGCACCTCTTTGGCTGCTTCGGTCTCGGTAGAGATAGAGAGCTGAACCTTGTTCACCTCATCAACACTCATCTGAATACGGATCTCGCCCAGCTCGCGGGGTTGCAGAATAATCCGTGCCTGCTCCGTTTGACCCGGACGGGAGATCACCCGCAAACGTCCGACCTTATTGGCTAACTCGTCGGCAAAATCGGGAGAGCGGGTCGAAAGCGTGGGACGCATCCCCTCAGTCTTGACGCCTGCCCCATCGGCCTTTTTGGCCGCAGCCGCACCCCCTACGCCGCCTGGGGCCGTAATCTTGATGGCATCAAACTCCCCTTTGGAACCCGCCGTCGGACCATTCAGACCCGGCGCATTCATACCAACACTGGCCCGAAGCATCTCAAAGGCGTTCTGGGGCATCCCACCCTCTCCAGGCTCAGAGACCACACCCACCCCTTGGGAGAGCAGTCGATCCAGACCGCTACCACCGAAGACCACAGGCGCCTCCTCCCCCTCCCCTTCGGCCAGACCGCCCGAAAGCACATCAGGCCGCACCTCTGGCGCCGGACCGCCCGAAAGAGCAACGGCATCGACATTCTCCCGCCGAACCTCGTCGGCAGTGGCATCGTGGCTATCACTCTTGGCCACCGCAGGTTTTTTGCGCGCAGCACCGCTCTCCTTGGCATTAGACGCCTCAGAGGCCGATAGCTGCCCTTTGACCTGCTCGGCGCTGCTCTGGCCTTCGCCAAGACGGGCCTTGCTGGCATCCTGCTGTTTAAGATGGCGCTGATTCTGCGCCTCATTGGCCGCCTTGGTGTTGGCTTGCTCCATGGCATCCATGAAGGATGGCCCGCCCGCCTCGCTTTTGACAGCGGCGGCCTGATCCATCGATTCGATGGGAGGTGGCTCCACCGGCGTTGCAACGGACATACTGAACAGAGACATGAACACGCCTTTCCTGTAACCGATAAAAAAAGGTTGATCAGTCTCTATAAGTCAATCGGCATGCCAAGTTGTGTTGTCTTTTATTTACATGCAGTTAGAGAAAAACAGAGGGCACGACAATGCGGCGCTTTTTTCCACATAAGGCAACTATTGCCTACCCATTCAAGAGGATTTGGAGCCGGAAAGCGGCAACTGAACAGAGATTTTTTCCGGAGCAGCGCCCCCCATTCGATATCCATCAGGATCCAGCGTCACCTTCTCGAAACCCGCCGCCAGAACCCCTTGGATGATGCGAGCCTTGAGGCCAACATGATCCAACCGCCCCAACTCGTCCCGCCCCAACTCCACCCGAGCCAGCCCCCCATAGTCCCGCACCCGATATTGACGAAAGCCATTGTTCCGAAGCACCATCTCCGCCGCCTCCACCCGTTTCAACCCCACCAACGTGATGGCGGTATGGGTGGGAAAACGCGAAGACAGACAGGCAAACGCAGGCTTGTCCGCCGTAGGCAAGCCGTGCAGGCGGGAGAGTTTGCGAATCTCCAGCTTACCCAACCCCACATCCAGCAAAGGCGCAACCGCGCCCGCCTCCTGAGCCGCCACCATGCCGGGCCGATCATCCCCCAGATCATCCCGGTTGGCCCCATAGGCCATCTGCCACCTCTGAGGTTCAGGCTGCTCTTCCACCACCTGACGAGCCATCTCAAACAGCGCCGACTTACAGTAATAACAACGCCGAGGGCCATTCTGCACAAAGCGAGGATCTTCCATCTCACCGCTCTCCCGCAGCAGGTGACGCGCCCCAATGCGGACTGCCAGCGACTCCGACTCCTGCCGCTCAACCTCCGACAGCGTAGGAGACAACGCTGTCAACGCCAACACCCGCCCCACCCCCAATGCCCGAACCGCCTCCGCCAATAACAAGGTGGAGTCCACCCCACCGGAAAAGGCGATCAACAGATGGTCGTAACCGGCCAGGTTCCCGGCAAGACGCCGGGCATGAGGATCACTCTGAAGCAGATCAGACACCGTTCACCCTTCTGTGATAGTGATCACCTGGGATTTCGCACGCCCCTCCTGAACCAGAAAGCCACCCAGATCCATACGGCCATCCTCAGCCAGAGAGACGATCAATTGCAGCACCTCCGGATAGGCTGCCTGCTGCAAATCCAGAGCAGACGGCTCCGCAGGACCTGTGGGGTGACTGTGATAGATGGCCACCACCGACTGCCCCGAATCACGAATTTCCCGAAACGCCACAAGCTGCTGCGCCGGGTCGGCCATAAAACGCCGGGAGTCGGCCAGAACGTTGGTCAACGGACGCCAACCACGCACACGCCGCCCCTCTCCGGTCAAAACGCCCACACACTCTTCGGGGGCACTGCGCTGGGCGTGACCCAACACCTTATTGATCAAAATGCGGGGTATCTCCCACATAACGACACTCCTTCTCCAAAAAAAACACCCAACCCGTGCCGTGGCAGGGGTGTGGACACCTGCCTTGCCCAATGGAACCTGACCATACTGCGCTACCGAATCGCCTTTACGCCACAGAACCATCGCCTATGAAAGCTTACCTACAGAGAATCAACCCGGACAACGACGCCATCTGGTACTACTCCATCCAGATTCAGCGGGATCTGTTGGGGCGCTGGCATGTAATCCGGGAGTGGGGACGTTCCGGCTCGCCCGGCACGCTGCGACAAACCCCCTATCAGGATCTCAACGAGGCGCAAGAGGCGTTTCAAAGCCTGCGCAACAAAAAAAAAAAAAAAGGGTA
>JADFWT010000157.1 GCA_015233785.1 Magnetococcales bacterium
CTTCCCTACTTCCATGGCTTTCGCTTGTTAGTCCACGTACGACGAAGCGTGATTTAATTTCCGGTTTTACCGGCGCAGTCGTGGTGCTGCCTCAAGGGGTTGCCTTTGCGGCCATTGCTGGGTTGCCGCCGGAATACGGACTCTACACCGCAATGGTGCCGGCCATTATGGCGGCTCTGTGCGGCTCCTCCCACCATCTGATCTCCGGGCCTACCACGGCGATCTCTATTGTGGTCTTCTCCACACTTGCGCCGTTTGCCGATCCGGGTAGCGCCAAATTTATCACCATGGCATTGACGCTCTCGTTCATCACCGGGCTGTTTCAGCTTGCCTTTGGTATCGGAAAGCTGGGCGTGTTGGTCAATTTTGTCTCCCATTCGGTGGTGGTGGGTTTTACCTGTGGTGCCTCTATTCTGATTGCCACCAGTCAGATCAAACATCTTTTTGGCGTGCAGATTCCCAATGGCGGCTCATTTATTCACACCTGGAGCCTGTTGATTGAGAAGATTCCCGATATTAATCCGCAGGTCTTCATGGTCGGCATCACCACCCTGGTGTCGGCGTTGGTGATCCGCTGGCTGCGTCCTGGCCTGCCGGATATGTTGATCGCCATGATTATCGGCAGCTCTCTAGCCGCCTATCTGGGGGTAGAGCAGCACCATATCGCTCTGGTAGGTGCCCTCCCAGAGGGGCTGCCTCATCTCTCATCGCCGGACCTCTCCTTGGAAGTTCTGCGCCATCTCACCTCCAGTGGTTTGGCCATTGCGCTGCTTGGCTTGGTGGAGGCGGTCTCCATCGCCCGTTCTGTCGGCAGCCTCTCCGGCCAGAATCTCAACAGCAACCGGGAGTTTATTGGCCAGGGGCTCTCCAATGTGGTTGGCAGCTTCTTTTCGGCTTATCCGTCATCGGGATCATTTACCCGCACCGGTGTGAACTTCAGCGCCGGTGGAAAAACACCGCTATCGGCGATCTTTTCCGCTTTTTTTCTGTTGGGAATTGTGCTTCTGATTGCCCCGTTGGCTGGTCATCTTCCTATTGCCGCCATGGCGGGGGTGATTTTGATCGTGGCGAAAAATTTGATCGACTTCAAGCAGATCCTGTCGATCATCCGTACCAGCAAATCGGAGTCGGCGGTGCTTCTGGCCACCTTCCTCTCGACGCTCTTTTTTGAGCTGGAGTTTGCCATCATTTCGGGGGTGATTCTCTCTATCGGCTTTTTTCTCAGGAATACGGCCAATCCACGCGTCTCCAGTCGAGTCCCCAATCCCAGCGTTAAGTCGCGTTCCTTTGTCACCGATCCATCGTTGCCGGAGTGCCAGCAGCTCAAAATTCTGCGCATTGACGGACCACTCTACTTCGGTTCCATTGACCATGTAGAGGCAGTGTTGCGGAAGGTCGAGAGGCCGGTCACCCTGCAACAACATCTGCTGATTTCATGCAGCGGTATCAACTCCATTGATCTGGCAGGCGTCAAGCTTCTGTTTCGTGAGTCGGAGCGCCGAGAGTCGTTTGGAGGCCATCTGTTTCTCTATGACGTGAAGGATCACATCGACAACATGATTAAGCGAACCGGGCATCTGAGTTCGATCCCGGACGATCATATTTTTGACAAAAAAAACAAAGCGATACGTGTTATTATTGGCCAACATATCGACCATGACTATTGCCGATCTTGCCCCCACCATGTTTTTTTGGAGTGCCATAAGTAACAGAGGTGCAGCCTGAATGCGCTGCGGGAAACCCTTACCTGAACGCATTTCGGGCGTGTGAGAGCGGCGGGTGGTGGTGGCGCTTGGTTCAGGCGGTCTGCTGCTTAATTAGAAGCTCCAGCGCAGGGGGGATGGCGGTAAAGGTGATTCTTGGGAGTGGTTGTTCGGCGTTTACCGCTTTGGTTACCTTACCGAAAAACTCCACATTAACCGCTTCAGTCTGATCCCAAATCAACATTTTAACGTTGTCCAGACGATCCAATGGCAGGGTGGTCTCAATCTCTGCTTGGTTTTTGGAGAGCTTAACGATGCGCCCTTCATGGGTTTCGGTCCCGGCATCCTTACCTTGAAGCGTGGCAATCTTGATGGTGATGCTATTCGCCAACGTGTCCAGCACCTGCTCTTCAGGTGTGGGAAGCTGAATATTGAAAGGTGCCCCGATGCCGCCCACCAGATAGATGGTGATGGGCTCCGGTACCCCTTTGGGGGAGACCTTGAGTTGATCATCAATCCGTAGAAGATTGCCGCATTTGCTCAGCGTGTTTTCCGAGAGAAAGAGCTGACCGCCTACGGTGTACGATTCGATTCGGGCCGTGAGATTAATGGCCGCCCCGACCACAGCATATTTACTTCGCCGCTCGGAGCCGATATTGCCGGCTACCACGGAGCCGGTGTTGATGCCGATGCCCATGCTAAGTTCGGGATAACCGTGCGCCCGGTTGCGCGCGTTGACATGGGTCATGGCTTGCAGCATCTCCAGCGCGCAGGCCACCGCCCTCTGGGCGTCATCATCACGGGTAACCGGGGCACCAAAGAAAGTCAGGATGCCATCGCCGAGAAACTCGTTGATGGTGCCGTTATACTTCATGATGATCTCGGTCATCGCCTCAAGGTATTGATTGAGTACGTTGACCACCTCTTCCGGGGAGAGCCGCTCACTGAGGGCGGTGAAGCCACGCAAGTCGGTCATCATCACCGTGACCTCTTTTTTCTCACCTCCAAGCCGCAGCCCTTCCGGGGTATCAAGAATGCTGTTGACCACCTCATCGGACATGTAGCGACCGAAAGTGTTGCGGATAAATCGGTTGCGCATCTCCAGCTCTTCGTTTTGAAGCTCAATCCGCTCTCGCGCCTGTTTAAGCCCCAGATGGGTTCGAACTCGAGATTGCACAATCGGTAGGCTGAAGGGTTTGGTGATGTAATCCACTGCACCAAGTTCCAGCCCCTTGGTCTCGTCCGACTCCTCATCCATGGCAGTGATAAAGATGATGGGAATATTCTTGGTGTTGGGATTGGCCTTCAGGCGTCGACACACCTCGTAGCCGTCCATTTTCGGCATCATGATATCCAGCAGCACCAAATCCGGGTTGCCGCTCTCGGTGAGTCGCAAGGCGTTGACGCCATTGGTCGCCACAGAGATATCAAACTCACCGCGCAGAGAGTGGACCAACATTTTGATATTGGCCGGCATATCATCCACGATAAGGATTTTCGGTTGTTGCGTCGGTTCCGTCATGGACGCCCTCTCTAAATCAACCATGAAGCCTGCTGTTGATCAATTCCAGTTGTGATCCGGCCTGTTCAAAATCGAAATCGCCCAGCGCCCTGGAGAGTGCCCGAAACGGTTGATCCACGACACTACCTTCCAGAGTCGACCGCAGATCGTCCAGGCAATCAACGGCGTTAATATTCCCTTCAACGATCCAATCCGCCAACTGTTTCAAGATAGGATCTACCAAGGCCACGTCCGCCTCTGACAGTGCGCGCTGTTCGGCCTTAATATCCGTGGAGACCTTATTAGGCTCTGAAGGGGCCAGTTGAGCTGTGCTCTCCAGCACCTCCTGGAGACGGAGGCCAAAGGTATCCAGACGCTCTTTCCAGTGCTCGGAGTCGTCATCTGCAATGCTCTTTTCAAGGGCCAATGCGGCCTTAAAGAGTGGGGTGGCTCCGAGATTTCCCGAAACCCCTTTGATGGCATGGGCCATCTGTCGGGCTGAATCAATATTCTTCTCATTAAACAGAGCGGCTCTCAGTTTATCAACACTTCTTACGTGCTCGGTTCTAAATTCAACCCACATTTCTCGGAAAAGCGTCTTATTCCCACCTAGCCTCTTGAGGGCATCTTCCGTATCAATACCTTGTAGTTTCGGCAGCGGGCCATGTGTACTTTCTGTTACATGGGGAGCTAAGACACTGCTATCTGAGAGTTTTTTAGGGCGTTCATGTCCCTGGGGTTTGATCCATTTGGTGAGGGCGCCAAATAGCTTTTCTATCACAATCGGCTTGGTGACATAATCGTCCATACCCATGGCCAGACAGTGCTCCCGATCACCTGTCAGTGCATGGGCTGTCATGGCCACGATGGGTATATCGTCGTAACGTCTCTCAGAGCGGATGCGTTTGGTGGCGATATGGCCATCCATTACCGGCATCTGAATATCCATCAAAATCAGGTCAAAGCGGTTATTTTCCAGAATGTCCAGGGACTCTTGGCCGTTACCCGCTACGGTGACAGAGATGGCCACCCCTTCCAGAATCTCCCGCGCCACCCGTTGGTTGATGGTGTTGTCCTCTACCAGGAGGATACGAGCCCCTCCCAAAGTTTGGATAAGATCCGCCTTGTCGATGCCATCTTTTTTACACTCATGCTTCTTCTCCGAGCTGATGCCGAAGATCCACAGGATAGCATCCAACAGGATGGTGGGTGTCATCGGTTTGAGAAGGAAGGAGTCAACGCCGATCTTCTTGGCCTGAGTAATCACATGATCATGCCCGAAAGCGGTCATCATGATCACCTTTGGCAATCGCTCGTCCGGGGATGACAGAGGGTCCGGGCGATAGGTGTAGGTGTGATCTGACAGAATATATTTGGCCGCTTCCAGCCCATCCATGCCGGGCATACGCCAATCCAGCAGCACCACGGCGTAGTGGTCGTTTTCATTGGATGTAGTGCGTAGCTCTTCCAGCGCTTCATGCCCTGTGCTCAGTGCGTGGGAGTCCAGACCCAATGCATCCAGCGTATCGGTCATGACCATGCGCGCGCTTTCATTGTCATCCACCACCAGCACCTTCATGGTTCTCACCATGTCAGGAACAATGGGACGGCACCGTTTGGACTTACTAACCCGTCCCAGCGGGACCTTAAAGAAAAAGGTGCTGCCTACATTTGGTTCACTTTTGATCCATATTTCGCCATCCATGATGGTGATCAGGCGCTTGCAGATGGAAAGCCCCAAGCCGGTTCCGCCATATTTGCGGGTGGTACTGCCGTCGGCCTGCTCAAACGCGGAGAATAGCCGGGATGTCTGCTCTGGCGTGAGACCAATTCCGGTATCCTTGACCGAGAACTCCATGATGGCACTCTCTTTGGTCAACTCAATCGGACGGGCTGAAATAACGATCTCTCCCTGTTGGGTAAATTTGATGGCATTTCCTATCAGATTGATCAGAATCTGCTGGATGCGCAGTCGGTCACCCATCAAGGCGCCAATGGAGTTCGTCGGGGCCGATACCACCAGCTCCAGCTCCTTC
>JADFWT010000158.1 GCA_015233785.1 Magnetococcales bacterium
AGACAGCAAGCCAAACCGTTGCATATTTCCCGCAGAGAGTCGGCACGGGCCAGTTGGCAGAACAACATAGAAACGAACTGGTTCCAACAGGTGAATCCTTTGGCTCCCCGTTCAGCACCATGCTTTTTGACCAGAGTGGCAAACTCAGTGCGTGGAAAGTGAATGAGAAGTTGACTGAAAAGGCTGCTGGTTTTTACCATGGGATGGCCCTCTTGGTGGGAGTGAGCGGAAATGGAATCTAGACAATCCCATTTTGCCGCTTTCTCCGGGAGGGCGCATCCTCAAAAAGCTATTTTGGACAAGAGTGTGGCGATGTATTGAGGAGGAGCATATTTCCCACCAAGAAGTGGTATAGGAGCCCAATCCGTTTTCTGAGGCGACCCCTAGAAGCGGTAAATCCCCATGCAGAGGTTGCCGTAGTCATAGCTGACATGCAGCTGTTCAGCCAAAGCACCCCGACCACCGGCACCCATCGCCACGAACAGCGGTGCCAGATGCTCTGGTGTGGGGTGAGCCTGACGATAAGCGGGATCTTCACGTATGGTTGTCGCCAACCGTTCCCCATTCCCCGCCATTAGTCCCCGATGTAGTTGCGCCTGAAATCGAACAGCCCAACTGTCTGGATTCTCGCCGGGAGATTTCAACTGATGCAAATTGTGGGTGATCGACCCCGACCCCATCACCAGGACGCCCATCGCGGACAAGGCCGCCAGCCCCTCTCCTTGCGTGAGATGGTGGTGGAAATCCGGCCCTGGCTTCAGTGCCAGCTGAAGTACCGGGATATCGGCTGCTGGAAACATGCGCATCAAGGGGATCCAGGCCCCATGGTCCAGTCCCCTGCGTTTATCCATCGACACCGGATCACCATGGACCTCCAGGTGCTCCGCCACCGTCTCCAGAAGCCACGGCGCGCCGCTGGCCGGATAGCGGCGTTGGTACAGCTCGGGATCAAAACCGCCAAAATCGTGCAGCGTCTCCAAGGATCCCGGACCAGTAACCATGGCCTGTTGGTGTTGCCAGTGGGCCGAGACGACCACAATACCCCGTGGGGTTGGCAAAAGGCCACCGAGTTCACCCAGAAATTCACCGGCCAGGGTGTCACGGGCCAGGATGTCCGGCGCCCCGTGGGACAGAAAAATCGGTCTGACTTCCTCAGAGGATGAAGCGATGGAGATCATGATCGCACTCCTTTTCAAGTTTCGTAGCTATCATGGCAAGGCAGCCATGAATTGCCCCGGCCAGACCGTTGATGGTTGACGTCATGGAGCATGGAGAACAGGCGCATCGTAAAACCCGCTCAAGCCGCGACGAATGGATCATCCGGCCCCGTGGGAATGATTCCGTTTGGGTTCAGGCTCTTCAGACCATAGTAACCGGCCTTGATGTGATCTAGGTTCACCGTCTCAGCAATCCCCGGGAGGGCATATATCCTTCGTAGGTAAACGGTCAGCGCAGGATAGTCGGCAATGCGGCGGCGATTACATTTGAACAGGCCATGATAGGCCGCATCGAAACGCGCCAGGGTAACGAACAGGCGGATATCCGACTCGGTGAACGTTGCACCGAACAAGTAAGGGCCATTGTCGAGGATACGTTGCTCTAGGTTGTCCAACAGAGCGAAAACATCGGCTACCGCCTCCTCATAGGCTGTTTGGTTCCGAGCAAACCCCGCCCTATAGACCCCGTTGTTGAATTTATTGTAGAGAGAGGCGTTGAGATCGTCGATGGCTGTGGACAGCCCCTCCGGGCGCAACGTGGCGTCAGGACGAGACCACGGGGCGAAGGCCGAGTCCAACATACGCAGAATGTCCGCTGACTCGTTGTTGACCATGATGTCACGCGCGTCGTCCCACAATACCGGTACCGTGCTGCGCCCCGTGAAACGGGGATCGTTGCGGGTGTACAGCTGGTGGAGATAGTGGGCGCCCATCACCGGGTCGGGATCGACACTGGTGAATCGCCACCCCTGAAGCCCCATCACAGGATCTAGGATGGTCACCTTGATCACCTTGGAAAGTCCCAGCCACTGCCGCGCCATCAGGGTACGGCAAGCCCAGGGGCAGAGCAGCGAGACATACAACCGGTAGCGACCCGGCTCGGCGGCAAACTCGTTGACTCCAGTGGGGCCCGCCTGACCGTCGGGGGTAATCCAGTTCCGGACGGTTGCGGGCTGGCGGCGAAAATCCCCATCCTGATTATCTCCTTGGTAGGGGTGCCACGGCTCGCTCCAAACGCCTTTGATCAACATGACTAAACCCTCGCTTACCAGTGCCAAACGTTAATGATGGTCCAAAGCAGCCCTGCCATCATCACCCAGGTCAGCAGTGCCGACCAACCGGAGCGCCAGAGGATGCCGCTGTGGAGTGCTGCGGGAACTTGGTCAGAGTGTTTGTGGCCGGTGATCATGGGCAGGATCAGATTGTCCTTTTTGACCACCCAATGATAGGCCACGGCCAGTAGGTGCAAGGCCACCAGCCCTCCGATCAAATAATAGCCGCTCCGATGGATGGAAGAGAGTTGACTGATCACGCCGCCGGATACCAGAAAGGTGAGCGGTCCCTCCACCATTATGTCGTCACTGGCGAACAGACCCGCCACCCCCTGGACCAGCACCCCCACCAGCATGGCAACCACGGACCAACCGCCTAGGGGATTGTGACCGAGATGGCGATCGCACTCGCCACGCATCATGCCACGCAGATATTCCAGAACTACCCTCGGACCGCGCAGAAAATCCCTGAAACGGCTCGACGATGAGCCGAACACCCCCCAGGCTATGCGGAACAGGATCAGGCTGAGCACCCCATAACCGTTCCACATGTGCCAACGCATCAATGGATCACTATATTTCCAGGTGAGCCAGGCGTTTATTATTCCCGCGACCAACAGCCAGTGGAACAGGCGGGTGGCGGGATCCCAAACACGGATGCTGGTCAGCGTGGCCGGTCGATTGTCATGCGCCATGATATGCTCCGATACAGATGGTCGTAAGTGTTGGCTCGCCCGGTCTCCACGCCAGCCAGAGGATAGATGCGCGTGGAGACCGGGTGGAATGGGGTCGGTGAGCCGCCTGACGCTTACGGCATCAATCCTTCTTGTAGTCGTCGTGGCACTGCTTGCACTTGCCGCCCAAGGTCTTGAACGCAGTGATCATCTCCTGCTTGTTGTCACCCTGACCCGCCTTGACCAGCGCTTTCGCCGCGCCATACGCCTCATTACCGTACTTCTTCACTATTTCGAACTCCTGCCACATTTTGGCCTTAGCCTTAGTCTCGCCCTTATCCGACCCTGCAGGGTAGGAGTTGCCCATGTGCTCGAAAGCGGAGACGATACCCTGCGCATGATAGGCGACATCCTGCTGTGAATTGAAACCCAGGAACAGGATCGACTTAATGGCGTTCATGTGGCCTGAGGCAATTTTGTAGATACCCTGACGATGAACGATGGCCGGGTTGGATTCGGCAGCCTGGATGGTGGCAACGCCAGAGAGAATAGGGGTGGCGATTGCCAGGGCGAAGAGTAGCTTTTTCATGATGATGTATCCTTTGTCGTCAATAGTTTTTCAAAAAGGTGGCGCAAAAGCCTCCAGGGCGTACCACTCAGTTTTGGTGGCTGCCGTCGCAGTGGGGAAGGTTGCCGCTCTTGCCGCACTGGCACAGCGCCACCTGACCGGGCGCATTCATCACCACCTGCTTGGGAGTGATGTTGGTGCCCTGATGGGATCCGTCGCAAAATTTGCCGTCAGCGCTTTTTCCGCACATACAGAGCCAATGTTCTCCGGCATCAAGTTGAACAACTTTGGGTTGAGCCATGATGTTACTCCTGAATGAGTTGGGCGGCGAACGCGCCGCGATGGCCCTATTAATAGTTGATTTCTTCAAAGTATAGAATACAGTAAATATTCAAATAATATTTTCCAGATTGGAAAGAATTGATAATGGATCAACTTAATGCCATGCGGGTCTTCATTGTGGTGGCTGACCTGAGCAGTTTTTCCGCCGCTGCTCGTCATTTGGGGCTAAGCACGAGTGCGGTGAGCAAGTTGGTGACGGCGCTCGAAAACCACCTGGACTGCACGCTCATGCAGCGCACCACCCGGAAGCTGCATCTGACCGAGGAGGGGCTGAACTATCTGGGAAGGTGCCGACAGATCATTACCGACTTGGAAGAGGCCGACCGGGGAGTCGGCATGGGCCGAGAAGAGCTGTCCGGGCGGATCCGGGTCACGGCACCGGTGGTGTTCGGACAGCTCTACATGGGAGATGTCCTGACCTCTTTCATGGAGCGCTACCCTAAGATGGAAGTGGATCTTGCTCTGTCGGATAACTATGTAGATCTGGTCTCGGAGGGGGTCGATCTGGCTATCCGCATAGGCCAGCTCTCCGACTCTTCGTTGATGGCCAGGCAGCTAGCACCATTCCAGACCGTCGCCTGTGCCAGTCCGGCGTTTCTGGACCGGCACGGTGCCCCCGAGAACGCATCTGCGCTGGCGGATCTGCCATGGTTGATCTACACCCTGCATGCCCAGGATGCGGTTGGAGTTGTTCGGGTGAAGGCTCCGGATGGGAGTGAGCGAAGGATCAAGGTGAATGGGCCTTTGCGCTGCAACAACGGCGGGATCATCCGGCAGGCCGCCATCGGTGGTCTCGGCATCACGGTCTCGCCGCTTTTCATCGTCGGGGATGATCTGGCGGCTGGAAGACTGGTCCAGCTGCTGCAGGATCACCGCTTCCTGGAAGGGGGGATCTACGCTGTTTATCCAGCCAACCGCTATCTCTCCACCCGGGTGCGGCGGTTCATCGACCATCTCGCCGAAAACTGGCGAGAACTTTCCCAGACCCAATGATGATTCCACTTTTGTGAGCGGTGCGCCTTCCACGATTAAGATGAGAGCTACTACCAACTAATGCAGAGCTAAAGTATCACACTTTAGCGGGTGATTCACGTTGCCTTTCAAATGCTTGAGCCCTGTGTGGTGAAAGCAGCATGCACGGTTCTTAGGGGAACCTCGTCTAGCAATAGACTGGGTTTACCCGCCCTGTTGGACGGTTCTGTATTCTATCATTAGTGTCCCAACGTTTAATCAAATAATTTCAACTGGTTAGAAGGTGCCGCATCCTTTAAACTGTTATCATCACCCGTAACCATTTGAATTAACGACGTTCTCTCGAAAATGGTCACACTCAAAATCTGTAAGATTGTGTAGAGACTGGCTTCCAATCCAAGCTGTTTTTTGATG
>JADFWT010000159.1 GCA_015233785.1 Magnetococcales bacterium
GCTTCTTGATCTCCGCCAAACTCTTCTGCAATTTACGCTCACGGGTTTTATGCGTCACCATAACCAGCGGCACCGCATCCACCTTGGAGCGACCCTCCTGGTGAATCTGCTGGATGGAGATGCCATGACGACCAAGAATATCCGTAATCTTCGCCAACACACCGGGGCGATCTTCAACACTGAAGCGCAGATAGTACTCCCCCTTCAGATCATCCATCCCCCGCACCGGGCGGGATTTGATCTGCTCCGCCTGATAAGAGAGCGGCTCTACCCGACGATTGACACCAACTTTCAGGTTACGAGCTATGTCGATGATATCGGCCACCACCGCGCTGGCTGTCGGACGCTCTCCGGCTCCACGTCCATAGAACATGGTGGTGTCCGCATAATCTCCCTCAACAAACACCGAGTTAAACACCCCCTCCACCGCCCCAACCATGCTACTCCTCGGCACCATGGTGGGATGAACCCGCAGCTCAATACCCTTCTTGCTCTGCTTAGCCACCGCCAGCAGCTTGATGCGATAGCCCATACTGGTGGCCCAATCGATATCCACCTCGGATATGTGACGAATCCCCTCAATGTAGAGCGAATCGGTATCCAGCGGCGTACCAAAGGCCATAGATGCCAGAATGGCCAACTTGTGGGCGGTATCGATACCATCCACATCAAAGGTGGGATCGGCTTCGGCGTAACCCTTCTCCTGAGCCTCCTTGAGCACTACATCAAAGGCCAGATTGCGCTCACGCATTTCGGTGAGGATATAGTTGCAGGTACCATTAAGAATGCCGTAAAGAGCCTCAATGGAGTTGGCAGCCAGAGACTCACGCAACGCCTTGATGATGGGAATCGTACCGGCCACCGAGGCTTCAAAGCCCAGCTCAACACCCTGTTTGCGAGCCGCTTCGATCAACTCATTACCGTGGCTGGCGATGAGCGCCTTATTGGCGGTAACCACATGCTTGCCACTCTGGATAGCCTCCATTACAAACTGGAACGCCGGTTTTGTACCGCCGATCAGCTCCACCACCAGATCAATGTCATCCCCGTTCGTGATGCTCTGCACATCCTGAGTCAATTCCGTTTCGCCAAGCTCAATACCCCGCTTATCGTTCTCAATAGGCAGCGTGGCGATGCGCAGCAGACGAATATTGACGCCGGTGCGGGCCGTCAGAAGTGCCGCCTGCTCCTTAAGAATCCGCACCGTTCCACCACCCACTGTGCCGTAACCCAGTACTCCAACGCGCAACTCTTCCACAGGATTCATCCTCTAAACGATAGGGTAATCAGGCACTGACGACATCGCCGCCTGTGCCGAGAAATTTTTTGATGCTGCGAATCGCCTGACGGGTGCGATGCCGGTTCTCAATCAAGGCGATGCGTACATGATCATCCCCAAACTGGCCAAAACCAATACCGGGACTAACCGCCACCTCAGCCTCTTTCAGCAACAGCTTGGAGAACTCCAGAGAGCCCATCTTGCGAAACTCTTCGGGAATCTTCGCCCAGACAAACATGGTAGCCTTGGGGCTTTCGATCTCCCAACCGGCCCGGGCCAGCCCGTCCACCAGCACATCCCGGCGGTTCTGGTAGAGCATGCGGATCTCCTCCACGCACTCTTGGGGACCATTCAGAGCCACCGCCGCCGCCACCTGAATCGGCTGAAACATGCCGTAATCCAGATAGGACTTAATGCGCTTGAGAGCATAGATCAGCCGCTGGTTACCCACCGCAAACCCCACACGCCAGCCGGGCATGTTGTAGGTCTTGGAGAGCGAATAGAACTCCACCGCCACATCCTTGGCGCCCGGCACCTGAAGGATGCTCGGCGGCTTATAGTCGTCAAAGCAGATCTCCGAGTAGGCGATATCTGAAATCACATACATGTTGTGCTCTTTGGCGAACTCAACCACCTTCTCGTAGAACTCCAGATCCACCACCATAGCCGTAGGATTGGAGGGAAAGTTCACCACCAGAACCTTGGGCTTGGGCCACGTGCTCTTCACCGCTTTTTGCAGCTCTTCGAAAAAGTCCATCTCCCGACAGAGGGGCACATGGCGGATATCAGCCCCGGCCAGCACAAAGCTATAGACGTGAATCGGATAGGTGGGATTGGGCACCAGGACGGTATCACCTGGGTTGGTGATAGCCAGTCCAAGATGCGACAGCCCCTCCTTGGAGCCGATGGTCACAATGGCCTCGGTCTCTTTATCCAGCTCCACATCAAAACGACGCTTGTAGTAGCCGACCAGCGCCTTTCTCAGGCCTGGAATGCCAGCCGAAAGCGAGTAGCGATGATTTCGCCCCTCCTGGGCCGCCTCGGTAAGACGATCCACAATGTGTTGGGGCGTAGGACGGTCAGGATTGCCCATGCCAAAATCAATAATGTCTTCTCCGCGCAAACGGGCCTTATATTTCAGGTCGTTAACAGCAGCAAACACATATGGGGGAAGTCGTCCGATGCGAGAAAACTCTTCCATGGATTAGAACGCCAAATGCAAGAGGAATGGGAAGGGTCGAACCATGATTATCCCCAATTCAGCCGGTTTGTCAAAAGGCCACGAACAAGAAATGACATGCTGATGCGCAGGCATAAAAAAACCCGGACGCCGCAAGTCCGGGTTTTTTGTCGAAAGCCGTAAAAGCCGTGAATTCAAGCCTATTTTGGGCGTGTGTAGACCGGTCCTGCTTCCTTGGGCTTATCGGAAAACTGAACGGAGACAGCTTTCTCCGCAAAGCCCTTGGTCTTAGACGAGGTCTCAGAGCTTCCTTCAATATTCTCACCCTGGAGCGTATTATCCAGTCCAGAAGCGTGTTGTTTGATGGTACTCAGCACCTGTTGGCTAGGACGCCCTATCTCAGCCGTCATGTTGTTCAAGCCCGAAATCGCAGCCATATTCATTCTCCCAATCGTATTGGGTCTTACTATTCTAACATACTGATCCACTACTCAATTCAATCTTCAAAAAATTCCCAAACATCTCCTTCTTCCGGTATTCGTTCCAGCGTCCCATCTACAGTGGCGTCTTTCTTTCCGTTGCCGGGATCCATCCCGGTGGCAGCGGTTAATCAACGCCCTGCACAACTACATGTTGCGCAGATACTGTTTCAATGGGTCGTTGGAGGCTGAACTCTGACTGTCCGGGCCGCTCTCTCCCAGAGAGATGCTGTAGGCCGCTTTGGCACTCTGTCCCAGCTCCTTTTCGGCAGCTTGAGCCCGCTCATTGTTATTGACCACCACTTCGTGGGACAGTTGGCGGCTTTTCTGCGCCAAACGCAACGCCCCACTTTTACCAGCGGCCTCTATGAACTGTACGGTTTGACTGACTGAGGACATAACCTTCAACCCTATTCAGAGAGAGGAACGACCTTTCGCTCCAGTGACAACTACCGCTTGTCTTATGTATCGGCAACCGTCAGAAAAATCTTAAGGAAAAAAAGCGATTTTTTTGAGAAATAATATAATCACCTTCTAAAATATATAGTTACGATTATTATTTCACCAAGAACAAAATCAACCATCCGTTTCCGACCGATCATCCAACGCGATAGGCGCAAAAAAGAGGGCAACCCGGAGGCCGCCCCCTTTAGATGTTTCATGGACGCCACCCCAAATAGAACTAGGGCTTGGTGACCAGATCGTGGTGGTCACGCTTAAACGTGGTCCACTCGCCGGTTTTGGGATCAATCCGGCTGTTGACGAAGCATTTCCACTTCTCTTCATCTACAAAGTTGTAGTCCATATTGTAATAGAAACCGGGGTAACGGGTCTCTTTGCGAAACAGCATGTGACGGAGGTGCGCCTCTCCAGCATAGATCCGATGATAGTTCTCCCAGGCGCGCATCAGCTCATGAAGATCCCGAGCCATCATCTTTTCAGAGTCTTTCTTCAACTCGGCGATCTTCTCCACAGCGATGTTCATCATCGTCTCGTTGGTGACATACATGACACCAACACCGGCGACGTACTCGTCCATGATTTTTTGCAGACGAGCCTGGAGCATCTTAGGCGTGATGTAGTGAGGATTGACCTCCTCATCTGTGGAGTAGTCTTTGTGCTCCATGTAGGTGCGAACCGGGGCATAAATCTCTTCGGCCAGTTCCTGAGGGGTACGCTCCAACGCAGGCGTATAGTCCTGATGATCCAGATAGAACTTCAGCATGCCCTTGGCGGCAATACGACCTTCGGCATGGGAGCCGGAGGAGAACTTGTGACCGGAAGCGCCAACGCCATCACCAGCGGTGAACAGGCCGTTCACGGTGGTCATGGAACGATAGCCCCAATGATAGTCATCGGGCGCGATATCTTCTGGGCCGGAGACCCAGATGCCGCAGCAACCAGCATGAGAGCCCAAAAAGTAGGGCTCGGTGGGCATCAGCTCAGAAGGTACCTTTTCGGGCTCAATGTTCTCACCGGCCCAGACCCCTGCCTGACCGATACACATATCCAAAAAGTCTTCCCAAGCTTCGGATTCCAGACGCTTGATTTTCTTTTTTGCGTCCCGTGGTCCGAACTCTTCCTCATAGACGGTGGCCATTGCTTGGAGGGCGGTATCGGTTCTCATGAAGATCGGGCCGCGACCCTCGCGCATCTCTTTCATCATCAGATGGTTACGAAGGCAAGTAGCAGGAACAGCGGCCAACCCGTAAGGAGGATAATCTTTCAACATCTCCTTATTGGTTTCCAGATAGATTTCGCCCTTGCAGTTGGTCGCCTTCGCTTTAAAAAGCAGGAACCAAGCACCCACAGGACCGTAACCGTCCTTGAAGCGGGTTGGTACGAAGCGATTCTCCATCATGGTTAACTCGGCACCGACCTGAGCCGCCATGGCATAGGTAGAGCCAGCGTTCCAAATGGGATACCAGGTGCGGCCCATGCCTTCGGCCACAGAACGAGGACGGAAAACGTTTACTGCACCGCCGGCCACCAGAAGCATGACCTTGCAGGTGTAGACGTAGATTTTATCTTCGCGATTGGAGAAGCCGACAGCTCCAGCCACGCGATTATCCTGATTGGCATCCATGAGCAATTTAACAATGAAGATACGCTCCTGGATGTTATCCATACCCAACGCTTTCTTCGCGGCTTCAGCAACGATGCACTTGTAACTCTCGCCGTTGATCA